>NZ_JBSFDZ010000017.1:0-141260 GCF_053594175.1 Nocardia sp. NPDC001965
CGAGTCTCGAGGGCGCAACGGCGGGACCTCTGGGGCCTCGACCCCGCGGCGCCGCAGGCGCCGCAATCAATTCAGCCCGGGTAGGGGTGGGTGGCTCGTGCGTCGCGTAACGACCGTCCCCACCAGGCGAGCTGGGTGAGCATCCGGTCCGCGGCGTCGATGGCGGCGCCGTCGCCGGTGTTGCCCGCGGTGTCGAACTGTTTACGTGCGCGGTGGAAGCTGACCGATTCTCGTACCGAGACCATATGGATCTCGGCGACCACCTGGCGAAGTTGTTCCACCGCGCGGAGTCCGCCCGAGAGTCCGCCGTAGGAGACGAAACCGACCGGCTTGGCCCGCCATTCGTGTTTCGCGCTGTCGAAGGCGGTTTTCACCGATGCCGGGTAGCCGTGGTTGTATTCCGAGGTCACCACCGCGAAGGCGTCCGCGGCGGCCAGTCGTTCCCGGAATCCGGCGGTGGCCGCGGATTCGGTGAGGCCGAGCGGCAGTGGGGTGTCCAGCAGATCGATCACGCCGGTATCGAATTCGGGCCGGTCGCGCGCGGTGCGCACGAACCAGTCGGCGACCACCGGTGCGAACCGTTCGGGCCGGACGCTGGCGACGATCACCTCCAGGCGCAGGGGCGTATCCACCGGACGAGACTATCCCGCGGGCGGGCGGGCCGGTGGGAGCGGTTCAGGGCAGTTCGAACGGCAGCGCGACGCCGGCGTGGACCCGGCAGTGTTCGCAGGTGCCGGTATCGGCGATCGCGGCGACGGCGCTGCGGACGAGTTCCTTGAACGGTCCGATATTGCGTTCGAACTCGGCGAACACATCGGCGGCCCGGACCCCTTCCCCTTCCGTGACACCCGCGTCCAGGTCTGTGACCAGGGCGATCGCCGCGTAACACATCTCCAGTTCGCGGGCGAGGACCGCTTCGGGGTAGCCGGTCATATTGACCAGTTCCCAGCCTTGGGCCGCGAACCATCGGCTCTCGGCCCGGGTGGAGAAGCGCGGACCCTGGATGACGGCCATCGTGCCGTGCGGGTGGACGTGCACGGCGCTGTCGGCGGATTTCATCGCTGTGGCGCGCAGGTCCGCGCAGTACGGGTCGGCGAAGGAGACATGGATACCGTTGCCGTCGAAATAGGTCTGTGCGCGGCCGGAGGTGCGGTCGACGAGTTGGTCGGGAATGACGACAGCGCCCGGTCCCCAGTCCGGCCGGAGGCTGCCGACGGCGCAGGGCGCGTAGATCCGGCGCACGCCGATCGAGCGCAGGGCCCACATATTGGCCTGGTAGGGCACGGTGTGCGGGGAGTATTCGTGGCGGGTTCCGTGGCGCGGCAGGAAGGCGACCGGACGACCTTCCACCTCGCCCACGGCGATCGGGGCGCTCGGGTCTCCGTAGGGGGTTCGTACTGTGACCGCGTCGATCGCGCCGTCGAAGAAATCGTAGAATCCACTACCGCCGATGACGGCCAGCGCGGGCCGATCCTGGGAAGTCATGGTCTCGATTGTTCCGCGTGCGGTCCTCGGGCGCACGGGCGAGGACCCGTACCTGACAAGCCCCGCCCGGACATGTACCCTAGGGGGGTATCAACGGTCCTCTCGACCGGCGCAGAGGAGACAATCGGTGACTTCCACATCCACCCCGGCGGGATCCGCCGACGAGACGGCCACCGGCCACACCGCCCACGATCACGCGGGCCACGGCTACATAACCGCCAAGGACGACTATCTCAAACGGCTGCGCCGGATCGAGGGCCAGGCGCGCGGCCTGCAGCGGATGGTGGAGGAGGAGAAGTACTGCATCGATATCCTCACCCAGGTCTCCGCCATGACCAAGGCGTTGCAGGCCGTCGCGATGGGACTGCTCGAGGACCATATCAGCCACTGCGTCGTCGACGCCGCGGTCGCCGGTGGCCCGGAAGCCGAGGCCAAGATCAAGGAAGCCACCGACGCGATCGCGCGACTCGTTCGTTCCTGAGCCCGGCCCCGGTGGGCCTCTCGCCCGGCGAGTGGCCCACCGCCGGATCAGGCCTGCTTCGTGAGCAGTGGCGCCAGCTCGCGCAACGTGGCCAGATAGTCCGTGTTCAGGGGCTGCAGGGCCAGATGGTCGGCGCCCGCCTCGATATGGCCGCGGACCTGCTCGGCGACCTGCTCGGCGGAACCGTGCACGGCCAGCGCGTCGAGCAGCCGATCACTACCCGGTTTCGCGATATCGGCGTCCGTATAGCCGAGGCGCCGGAGGTTGGTGGTGTAGTTCCGCAGGCCGAGGTACATCTCCACCACGGTGCGTCCGGTGGCCCGGGCGGCCTCGGGGTCGGTGTCGACGACCAGTTTCTGTTCGGGAACCAGCAGGGCGTCGCCGATGATCTCCCGGGCCTGCGCGGTGTGTTCCGGTGTGGTGAGGTACGGCAGGGCACCCGCGGTACGGTCCGCCGCCAGCTTCAGGACCTTGGGCCCGAGCGCCGCGAGCATCCGGCCGGATACCGGGACTCCGGCGGCGTCCAGCGCGTCGAGGTATTCGACCAGCGCTTCATAGGGGGAACGGTAGGGCTTATCGGCTTCGGGGTGCCCGCAGCCGATACCGAGCACGAAGCGCCCCGGGAACCGCTGCTCGATCCGGTGGAAGGATTCGGCGACCGCGTCGGCCGGCGCGGTCCAGATATTGACGATGCTGGTGCCCACCTTCAGCGTGCCGGTCGCCGCCAGCAGATCCTCCACAACCGGGAGGTCGGGAGTCGGCGAGCCACCGAGCCACAGTGCGCCGTAGCCCAGCCGCTCGAGTTCGGCCGCCGCTTCCGGGGTGAAAAGTTTGTAGTAGCGCCATACGCCGTATCGTCCGAGATCGATCGTCATAACTACCGCAACCTTGTCGTCGAGGGGACCTATTCCTGCCCCGACCCTATCCCCGCGATCCGCCCCCACCCACCCGGCCGGGCCGACGACGTGAACGGATGCGGACGCGCACAATCCGACACCGGGAATCGAACCCACTGTCGGCGAAAATCTTCCGAACCAACACAATCGCTGACAGGTAGCCCCCTTCACCGGACGCGAAACTCCCCGAACAACAAACAAAAGCGCGCAGCGACCGATCGCCGAGATGAACCCGAGCCACGAGCCCTCCCCCGACTCCGAAGGCGGCGCCCACCCACCGAGGCGGGGTCACAAGGGCCCGCCCCGCGGGGCAAATGAACAAGCCCCCGCCCGCGACGCCGAAGGCGGCGCGTCAAGAACAACAGTCTCCGGTCGGGATCGACCGCATTTCCCGGGTCTGTGCGTTGCGGGCGGCCAATTCCGATTCGGCCGGGTAATCGACCGCGATCAGGCTCAGGCCGTGGGCCGGTGCCACCGTCACCGAACTGGAGCGGCTTCGTTCCGCGAGCAGGCCCGCGACCCATTCGGGTGTCCGCCGTCCCTCCCCCACCGCCAGTACCGCGCCGACCAGGCTGCGCACCATCGACCAGCAGAACGCGTCGGCGCTCACGTAGGCGTCCAGCCGGTCGCCCGACCGCACCCAGTCGTAGCGCTGGAGTTCGCGAACGGTCGTGGCGCCTTCCCGGCGGCGGCAGAAGGCAGCGAAATCGTGTAGTCCCAGCAGCGCGCGCGACGCCGCGCGCATGGCCTCGAGATCGACCGTCCGGCAACCCACCACACTGCGGGTGGTGAGTGGATCGGCTCCGTAGGGTGCCGTGGTGAGCCGGTAGACATAGTGGCGGCGGATCGCCGAGAAGCGGGCGTCGAATTCGGTGGGCACGGTGCGCACGCCGGTGATCCGCACATCCCTGGGCAAGAATTTGGCCATCCGGTGCACCAGCTTGTCCGCGTCGATCTCCGCCACGGTGTCGAAATGCGCGACCTGTCCTTCGGCGTGCACCCCGGCGTCGGTGCGGCCGGCAACGGTCAATTGCACCGGTGCGCGCAGCACCTTCGCCAGCGATTCCTCGAGCACACCCTGTACGGTGCGCAGCCCGGGCTGGCGTGCCCAGCCCACGAAATCGGTGCCGTCGTAGGAGATATCCAACCGGATCCGACCGGTTTCCGGGGCCACCGCGGGTTCACTCACGGTCTCCGGTCGCGATTCGTTCGCGAACCCGGCCGCCCCGGCCGTTCTCCCGGTGTGCGGGAAGACCGTCGGCTCGTGTGCGCCGGGGTCGGGCGATCGCCGCGGCTCGTATGCGCTCACCTGGAAATCCTCCGGATACGGGACGAGCCCGCACACCCATAGCGGGCGGCGGGCTCGTCGACGAACCGCCGGGCGCGGCGGGCGCGCCCCCGGCAGACGAATTACGCCTTGTCGTCGGCCTTCTCGTCGGCCGCGGCTTCCTCGGCCGGAGCCTCGGGGGCCTCGGCTTCGGTCTCGGTCTCGGTCTCGGTCTCGGTCTCGGTCTCGGTCTCGGAGGCCTTCTCCTCGACCTTCTGCGACGCGGCGACCCGGCGGGCGCGATCGGCTTCGTTGGTCACGGTCTGTTCCCGGACCAGCTCGATGATCGCCATCGGGGCGTTGTCGCCCTTACGCGGCAGGGTCTTGACGATCCGGGTGTAGCCGCCGCTGCGGCCCTCGAACGACGGCCCGATCTCGGCGAAGAGATCGTGGACGACGTCCTTGTTCCGGATCACCTTGAGTACCTCGCGGCGGTCGGCCAGCGTACCGGCCTTGGCCTTGGTGACCAGTTTCTCGGCGTAGGGGCGCAGCGCCTTGGCCTTGGCCTCGGTGGTCGTGATCCGACCGTGCTCGAAGAGCGCCGTGGCCAGATTGGCGAAAATCGCCTTCTGGTGCGACGCCGACCCGCCGAAGCGAGCACCCTTCTTGGGCTTGGGCATTGTAGGTTCTCCTTGATAAAGGCCGGTCCGGGGCGCCTACCCCGACTGCCTAGAGCTGTTCGGTTTCGGCGTAGTCCTGCTCGCCGCCGTCGTTATCGCTGAAAGTGCCGCTGTCGGACCAGGTTCCGGTGCTCGCGTCATAGCCGACCACGCTCGACGGATCGAACGAGGCGGGGCTGTCCTTGAGCGAGAGGCCCAGCGCGTGCAGCTTGACCTTGACCTCGTCGATGGACTTCTGACCGAAGTTGCGGATATCCAGCAGATCCGATTCGGTACGCGCCACCAGCTCGCCGACGGTGTGCACACCCTCGCGCTTCAGGCAGTTGTAGGAACGGACGGTGAGGTCCAGATCCTCGATCGGCAGCCCGAAGGAGGCGATGTGATCCGCCTCGGCCGGGGAGGGGCCGATCTCGATACCTTCGGCTTCGACGTTCAGCTCACGGGCCAGGCCGAACAGTTCGACCAGGGTCTTGCCCGCCGAGGCGAGCGCGTCCCGCGCGCTGATGGAGTTCTTGGTCTCCACGTCCAGGATGAGCCGGTCGAAGTCGGTGCGCTGTTCGACACGGGTGGCCTCGACCTTGTAGGTCACCTTGAGCACCGGCGAGTAGATCGAATCCACCGGGATCCGGCCGATTTCCGCACCGGTCGCCTTGTTCTGCACCGCCGGGACATAACCGCGACCGCGTTCGACGACGAGCTCGATCTCGAGCTTGCCCTTGTCGTTCAGGGTGGCGATATGCATATCCGGGTTGTGCACGACGACACCCGACGGCGGCACGATGTCATCGGCGGTGACGGTCCCCGGGCCCTGCTTGCGCAGGTACATGGTGACCGGCTCGTCCTCTTCGGAGGACACGACCAGGCCCTTGAGGTTCAGGATGATGTCGGTGACATCCTCCTTCACCCCGGGCACGGTGGTGAACTCGTGCAGAACGCCGTCGATGCGGATGCTGGTCACCGCGGCCCCCGGGATCGAGGACAGCAGGGTGCGCCGCAGCGAGTTACCGAGGGTGTACCCGAAACCCGGCTCGAGCGGTTCGATGGTGAACTTCGACCGGTTGTCGGCGATGACCTCTTCGGTGAGGGTCGGACGCTGGGAAATCAGCATGGGATCAATCCTCCTGTTTTGGGCGCCCGCTATTTGACGCCTCGTCTAGGGGTTGTGCGGGCCGTCGTCTCGACGACCCGCACCAGCGGCGCAGCCGATTACTTCGAGTAGTACTCGACGATCAGCTGTTCCTGCAGCGGTACATCGATCTGCGCGCGTTCGGGCAGCGAGTGCACCAGGATGCGCAGCCGGCCCGGGATGACCTGGAGCCAGCCGGGGACCGGACGGTCACCGACGGTCTCCCGCGCCACCTGGAACGGCAGGGTCGCCAGCGACTTCTCCTTGACATCGATGATGTCGTACTGGGTGACCTGGAAAGAAGGCACGTTGACCTTCTTGTTGTTCACCAGGAAGTGGCCGTGGCTCACGAGCTGGCGGGCCTGACGACGGGTCCGGGCCAGACCGGCGCGGTACACGACGTTGTCCAGCCGGGTCTCGAGCAGGCGCAGCAGGTTGTCACCGGTCTTGCCCTTGAGGCGGTTGGCCTCTTCGTAGTACCGGCGGAACTGCCGCTCCATGACGCCGTAGGAGAAGCGGGCCTTCTGCTTCTCCTGCAGCTGGAGCAGGTACTCGCTCTCCTTGATGCGCGCGCGGCCGTGCTGGCCGGGCGGGTAGGGGCGACGCTCGAAAGCCTGGTCACCGCCTACCAGGTCGACGCGCAGGCGACGCGATTTGCGGGTGATGGGTCCGGTGTAACGGGCCATTGTGCTCTACCTTCCTTCCCGCTTAGACGCGACGCCGCTTGGGCGGACGGCAGCCGTTGTGCGGCTGCGGAGTGACATCGGAGATGGTGCCCACTTCCAGGCCGGCGGCCTGCAGCGAACGGATCGCGGTCTCGCGGCCGGAACCCGGCCCCTTGACGAACACGTCGACCTTCTTCACACCGTTCTCCTGCGCCTTGCGGGCCGCGTTCTCGGCGGCCAGCTGCGCGGCGAACGGGGTCGACTTGCGCGAACCCTTGAACCCGACATGGCCCGACGACGCCCAGGAGATGACGTTGCCGGAAGGATCGGTGATGGACACGATCGTGTTGTTGAACGTGCTCTTGATGTGCGCGTGACCGTGGGGAACGTTCTTCTTTTCCCTGCGGCGCGACTTCTGGCTCTTCTTGGGGCCGGAGGCCCGGGACTTCGGAGGCATCGCTTATCCCCTACTTCTTCTTGCCGGCGACGGTGCGCTTCGGGCCCTTGCGGGTGCGCGCGTTGGTCTTGGTGCGCTGGCCGTGGACCGGGAGACCACGACGGTGACGCAGGCCCTGGTAGCAACCGATCTCGATCTTGCGACGGATATCGGCCTGGACCTCGCGGCGCAGGTCACCTTCGACCTTGAGGGACGAGCCCTCGATGTAGTCACGCAGCTGCGTGACCTGCTCGTCGGTGAGATCCTTCGAGCGCAGATCCGGGCTGACGCCCGTCGCGGCCAGGATCTCCTTGGAGCGGGTACGACCGACGCCGTAGATGTAGGTCAGTGCGATCTCCATGCGCTTCTCGCGCGGGAGGTCGACGCCCATGAGACGTGCCATCTGGCAGGTTCCTTAACTGTTGCGGAGGTCTGCTCCCTGTCCGTCCCCTCGTCTGGTGGGGCCCCGGCCTCCGTTCCGGGGGTAGGCGCGCACACCTTCCGGGTCACCCCGGAAAAATCCTCAGTGTGCGGCTGGAGCTGGGAGTTCTTCTGTGTGCCAATCCGAACTACGTTCGGTGCTCGGCGCCGGTGTCAGCCCTGCCGCTGCTTGTGCCGCAGGTTGTCGCAGATCACCATGACCCGGCCGTTACGCCGGATCACCTTGCACTTCTCGCAGATCTTCTTGACGCTCGGCTGAACCTTCACGTCCGTCCAATCTTTCGTAGCGGCCCACGCCTATAGGTGTGGACACAGTTGACCCCGGTCGGGCACGACCGGGGAAATCTCGGGGAGCGAGCCGGAGCTCACTCGTTCACTTGTAGCGGTAGACGATCCGACCGCGGGACAGGTCGTACGGCGAGAGTTCGACGACTACCCGGTCCTCCGGCAGGATGCGGATGTAGTGCTGGCGCATCTTGCCGCTGATGTGCGCGAGGACCTTGTGCCCGTTCTCGAGCTCGATCCGGAACATCGCATTCGGCAACGGCTCGACAACCCGCCCCTCGACCTCGATGGCCCCGTCTTTCTTCGCCATATCCTCCGCGATCCCGGTTACACTCAACCTGGTCTGATTGCCTGGTACTGCCCGCGGGACCGGCCGCAACACAGCGATGCGACGCGGATGCGGCACACCGTGCGCAGGCGGCGAACACGACAACCGATCGCACACGAACAGGCGGCGCTTTGATACACCGCCTGGCCAGCTTACCGGTAGGTATGTGATCGGGCAAAAAGGGGTACCCTCCGCGATGCGTCGCGCGGTCGGAACGTGACTCCCCGGCACCGGGTGCAAGGGTAGTTGTCGCGTAAACTGGCCGCTGTCCGAGGTCGACCATTCAGGAGGGGACCGGTGAGCCGCAGCAACGACGGCCTCCCCATGCTGCCGCCATGGCTGGCCGATACCGAGGTCACCGGGGTCGGCGAGGGGAATTTCCGCAACTACGAGCCGCCGCCGGTCCAGAATCTGCCCCAGGACGAGGTCATTCCCGAGACCCCCGAGCCCCCGGAGGGCTTCTTCTCCCGCCGCGGCCGCGGCGACGACCGGCCCGACGCCGACAAGAAGAAGGGCAAAGGCTGGTTCCGGAACAACAAGAAGGACCAGCCCTCCCTGGAGGAACGCGTCGGGGAACTGCTGCCCAACAACAACGGGCCCCGGCCCGCGCAGCGCAACAACTGGGCCGAGGCGACCGGCCGCCACGAGTGGGCCACCCCACCGGACGAGCGGTCCGCGGATACCGCGGTCCCGCGTCATACCGGTACCGACCCGGCCCGCCCAGCCGATCAGGCCGCACCGCCGGCACCGTATCCACCGGCCGACCGGCCCGAGATCCCGGCCCGGTCGGCCCCGGGTCCGGGTCCGCAATGGGGTCCGGACACCGGAGCCGCTCTCCCGCCCGCCGCGCCGAATTCGTTCCGGGCGCCGGCGGTCGAGCCGGCGGAGCTGCCGGTGCGCCATCCCGGCGAACCGGCACCCGAGTTCGACCGGCTGCGCCCACACCATCCGATCCCCCCGCACCCCGCGGCCGAGTCCCCCGTCGACGCGCACGCCGGTGCGGGCGGATCACCGACCGCGCCGGACCTGCCGGACCCGCCGCCCGTCGAGAGCTCGAACTCCGCGGCACCCGAATCCCGGCAGCAGCCGCTGCGCCGGTTGCCCGATCTGCTGCCGCCTCCGTCGGATATCGAGTCCGCCGCCCGGGACGCTGCCCCCGAATCCGCCACGCCGGACCGGACAGTCCCGCCGGCCCCGGACGAGTGGACCGCACCTTCCACCCCGGATCCCGCGGATTCTGACGATGCCGAACAGGCTCCGGCCGCCCGCACGTCTCCGGATCCCGCTCCCCTTCACGAGTCCGCCGGTACGCCCGATCCCTTCGCCGCACCGGAGAGCACCCCGCCGATGCCGCGGTCCGGTCCGACCGAATCCACCCACCCACCGCACAGCGCGCCACCGCCCCGCAACGACCACCCCGGCGATATCGGCGATCCGAGACGCGCGGACCGACCCGCGCCGCCGCCGAACCAGGGGAATCCGCAGCAGTGGCGGGCACCCGAATCCGTCTCCCCCGGCCCGGGCCACCCACCGCGGCCGCCCGTGGCACCACCACCGGGTCCGCAGGCGCCCGGCCCGCAGCAGCATTGGCAGCAACCAGGGCCGCCGCCGCAGGCGCCCGGCCCCGCCCCGGCCCAGCACCACCCCGCAGCCCCGCAGTGGCAGCAGCCACCACCGCGGCAGCAGGGTGGCAGCGCCCCCGGATGGCAGCAGCAGGGCGGGGCACCGTCCCCGCAGCAGCAGGGCGGACCTCCCCCGCAGCAGCAGGGCGGACCTCCCCCGCAACAGCACAGCGGACCTCCTCCGCAGCCGTGGCAGCAGAACCCGGCACAGTTCGGCGCGCCGGGCCCCGGGCCGTCCCTCGACGATGTCGCGGTGCGCCGCGCGAAGAAGGCCTCCGGTCAGGGCTGGCGCAAAGTCGTACATCACGCTTCGGGGGGCCGGATCAATCCGGGTATGTCGGCCGAGGAACGCCGGCTACAGGAATTGGTCGCGCGGATCCGGCAACCGGTGCGCGGGGACTACCGGATCGCGGTGCTCTCGCTCAAGGGCGGGGTGGGTAAGACCACCACCACCGTCGGCCTCGGGTCGACCTTCGCCTCGGTTCGCGGCGACCGGGTGATCGCGGTGGACGCGAATCCCGACTTCGGCACGCTGTCGCAGCGGGTTCCGTTGCAGACCCGGTCGACGGTCCGGGATCTGCTGCTCGATCCGTCGATCGAACGGTATTCGGATGTGCGGCGGCATACCTCGCAGGCGACCAGCCGCCTGGAAGTGCTGGCCAGTGAACGGGATCCGGCCGCTTCGGAGGCGTTCAACGAGGACGAGTACCGCGCGGTGGCCCGGATCCTGCAGCGGTTCTACAACATCATCCTCACCGACTGCGGTACGGGCCTTATGCATTCGGCGATGGCGGGCGTCCTACAGCTGGCGCATTCGCTGGTCCTCATCTCCCCCACCGCGATCGACGGTGCGCAGAGTGCGTCGGCCACGCTGGACTGGCTCTCGTTGCACGGCTACCACCATCTGGTGCAGAACGCCGTGGTGGTCATCAACTCGCCGCGCGACGGTACGCCGAATATCGATGTGCAGCAGTTGCGGCAGTACTTCCTGTCGCGCTGCCGGGCCGTGCACATGATCCCGTTCGACCCGCATATGTCCGAAGGCGCCGAGATCGACCTGCCGCGGCTGGAGAAGCAGACCAAGCGCGCGTATGTCGAGCTGGCGGCGACAGTGGCCGACGATTTCACGCAGAGTTACCGCCCCCATCCGGGCGGCTGAACCCCCGCACTCGTCCCGAGTTCGCGGAAGCGGACCCCGAAGCCGGCCGTGGCGGCGACCGGCCCGGGGCGTCACCACTCCGGCAGGCGGCGCCTTCCGGCCAGTACATCGCCCACCAGCGCGTCGTAGGCATCGGCCAGTTCGGCCAGGTGATGCCAGGCGCTGTGCAGTAGTTCGTCGTCGGCGTCCAGTGTCATCAACGCGTGATGCGCGCGGACCGCGGATTCGGCCAGCCGGTCGATGATCGCGCCGACGGTCTCGGTGTGCAGGGTGACCCCGAGCCGGTGCTGGGGGACGTTGCGCCCCACCCAGTCGTCGATGGCCAGCACGAGCTCCATACGGCGCCGGTCGATCTCGACCAGGCGGTCGGGATCGGTGACGATGGATCCACCGCGGCCCACCAATCTGCGCTCGTGGAGAACGGCCAGATCACGGGCGTACCAGAGCAGCTGACCCCCGACGACCCGGTGCCCACGCGCGGCGCGCACCAGTAAGTCCGAATTCGGCAGCGGACCGGAAGAACCGTTCTGTGCCAAAGGATCAGCGCCCCGCTGGGCGCCGGGAAGAGCCATTACGACTGTTGTATCCGAACCTGTCACGGTTGCCTCGCCGTTCGATAGCTGCACAACACCGGGTCAGTACGTTGATTACAATAAACCGCGAAAGGCTACTGTCAAGCGATACAGGCCCCCCCGATCACGAAAAGCGTACACTTCGTTATCTGGAGACCACCCGAGGAGCACGATGGCGGACGGTCCGACGTATCGGCGGATCGCGGACCACCTCCGCGAGGAGATACGAGCAGGCAAGTGGCAACCGGGGGATCGCCTGCCCAGTCATGCCGAATTGGCGGAGCAGATGCAGGTTTCGCTCACCACGGCGCGTAATGCGATCCAGCTACTGGTCACCGAGAATCTTGTCTATACGGCTACGTCCCGGGGCACCATCGTGCGGAGCCGGGAAGTGCTGGAATCGGTCGTCACCGACCATATACGCCCGGATCGGCCGCGAGCCGGCCACGATATCTTCGAGGAGATCGCACGCGCGGCGGGCCGGGTTCCGACAAAAGAATTCAGTGCCCGAATGGAACCCGCGGACGAGCGTGTCGCGCACTGGCTGGGGGTCCCGGAGTCCTCGTGGGTGCTGGCCCGGACCGTGGTGCAGTACCTGGACAACGAGCCGTGGTCGTGGGAGGTGAGCTTCTATCCGCGAGATCTGGCCGAGGCCACCGGGATCGATTCACCGCACGATATCGCCGAGGGCACCACACGTCGGCTCGCCGACCGAGGACACGGCGAGACTGCGCACCGGGATTCGCTGGTCGCGCATCCGGCCGGAGCGGAAGAAGCCGCGGTACTCGGGGTCGCCATTGGGACCGTACTGCTGGACCATCTGCGGATCGGCGCCAATCACGAGCGCATCACCCGGGTGACGCGGCATCGTTCCATCGCGGCGAGCAACCGGCTGGCCTACGAACTCGGCGATTCGGCCGGGACCGAGGTCATCCGTGGCGTGCTGGATCAGACCGATCGGTCCGAGATATGGTTCTAGCTCATGACCGTGCAGATTCGGCCGGCCGCCCTCGATGACCTGGATCTGATCCGCCGCCTGCGGCTGCAACGCTCCTCCTGGCTCGCCGCCCGTGGTTCGGACCAATGGTCGACCGAGGCGTCCGGGTTGCCGATCGACTATTTCTCGCGCGCCGTGAGCCGGGCCGTAGCCGACTGGGAAACATGGATAGCGGAGGTGGACGGCGCACCGGCCGGGACGATCACCGTCAATGATCGCGCCGACCGGGAGCTGTGGACGAACGCGGAACTGGGCAACGCGTTGATCGTGCACTATCTGATCGTGGATCTACGCTTCGCGGGTTGCGGCGTCGGCCGCCGGCTGCTCGCGCACGCCGCCACCCTCGCCCGGGCACACCAACGGAGCTGGGTACGGCTGGACGCGTGGACCGCCAACAGCGAGTTGCACGCCTACTACCGGCGCGCCGGCTTCCGGCTGGTCCGGGTCGCCGATCCGGATGTACCGAGCCCTTCGTGCGCGCTTTTCGAACGGCATGTCGACGACTGGCTGTTCGACGGCGCGATACTGGGCGCCCCCGCAGGCTTCCCGATGATCCCGCTGGCGCGAGATCCGATCGTGCTCCCGCTTTCCGGCTGACAGCGACCGGATATTCCGGTCGGCGCGGACCGCAGAGCGGATCGAGATGGCGATGTGCACCATCTCGACAGCGCCTGGGCCGGATCCCACCGGCCGAGGAGGGTGCCCGCACCGGGCGGCAGGGCCGAGCCCGCGCCCAGGCTACTGATGCCGGTCCGCTGAGCCCGAACACCGGCGAGGCCAAGGCATCCGCTGCCGTCTGGTCGTCCGCGGGCTCGCTGCAGTACGCAGGTCACGACCGGTTCACGAATCTGTTCATCTGCGCCGTTTTTCCCGGCGCATCGATAATCTGTGCCCGTGCACGGACCCATGGGTGATCCGCGGTGAGGCGAATCGACCTGAACGAGGACCCGACCTCGGTGACAGCCGATCTGCGGCTGGAGTACGCGGGACAACCTTTCACCGGCGAGGTGGTGGAGGAACTGGTACCCGGACAACTGCTGTCCCAGGAGTTCTACCTCGACGGTCTGCGCCACGGTAGCTCCCGGGAATGGTGGCCCGACGGACGACTGAAGTCCGAGGGCGAGATCTGCCGAGGACAGCCGCACGGTGTGTTCCGGCGGTGGCATCCCAACGGCCGGCTCGCGGCGGAAAGCCTGTTCGGCGAGCACGGCCAACTGCAGGCCGTCCGGGAATGGGATGAGCAGGGTCGGCGGCGCTGAACGGGTTCAGGCCCCACGGCGCTCGTTCTCGATGACCCGGCCCACCGGGCCGATATCGAATCGATCGCGCCGCGCACCAGGGCGACGTCGGCGGGCATCTCGATCGGCTGCGCCACAGTTCATCCGACAACCGCACCGGGTCACTCGATCACCGTGAAACCGGCGCTCTGCCAGAAGCTCTCGCCCGGCAGCGAGGCGACCACAGGGCCCATGGACGGCGCGCTTCCGTCAACCGCGCCACACCGCGCGACTCGCCGTCGTCGCCGATGATCGCTGCCGCGCACTACGGCCGGCGTATCCGGGTGGGAGAGCACGTCGAGCACTGGATCGAAGGTCTCGCCCAGCCGGTCACACAGATCGGCGCGGGCCCGCCGCAGATCGAACCGGAACTGCCGCCGATCCAGGGTCCGGGCAGCGAAGTGGAAGGAAGACGGCAATCCGATCTCACCGTCGCCGCCGTCCACAACGCGAAGAACTCGAGAGCGGTGAACCTCCACCGGTACGGCGTCGCAACGGGTATCACTGAAATCATTCCACCCGAGCGCGATCGAATTCCGGTGAGACGGCAGTATCGACCGGTATGCGAGCCCTGCTACAGCGTGTAACCTCGGCCCGGGTGCGTGTCGGCGACGAGGAAGTCGGCCGGATCGACCCGTCCGCCGACGGTATCCGGCACGGCCTCCTGGCACTGGTCGGAGTCACCCACACCGATACCGACGCGACCGCGCGGGCGATGGCCGAGAAGATCTGGCGGCTGCGAATATTGGAGGGCGAGCGCAGCGCCGCGGATCTGTCCGCCCCGATCCTGCTGGTCAGTCAGTTCACGCTCTATGCCGACACCCGGAAAGGTCGGCGTCCCTCGTGGTCCGCGGCGGCGCCGGGGCCGGTCGCCGAACCACTGATCCGACTCGTCGCCGAAACCCTGCGACAGTCCGGCGCCACGGTCGCCGGTGGCCGGTTCGGTGCGCAGATGGCGGTCGAACTCACCAACGACGGGCCCGTGACGATCATGGTGGAAGTATGAGATCAGGAGCGCAGAGTGAGAATCCGCGGGCCGTCCTCGGTCACCGCGACGGTGTGCTCCCAGTGCGCCGCCCGCGACTTGTCGGTGGTCACCACGGTCCAGTCGTCGTCGAGCACCTCGGTCTCATGGGTGCCCAGGGTCAACATCGGTTCGATGGCCAGCACCGAGCCGACGACCAGCCGCGGGCCCTTACCCGGCTCGCCCTCGTTCGGCAGGAACGGGTCCAGATGCATCTCGCGCCCGATCCCGTGCCCGCCGTACCCGTCGACGATGCCGTAGGACCGCCCGTGTTCGACCTCGGCCGCGCGGGTGCCGAGTTCGATGGCATGCGAGACATCGGTGAGCCGGTTCTCCGGAACCATGGCCGCGATACCGGCCACCATCGATTTCTCGCATGCCTCGCTGAGCAGCCGGTCGGCCTCGATCAGGTCGCCCACGCCGAACGTCCACGCGGAATCACCGTGCCAGCCGTCCAGTACCGCCCCGCAGTCGATGGACACCAGATCCCCCGGTGCCAGCAATTCGGTCGCGGTCGGGATCCCGTGGACCACGCGGTCGTTCACCGAGGCGCAGATCGAAGCGGGAAAGCCGTGATAGCCCTTGAAGGACGGCACTGCCCCGGCGTCCCGGATCACCTGTTCGGCGATCCGGTCCAGATCGAGCGTGGAAACCCCGGGTGCGGCGGCCTCGCGGACCGCGACCAATGCGCGGCCGACGACAGCGCCCGCCGCCGCCATGGCGTCGAGCTCACCGGCGCTGCGGAACGGAACCACCTTCTTGCTCTTGCGGCCGAAAACCATAGCGGGTCAGCTCCCCATCGCCGAAGGATTGGCGCCCGATCCGGATGTGGAACTAACCGGTCGTGGCATTACGGCCCAACGCCTCCAGGGCCCGCGCGTTGACCTCGTCGACCTCACCGACACCGTCCACCGAGACGACCAGGCCGTCGTAGTAGTTCAGCAGCGGCTGGGTCTCGTCCCGGTAGATCCGGAGCCGGGTGCGGATGGTCTCCTCGTTGTCGTCGGAGCGGCCACGAGCCAGCATCCGGTCGACCACGGTGTCCTCGGACACCACGAAGCACAGCACCGCGTCGAGTTCGCTGCCCAGATCGTCGAGGATCTTGGCGAGCGCGTCGGCCTGGTCGACGGTACGGGGGTAGCCGTCGAGCACGAAACCGCGCGCCGCGTCCGGCTCGGCCACCCGCGACCGGACCATGCGATTGGTGACATCGCTGGGCACGAGTTCGCCCGCGTCCATGTAGCGCTTGGCCTCAAGACCGAGGGGGGTCTGCTCGCTGATGTTCGCGCGGAAGAGATCGCCCGTAGAGATATGTGGTACGCCCAGCTTCTCCGATAGCAGCACGGCTTGAGTGCCCTTGCCCGCTCCCGGCGGTCCGAGTAGTACGACTCTCACTTGAGGAACCCTTCGTAATTGCGATTCATGAGTTGGCTTTCGATCTGCTTCACGGTGTCCAGGCCGACGCTCACCATGATGAGCACGGCGGTGCCACCGAACGGCAGATTCTGCGCCCCACCGGACGAGCCGATATCGAGGAACAGATTCGGCAGTACAGCGACCAGACCGAGATAGATGGAGCCGGGCAGGGTGATCCGGCTCAGCACGTAGGTCAGGTGATCGGCCGTCGGCTTACCGGGGCGGTAGCCCGGGATGAAGCCGCCGAACTTCTTCATCTCGTCGGCGCGTTCCTCCGGGTTGAAGGTGATCGCGACGTAGAAGTAGGTGAAGAAAACGATAAGGCCGAAGTAGATCGCGATGTACACCGGGTTGCCGGGGTTCACCAGGTACTTCTGGATCGCCTCCTGCCACCAGCTGGGATCGGTGGCCGAAGTGGACCCGGTGAGCTGGGCGATCAGGTTCGGCAGATACAGCAGTGAGGACGCGAAGATGACCGGGATGACGCCGGCCTGGTTCACCTTCAGCGGTAGGTAGGTCGACGAGCCGCCGTACATCTTCCGGCCGACCACGCGTTTGGCGTACTGCACCGGAATCCGGCGCTGGCCCTGTTCGACGAAGATGACGGCCATGATGATGAGCAGCGCGGCCACACAGACGAGGCCGAAGACCAGGCCGCCGCGGCTGTCCAGGATCGATTTGCCCTCACCCGGGATACGGGCGGCGATACCGGAGAAGATCAGCAGCGACATACCGTTGCCGACACCGCGTTCGGTGATCTGCTCGCCGAACCACATGACCAGTGCGGCACCGGCAGTCATCACCAGGACGATGATGATCATGCCGAAGATACTGGTATCGGCCAGGATGTCCTTCTGGCAGCCCTGGAGCAGCTGACCGCGCGCGGCCAGCGCCACCAGACCGGTGGCCTGCAGGATCGCCAGCGCGATCGACAGGTAGCGGGTGTACTGCGTCATCTTGGTCTGGCCGGCCTGGCCTTCCTTGCGCAGTTCCTCGAACCGCGGGATGACGACCGTCAGCAGCTGGACGATGATGCTCGCGGTGATGTAGGGCATGATGCCGATCGCGAACACCGAGAGCTGGAGCAGCGCACCACCGGAGAACAGGTTGATGAGCTGGTAGATACCGCCGGATTCACCGCCGGAGACAAGGTCGATGCACTCTTGGACCGCCTTGTAGTCGACCCCGGGTGACGGTAGCGCGGCACCGAGGCGGTACAACGCGACCAGCCCCAGCGTGAAGAGAATCTTCCGCCGCAAGTCCGTAGTCCGGAAGGCTGTAACGAAGGCGGAAAGCACAGATCCTCCTGGCGAACGACATGGTCAGGCCATGGAATTTTTCAGCGTGTCCCGGTCGGAATCGCCGAACCCATGACGGGTCTTGGCAGACAACACTTGAACTCTAACAGTGACGCCGGACGAGCCTGCACTCGTCCGGCGCCGCTGTGTCTTTTCGACATGGTCGGGAGCGCTGCGTGGTTACACTGCGCTACCTCCTGCGCGCTTGACCCGACCATGTCGATGGTCGAAACCGGCGAACGTCAGCCCAGTTCGGTGGCGGTGCCACCAGCGGCGGTGATCTTCTCCTTGGCGGAGCCGGAGAACTTGTCCGCACTGACCTGAACGGCGACGGAGATCTCACCCTCGCCGAGCACCTTGACGAGCTGGTTCTTGCGGACTGCGCCCGCCGCGACCAGCTCGGCCTTACCGATGGTGCCCCCCTCGGGGAACAGCTCGGCGATGGCGCCCACGTTCACGACCTGGTACTCGACCCGGAACGGGTTGGTGAAGCCCTTGAGCTTCGGCAGCCGCATGTGGATGGGCATCTGGCCACCCTCGAAGGCGGCCGGCACGTTCTTACGCGCCTTGGTGCCCTTGGTGCCGCGACCCGCGGTCTTACCCTTGGAACCCTCACCGCGACCCACCCGGGTCTTATCGGTCTTCGCGCCCGGAGCGGGACGCAGATGGTGCAATTTGATGGTCATGTCAGACCTCCTCAACTGTTACGAGGTGGCGCACGACATTGATCAGCCCACGGTTCTGGGCATTGTCCGCACGGACCACCGACTTGCGGATGCCCCGCAGGCCGAGGGTACGCAGGCTGTCCCGCTGATTCTGCTTGGCGCCGATCGAACTCTTGATCTGGGTCACCTTGAGATCTGCCATCGTCAGACTCCTTGTCCGGCACGGGCACGCAGCATGCCCGCGGGAGCGACGTCCTCGAGCGGCAGACCACGACGGGCCGCGACCTCTTCGGGACGCTGCAGCATCTTGAGCGCGGCAACGGTCGCGTGCACGACGTTGATCGCGTTGTCGCTTCCGAGCGACTTGGCCAGGATGTCGTGGATACCCGCGCATTCCAGCACCGCACGCGCGGCGCCACCGGCGATCACACCGGTACCCGGGGAGGCCGGACGCAGCATGACGACACCGGCCGCCGCTTCGCCCTGCACCGGGTGGGTGATGGTGGAGCCGATCATCGGGACGCGGAAGAAGCCCTTGCGTGCTTCCTCGACACCCTTCTGGATGGCCGCGGGAACTTCCTTGGCCTTGCCGTAGCCGACACCGACCAGGCCGTTGCCGTCGCCCACGATGACCAGAGCGGTGAAGCTGAAGCGCCGACCACCCTTGACCACCTTGGAAACACGGTTGATGGCGACGACGCGCTCGAGTTGGTTCTTCTCGGCCGGGTCGTTACGACGGTCGCCGCCCCGGCGGTCGCCGCCGCCCCGGCGGTTGTCGCGACCCCCGTCGGGTCCGCTCGTGTTCTGTCCGGCGGGTCCGTTTCCGCCGTCACGCCGCTGACGTCCCGGCATCAGACGTTCCTTCCGTTCACACAGGTATGTGCAGTCATGTTGGTCATCAGAACTTCAACCCGCCTTCCCGAGCGGCATCGGCGAGCGCCGCGATCCGACCGTGGTAGTCGTGGCCACCGCGGTCGAACACCACGGTCTCCACACCGGCGGCCTTGGCGCGCTCGGCGATCAGTTCGCCGACCTTCTTGCCCTTGGCGGTCTTGTCGCCTTCCAGGGCGCGCACATCGGCCTCGATGGTCGACGCCGAAGCGAGGGTACGACCGGCGGAGTCGTCGATCAGCTGGACGTGCAGGTGCCGCGAGGAGCGGTGCACGATCAGCCGCGGACGCGCGGTGGTGCCTTCGATCTTCTTGCGCAGGCGGAAGTGGCGACGCGTCTTCGACAGCCGCCGGCGAGTGGAAGCATCCTTGCCCAGCGGAATGCGCTTGGCCTTCTGATTCTCGGTTTGCGCCATGATCACTTACCCGTCTTTCCGACCTTGCGGCGAACGACCTCGCCGGCGTAGCGGATGCCCTTGCCCTTGTACGGGTCGGGCTTGCGCAGGCCGTGGATGACCGCCGAAATCTGGCCGACCTTCTGCTTGTCGATCCCGGATACGGAGAATTTGGTGGGCGATTCCACCGCGAAGGTGATGCCCTCGGGCGCCTCGATCGGCACCGGGTGGCTGTAGCCGAGGGCGAACTCGAGGTTGCTGCCCTTCTGCTGCACGCGGTAGCCGACGCCGAAGATTTCCATCTTCTTCTCGTAGCCCTGGGTGACACCGGTGACCATATTGGCGATCAGGGTCCGGGTCAGGCCGTGCAGCGAGCGGCTGCGACGTTCGTCGTCCGGGCGAGAGACCACCAGGCGGCCGTCTTCCTGCGCGACACTGATCGGCTCGGCGATGGTCAGCGACAGCTGGCCCTTGGGGCCCTTCACCGCGACGTCCTGGCCGTTGACGGTCACTTCCACGCCCGCGGGAACCGCGACGGGATCTTTACCGATACGCGACATTGTCCGTACCTCCCCTTACCAGACGTAGGCGAGGACTTCCCCGCCCACTCCCTGCTTGGCCGCCTGGCGGTCGGTGAGCAGGCCGGTCGACGTGGAGATGATCGCCACGCCGAGGCCGCCCAGGACCTTGGGCAGGTTGGTGGATTTCGCGTACACGCGCAGACCCGGCTTCGACACGCGACGCAGACCCTGCAGGCTGCGCTCGCGGCTGGGGCCGTACTTGAGGTCGACGACGAGGCTCTTGCCCACGGTCGCGTCCTCGGTGCGGTAATCGGCGATATAACCCTCACGCTTCAGGATCTCGGCGATATTCGCCTTGAGCTTCGAATGCGGGGCCTTCACCTGATCGTGGTACGCCGAATTGGCGTTGCGCAGACGTGTCAGAAAGTCTGCGATCGGATCGGTCATGGTCATAGTTCGACCTCGACACCTTTCTCGCTGCGGTTCCCATACAACACCCACGCCAGTGGGCGCGGGCCGTGGGCCTACAGCAATTCGGCTGGTCCGGACGGCAGTCACCGCCGGATGAGTTCGCATCGCCCGGGCACCCACGCGGGGCCGCCCACGGACACAGAAGTGCCCTGGCAACCGGTCTAGTGTAGGAGCTGGCTCGAGTACGACAAAATCAGGGCCCGGAACGGCCTGCTCACCGCGGTATTCTGGCCGTATGACAGAGAAGGGGAACCTCGACGCGCGCGTGGCCGCACTCGAGGGGGAGATCGGGGAACTGAAACAACGGGTCCGGCGTACCGAGCAGGACGCGGCCGCCGCGCGGGTACTCGCCGGGGGCGCCGACCGGGATGTCTCGGAGATCAGAGCCGAGATCCGGGAATTCCGGGAACAGAATCTACGGCTGCACAATGCGACCCGCGAAGACATCACCGGAATCCGGGGTGATATCAGCGGCATCCACGGTGATATCTCCGGCATCCAGGGCGATATCACCGGCATCCAGGGCGATATCACCGGCATCCGGAGCACTGTCGGTGAGCTGGGTGGCCGCATGGACCATATGGAAAGCCGAATCGACACGCTCACGCTCGAGATGCGCAGCAAGTTCGACATGCTCGCCGCAGGTCAACAGCAGATCGTGAGCCTGATCACGCAGGCGATCGATCGCGGTACCGGCGGCGAGTAGCCCGGGCGCGAGCCCGGCTACCGGCGTCCACCTCCACGAAACGACAGAGGGGCTCGGGTTTCGACCCGAGCCCCTCTCTGTTGTCCGCTGGAGCGGCGACTCACCGAGAGGTGCGGTGCACCTCCGGCAGTTCACCGAACCGTTCGCTGTCCACTTCGTCCGAGCCGGCGGAGTCGGCGAGCGGTTCCGCCCGCAGCTCCATATCGAGGCCCTCGACATCGTGTTCCCCGACATGTATCTGCGCCGTCGACGGCGCATAGCCGGTCGCGACGACCGTGTAGGTGCCCCCGTCGAGATTGCCGAATGCGTAGGACCCGTCCGAATCGGTGGCCAGTGTCTCGATCACATTGCCCAGCGAATCGGTGAGCGTAACCCTGGCCTCCGCCAACGGCCGGCCGCCGCCGCGCACCACGCCCGCCACTCGCACGCCCGGGCGCAGCAGCACCTCGAGCAGGGCGGTCTCCCGGCTGCTCACCTGCGCCGACACGGCGGTCGGGTGGTAACCGAACGCACTGACCGCGATCGTGAACTCGCCTTCGGGCAGACCCGCGAGGTCGAAGACACCGGAACCGTCGGATTCCGCGGCGGCGAGGACTTCGCCGCGCATGTCCAGGGCGGTCACGGTGGCACCGGCCACCGGGCTACCGTCGCCGGTCCGCGCGACCGTGCCCGCGAGACTGGCCAGGGTGGTGAGTGTGACGTCGTAGGACACCGGGTTGCTGCCGAGGACGGCGGTGGAGGCGTCGGGGCGCCGGCCTTCGGCCGAAGCGATCAGCACATACGAGCCCGGGGCCGGGGCGGCCAGCTCGTAGAAACCGTCCTGGCCCGAGAGGGCCCTGCCCAGCTGCTGCCCGGACGGCGAGATCAGGGTCAGTGTGGCGCCGGCCACTGCGATACCGCGTGCATCGTTCACCCGGCCGAACAGAATGGAACCGCTACCACTCGGCTGCGGCACAGTCCCGGCCGAGCCGTTCGTACCGTTGGTTCCCCTCGCGGCGAACGATGCGGGTTCGGGGGCGGCGTGCCGGGGCGCCGGTGCGCGCTCCCCGTTCGGCGTCCCGGCCTCGGCGTCGGCCACGACCCGTTCGGCTTCCACCGACAGTCCGGCAGGTGCGGCGGGCACCGCTTCGGCCATCGCGTGCACCGTGTCGGACTTCTCTTTATCCGAGTGCGCGACCGCCGCCGCGGCCCGTTTGGCGGTGGGAATGGTCAGTGCGATGACAGCGGCGGCCGCCGCGACACCGCAGCCGATCAGGATGCCGACCTTGAAACCGTTCTCCGTGGGTACCGAGATGCCGCCGGCGAAAGCAGTGCTCATCTCGGCCAGCACCGCGCCGATGGCCGCGGAGGCCACCGAGGTGCCGATGGAACGCATGAGGGTGTTGAAGCTGTTGGCGGCGGAGGTCTCGGTGATCGGTACCGCGCTCATGATCAGCGCGGGCATGGCGCCGTAGGCGAAACCCACACCCAGGCTGATGATGATGGCGCCGACCATCAGACCCCAGGGCTTGCCCATCAGCGGTACCGACGTGCCGTAACCGGCCGCGATGATGACCGCGCCGAAGACCAGGGTGACCTTGGGCCCCGCCAGCGCCGACAATTTCGCGCTCAGCGGCGAGGACAGCATCATCATGAGCCCGCCCGGCGCCATCCACAGACCCATCGCGACCATCGACTGGCCGAGACCGTAGCCGGTGGCCTCCGGCAACTGCAGCAGCTGCGGGAAGATCAGCGCCTGCGCGAACATCGACATACCGATGACGATCGAGGCGGCGTTGGTCAGCAGTACCCGCGGTCGGGCGGTGACCCGCAGATCGACCAGCGGATCACGCGAACGCAGCTCCCAGACACCCCACAGCAGCAGCACCACAACCGCGGCGACGAACAGGGAGATCGTGGTGGCGCTGGTCCAGCCCCAGCTCGCACCCTTGGACACGGCGAGCAGCAGGCAGACCAGCGCGGCGCCCAGGCCGAGCGCGCCCAGTACATCGAACCGGCCGCGTTCGGCCCGCGGCGGGGTCGCGGGAACGACGAAGAAGATCAGTGCACCGGCCACCGCGGCCAGCGCCGCGACACCCCAGAACAGATACCGCCAGCTGCTGTATTCGACGACGGCGGCGGCCAGCGGCAGACCGAGCGCGCCACCCACACCGAGCGACGAACTGATCAGCGCGATACCCGAACCCAGTTTGGCGGGCGGCAACAGATCGCGTAGTGCGGCGATACCGACCGGGATCAGGCCCACGCCCATCCCCTGCAGACCACGCCCGATCAGCATCGGCCACAGCGACGAGGACACGGCACAGATCACCGAGCCGATCACGAGTGGGACCACTGATCCCACCAGAACGGGCCGCTTGCCGAGGAGGTCACCGAGCCGGCCGGCGACCGGGGTCGTCACCGCGCTGGCCAGCAGGCTCGCGGTCACCACCCAGGTCGCGTTCGAGGGTTCGGTGTCCAGGATCTCCGGTAGCTGCCCGAGCAACGGCATCACCAGGGTCTGCGTCAACGACGCCACGATCCCGGCGAATGCGAGCACCGCCAGTACCGCCGCGGGGCGGACGACGGGTTCGGGTTTGGTCACGAGCGTGCTCCTCGATAAGTGAACGATCGACCGATGTGCATAATACACATAACATGCATGATGCAATCTAACCAATTCGCCGGTGTAAACATTCCGCGCACTCCGGCCGACAACGCCCGATACCGCACTCCGCTCAGTAGTTGCGCGCAGTCGCCGTAATCCGTTCCGGCCGCCCGATCCACCAGGTGAACGCCACAGCCACTGCGATCGCCCCCGCCGCGACCGCGGCGAGGCCGCTCCACCCGAACCAGCCGACCGCGACCGCACCGAACCCGGTACCCGCGCTGCCCCCGAGGAAGTAGACGACCATATAGGCGCTGTTGAACCGCGCAGGCGCAGCGGGATCGACGGCCAGCACCGTGCTCTGGTTGCCCACCTGGGCCGCGAAGAGCCCGGCATCGAACAGACCGAGGCAGACCAGCGTCACGATCGTGTTCGACAAGCCCGCACCCAGCACCACCACCGCGGCGAGGGCGAGCGCGAGACCTACCAGGATCACCCGGCGCGCGCCGACCCGATCGGTCCAGGTTCCGGCGATCCGGGTCGCGACGACTCCCAGGAGGCCGGCGAGGGCGAACAGGCCGATCCGCGCGGGCGAAAAGGAGAAGGGCGGTTGCGAGAGGGCCACCGCGAGTCCCGCCCAGACCGCGCAGAAGGCGAAGAACCACAGGGCTCCGCGACCGGCCGCCACCCGCAGTACCGGGAACCGCGCGAACAGCCCGGGGATCCCGCGCAAGGTCGCGAGGTAACCACGACCTGCCGGCCCTTCGGCGGCAGGCAGTACTCGTCGGGCGGCGACCGCCGCGGCGGCGCACGCTACCGCGAACACCAGCAGCATCACGCGCCAGCCGAGCGAATCGGTGAGCCACCCGCCGCCGATCCGCCCGGCCAGGATCCCGGCCGAGATACCCGCGGTCACCACGCCCAGTACCGTGGCCCGCCGCCCTGGTTCCGCGAAACGACCGGCGACCGAGCTCAATTGCGCGCCGACCGCCGAGCCGGCGCCGACCAGCCCGGTGACCAGCGCGAGATGCCAGGACGATCCGGCCACCGCGCCGGCCGCCAGCGCGGCGGCGAGCAGGGCGAACTGCACCGCCACCACCGACC
Source organism: Nocardia sp. NPDC001965 (assembly GCF_053594175.1). Lineage (NCBI taxonomy): Bacteria > Bacillati > Actinomycetota > Actinomycetes > Mycobacteriales > Nocardiaceae > Nocardia > Nocardia sp. NPDC001965. Next base: position 24,795 of record NZ_JBSFDZ010000017.1, read on the forward strand.
GCGGCGCGAACCGGTCGACCAGCGGAACCAGCAGCGCGAGCCCCACCAGATAACCGATCGGCCCGCAGGCCAGCGCGGTACCGATCACCGCGGGCGAGGTGTGCAGGGAATCCGCAACTTCCGCGACCGCCGGTTGCAGTGGGTACATACTCGCGGTACCGAGCGCGGCGGCGAGCGCCATGAACCACACCGTGGGAGCGCGCAACACCGTAGTCCGGATATCCAGGGTCGATTCGGTTTTCACAGCACAGACGCTAGGAACATCGCGGCCCGGATTCCGGCGGAAACCGGACCTCACCGTCACCATCGGTATCGGAGCGCTGTCCCGAACGGGAGGCGGTGTCCCGCCCGCTGCACACCGGAATCACCGCGAATACTGCACCATTGCAGTGGTGCGGAACACACTCGCCGATATTTTGCCGTCCGTCGCCGCGTCGTTCGGGATGAATACGCCCGGACCGCTACCGCTCGAACCCAACCGCGATGTGGTGCTGCTGCTGATCGACGGACTCGGCGCCGAACTGCTGGCGCGGCACCGCGATACAGCGCCGACGCTGGCGGGCCGGATCTCCACCACGCTCACCGCCGGGTTCCCGGCAACCACCGCGACCAGCCTCGCCAGTCTGGCACTGGGCGCTCCCTGTTCGGCGCACGGCATCATCGGCTACAGCTTCGCCGTACCAGACTCCGCCGGGGTCCGGTTGTTCAACCCGTTGCGCTGGCGATTCGACTCCGCGACCGGCGAGGACGCGCGCGAGACCTTTCCGCCCGAAACCGCACAGCCGGGCCCGAGCCGTCTGCAGGACCTCGCCGCGCATGGCGTGGAGGTGCACTATGTGGTCCCGGAATACCAGATCCGCTCCGGGCTGACCCGGGCCGCTTTCCGCGCCCCGGGCACCCTGCATCCGGCCCCCACCCTCGACGAGGTCCGGGCCGGGATCCTGGCAGTCGCCGATCATCGGGGTACCGGGTCGCGGTTCGCCTACGCCTACTTCCCGGACCTCGATTCGACCGGGCATCTGTACGGACCCGAATCACCGGAGGCGCTGGCCGTACTGCGCGATATCGACGCCTTCGCGGCCGGACTGCTCACCGACCTGCCGGATACCTGCACCCTGCTGGTGACCGGAGACCACGGAATGATCCAGGCGGACACCTTCATCGATCTCGACGCGCACAACGGGCTGCACCACGGGGTACGCCTCGTCGCCGGCGAAGCACGGGTACGCCATCTCTACCTGGACCACCCCGCCGCACTTCCCGATGTCCTGGACAGCTGGCAGCGCGAGCTGTCCGAGCACGCGCAGGTGGTGAGTCGTGAGCAGGCATTGGACGAGCACTGGTTCGGCCCCACCCCGCCCGGGCCGGTGATCACGAATCGTATCGGCGAGGTGGTGGTGGTGGCCCGGGGTCGCTGTGTGCTGGTGCGCCCGGAACGTGAACCGCTGGAATCGTCGATGGCCGGCCACCACGGCGCATGGGACCCCGACGAACAGTTGGTTCCGCTCATCACGTCACGCCCAGGGGTGGAATCGCCGATGACCACACCGGCAACGCGGCCTTGACCTGAACCAACATTGGGGTAATAGCTTCGGTTCATGCCCAGCGACTCGACGACTCGAACCGAAGCCGACCGGCCCGGCACGACCATGCGCCGGATACTTCCCGACCTGTGGGAGACCCGCGAATTCGTCGTCCCCGGCGGCCCGCGGACCCACGCCTACCTGTGGACTCCGCCCTCCGGGGACAATGTCCTCTTCTACTCTCCCGGCGACACCGGTGATTTCGAAGCCCTCGCCGAACTCGGTGGTGTGGCACGCCAGTATCTGAGTCATCAGGACGAGGCCGGGCCCGTATTGCGCGCGGTATCCGAACAGTTCGGCAGCCGGCTGCACGCCCCGGCCGCCGAGGCCGGGCAGATCGAAGCCTTCGCTCCCATCGATGTGCCACTCGCCGAACGGAAGGTGGACGACGTCGGGATCGAAGTGATCCCGACACCGGGGCATTCGCCGGGCAGCACCTGCTATCTCGTCCCGGGCCACGGCGGCCGCAGCTATCTGTTCACCGGCGACACATTTCTCCGCTACGACGACGGCCTCTGGCGCGCCGGCTACATACCCGGCTACAGCGATGAGGACGGGTTGCGCACTGCGCTGGACACCCTCGCCGCCCTGCGCCCGGACGTGGTCCTGTCCAGCGCTTTCCTTGCCGGTGCCGGTGGTTTCCACCGGATCGAGCGGGATCGCTGGCCCACCTACGTCGACCAAGCCGGAGCAGAGCTCTGATCCCTGGGCGCCCGATCGATTTCGACCGGATACCGGGTTCGGTGACCTCGATGGTCGACAACTGGCTTCTCCGTTCACAATCCGGTGTACCGGCCGCGGATCCCACCCAGCGCAGCCGAGCAGGCGGGAGTTATCGCAAGGTCGAGACGGGCGAGCCGGCGCACCAGATGACTCGGCACCCAGTCGGGTTCGGGATCGACGGCGGTGAAGTCCCGGGTCTCGCGAAGCAGCATGCCGATGGCCGCGCGGGCCTCGAGCCGGGCCAGCGCGGCACCCACACAGAAGTGGATACCCCGGCCGAAGGCGAGATGACTGCGGCGGCGGTCCAACCGGAACTCGTCCGGATCGTCGAATACGGCCGGATCGCGATTGGCCGACCCCCACAGCAGATACAGATGCGACCCGGCCGGGAGATCGACACCGCCGAGGGCGGTATCCGCCACGACATGACGGTAGTGCCCGCGGAACGGCGATTCCAGCCGGAGGACTTCGTCGACGAAAACCGGGATCAGCTCCGGATCGGCGCGTAATGCGGTGGCGAGATCCGGGCGTGTTGCGAGCACCCGGGCTGCGGTCCCGAGCAGCGCCGCAGTGGATTCGCCACCGGCGGCGACCAATTGCACCAGCATCAGTACCGCCGTACCGGTCGATATCGTTCCCTCGGCCACGGCCCGCGCCAGGTCACCGAGTACGCCCGGTACCGGACGGGAAAGGGCTCAGTCCAGACATTCGGCCAGATAGCCGGCCATCTCGGTGGCCGCGACGGTCGCCGCCGCGACCTGATCAGCGCTCACCACTCCATCGAGCAGCTGGGTAGCCGCGAAGGTCCACGAGAGCAAGGTGCCGGGATCGCAGTCGGACAGACCCAGCAGCCGAGCCACCACCGCCATCGGCAGCCGGTGCGCCACTGCCGCGACCCAGTCGATGTGGTCGCCGCCGGTCCACGCCTGCTCCAGTGTCGCTGTGACGAAGGGTTCCAGCGCGAGGACCCGGGCCGCGGTCAGTGTGGGAAGCGCCAGCTTGCGATGCGCTCGATGGGCGGGATCGTCACCGGTCGCCAGCACATGCCCGGCGTCGCCGAAAGGAGCGAGCGCGATCTCGGTGACCGCGCCGTCGGGGTGGATCATCATCGTCTCGGTCAGATTCGAGGAGAAATCGTCGGGCCGGGTTGCCGCTTCGGTCACCAGATCCCAGGTCGCGACGAGATGGAATCGCGAGTCACCCACCCGATGGACCGGGTCCTCGCGACGCAATCGTTCGTAGAACGGATACGGATCGCCCAATTCGTGCATGAACTCCACGCTGACCGTCCCGACCACACCGGTACAAGTCCTGCGACCGAAGTCGATACACGCAATCGCTCATCAGGGCGTCCACTTGTCTCATATGGATAGAGCCAGCTGCACAGATACCCACAGAATCGCAATGCCTTCGTCTCATACTGAGACGATGGGCAGAGACTGGGACTGGCTGCTGGGCGCCACCCGGCACGACACGGCAGCCGACCACATCTACGCTGCGGCGGCCGACCTCATCGCGCGCCACGGCTTCGACCGGCTCGACGTCGACTCCGTGGCCCGGCACGCGCATTGCTCCCGCGCCACCGTCTACCGGCACACCGGAGGCCGGACCCATCTGCGCGAAACCGTCCTCACCCGGGCCGCCACCCACATCACCGACCGCATCCACGCCGCCGTCACCGACCGCACGGGCGCCGATCGCATTCACACGGCGCTCACCGTCGCGCTCAGCGAGATCCGCGCCGATCCGGTCGTCATGGCGTTCCTGGCTTCCCAGCACGGCCCCGGCGCTGTGGTGACCTTCGCCGAATCGCCGGCCCTGATCCGGGTCGCGGCCGATCTGGTCGGATTCCCGCGCGACGACCCGCTGGCCGCCACCTGGCTCATTCGCTCTGTACTCCAGCTGCTGCTGTGGCCCACCGACCCGGATACGGAAACGGCCCTGCTGCACCGCTTCGTTCCCACGGTCAGCCGGTCGTCCGGCAGCTGAGATCAGAAGCGCCCACCACGACTGATCCGCCGGGAACCGCCCGACCCACCGAAAGACCCGGCCCGGTAGCCGCCGTGGCGGCCGGGTCTTCCGCCCATGCCGCCGCCCATGCCGCCACGCAGCATGCTGTCGATCAGGATGCCGCCCAGGATCGCACCCGCCTGCGCGCCACCCGCCGACGGCCGGCCGGCCTCCCAAGTCCGCACGCCGGCCTGTGCTTCCTGTAGGGCACGGCCGCCCAGATCGGCCGCGGAACGGGCATGATCGAGAGCCACGGCCGGGTCCTCGGTGCGCAGCCGCACCGCCTCGTCGAGGTGACGCTGAGCTTCCGACAGCCGCGTGCGCGGCACCGCGTCCACCGCACCACGCCGGGTACTGACGAAATCGGTGGCCATCCGGACCCGGGCAGCCGCGTCTCCGAGAGCCTGTTCCAGGCGGCGCGCCAGATCCTCGGCGGCCAGTTTGCGCTCGCCGGCCGCGGCCAGCGCACGGTCCAGATCGCCGTCGGCGGCCACCGCATCGTGGAAAACGCTCAGCGGGTCGGTTTCGGCGGCGGTCGCCGCGCTGTCCAGTACGGTCCGCGCGGCGGCGACGGCCGCGGCGAGTTGCGGACCGCCGTGTTCGGTGAGATCGGCGGCGGTATCGAGGTCGGCACGCAATTCGTCCAATACGGCGGGCAGGCCGGCCCGTGCCTGCTGGATATTCGCCGCCGCCCCGGTGACGGCGTCGAGCAGCGTGCGGGCCTGCCCGATCGCGCTTTCGGCCGCCCGGATATCGGCGACAGCGCCACCCTGCTCACCCACGGGTTTCCCGAGTTCCCGGCGTCCCTCGCCGATACATTCGTCGGCGAAGGTGATGCGCTCCCGCGCCATGGTGGCATTGTCGCGGATGGGTTCGAGCACACTGGCCGTATAGGTGCCCGCCAACCGGGCCAGTTCGGTGTCCGCGGCCGGGATCCGGCCGGTGAGATCGACGATATCGCGGGTCAGGGCGTCGAGCCGCGACGGCGCGTTGATGAGCAGATCACGCATACCGTCGAATTCGGTGACGCGGGCGTCTAGTTCGCGATCGGCGTGTCCGGCGCTGGTGATCAGCTCGATCAGCAGCGTGCGCTGTTCGTCGGGTGTTTCCGGTACGGCGTCGTCGAGACGTTGCCGGATCGTGAAGGCTTTCGCGGCGGCGGCCTTCGCATTGTCCAGTGCGATACGGAAGGGCAGCACGGCTGTTTCGCCGAATTCCCCCAGGGCGAGGTCCAGTTCCTCGGTGCTGGTCCGGACCGCGTTGTCGATCTCCACGAGCATCTCGCGCGAACGGCCGTGCAGCGCCTCCAGCGGTAGCGCGGCGAGTGCCGCGGGGTCGGTGGGGTCGGTCTCCCGGGCCTGCTCGAGTTCGGCCCGATCACGCGCCCGCCGCCGGTAGCGCTGGTACAGGAGCAGACCGGCCAGCGCGAGCACGATCAGCGCGCCGATCACCAGCACCGGCCCGAGACTCACTCCGCCACCACCCACCGCGGAGTCGATACCCTGCGCCGCGACCACACCCGCATCGGCCCATCGGCTGTCGCGCAGCGCCGGTTCGACGTCGTCGACGAGGATCCGGTCGAGTTCGGATTCGCTCACCCCGCTCGGCAGTTCACCGTCGAAGGCGTACGCGCGATCGCCGGTGGCGACCGCGAGCAGCAGGTCCCGGTCGCCGAATCCGGATATCCGTGCGGTCTGCGCGGCCCAGTCCTGGGGACTGTCACCGGCGAAATCGCCCACGTAGACGACCCAGAGACGCACCTGACGATCGGCGTAGAGGGTATCGACGGCCGCCCGTACCCGGTCGGTGTCGCCGGTGCCGAGAGCACCTACCCGGTCCTCGACATAGGTATCCATCCGGGCGGGCGGTTCCGCCGCGGCGACCGGCGCCGAAATCGCACCGGCGAACAGCAGGCCGAGTACGAGCCACGCGACCCGGCGGAGCGGATTCTTCGACGTCGGCATGCCCCGAATGTAGCGCGCGAACCCCCGGGCGAGGGCCCTCCGCGGGCGATCACCGGCCGATTCGGTGAGCGCTGCGGCACAGTCCGGCGGTGAACGGCCCCTGACACGAATAAGAAACAGAATGGAAATTTTGTCTCGATACCTTCCGGACGCTCGCCCAGACAGCACCGGAGGTACCCATGACCGATCCCCTCGCCCGCGAAGCAGCCGAGACCCTCGTGCGCGGTCTGGGCCGGCGGGGTTTCCTCCGCGCGGCCGCGGCGGTCGGGGCGGTGAGCGCGGCGGCGACCGCGACCGCCTGCACATCGGGCACTCCCGCGAACCCCGTGTCGACTTCCGCCCCGGCGCTCCCGTTCAGCGGCGGTGTGCCGATCCTGCAACCCGGCCAGGGCGATATCCCCGGCGACCACTATCTGCGTTCGGAAGTGGACCAGGTGCTCTGGGGGTATGTGCCCAACATCCACAGCAAAGAGGTGCTGCGGATGAAATCGGGCGAGACCGTCACCATCGACGCCGTCTCCCACGAGGGAATCCTGGAAGACCAGGGTCGCGACCCGTTGGCGTACTTCGGTGCGAAGGGGGTCGCGAAGAACGATGTGCTCGCCGACGCGATCGCGATCGCCGAGGGCTACGACCGCACCCCCCGCGATTTCGACAAGGACGGCCCGCATATCGTCACCGGCCCGGTGTTCGTGGAAGACGCCCGGCCGGGCGATGTACTGAAGATCGAGACCCTCGGCGCGGTCCCCCGGGTGCCCTACGGCATCGTATCGAGCCGGCACGGCAAGGGCGCACTGGCCCGGACCGCCAACGGCGAGGCACCGGCCGGTATCTCGCTCGACGAGGTGATGCCGCCGGTGGCCACCGACCGGCGGCCCACCGGCGATCCGCGCGATTACGGCAATGTCTCCACCTTCACCGCCATCGAATCGGGCCTCGGCGTCATGCCCTTCGGGGCAGCGAAGGTCCGGTTCCCGCTACGGCCTTTCATGGGCATGATGGGCGTGGCCTTCGCACCGGATGCGGACCCGAAAGCGGCTTCCGCCAATTCGATTCCGCCCACGCGCGGTGGCGGCAATATCGATATCCGGCTCCTCGGCGCCGGTTCCGCTTTCTACCTGCCGGTTTTCGCCGAAGGCGCCCTGTTCTACGTCGGCGACCCCCATATGGCCATGGGCGACGGCGAAGCCGCGCTGACCGCGATGGAAGGTTCGCTGCGCGGCACATTCCGCCTCACCGTCTGCAAACCCGGCTCCGGGGACGCGCCCGAGGTCGCCTACCGGTACCCGTTCGGCGAAACCGATGAGGCCTGGATCCCCATCGGCCTCTCCGACCCGGACGGTTCGCAGAACGGCCAGTCCAGCGATCTGAACATCGCCATGCGCCGCGCGGTCGTCAACGCGCTCGATTTTCTGGAGGAGGCGAAGGGGATGGACCGCGCCACCGCCTACGCATATCTCTCCGCGGCGGCGGATTTCACCGTATCCCAGGTGGTGGACCGCACCGTCGGCGTGCACGGCCAGATCTACAAATCCCATTTCGCCTGATCCGGTACGCCGACTCGGAAATGTATTGCGCGGCGGGCGGGCCCACTCACAAGATATGGCCATGCCAGCCTTCGCGGAATTCGACCGGCGCCACTACCGGACCGTCGATGTGGCCACCGGATACGACGGCTGGGCCGCCACCTACGACCGGACAGTTCTCGATTTCATGGATCTCGCGCTACTGGAACGCCTCCGCCGCCCGGCGTGGAAAGCCGCGCGGCGAGCCGCCGACCTGGGTTGTGGCACCGGGCGCACCGCGGCCTGGTTGCGCCGGCACAGCCCGGCCCGTATCGACGGCATCGATCTCAGCGCGGAAATGCTGTCGCGGGCACGCGACCGCGATATCCACTCCGTCCTCGCGCTCGGCGACGCCCGGGATACCGGATTCCCCGGCGCCGCCTACGATCTCGTGATCTCCGCCCTGATCGACGAGCACCTGCCCGATCTCGCCCCCTTCTACACCGAGGCACGCAGACTGGCCACGCCGGGCGGTATGTTCGTGCTGGTCAGCTACCATCCGCAGTTCATGATGGTCACCGGTATGCCCACCCATTACACCGGCTCCGACGGTGAACCGCTGGCCATATCCACCCATCTGCACACCTTCAGTGACCATGTGACGGCCGCGTCCGCCGTCGGCTGGCAGCTGGCCGAACTCGCCGAGAGCTCGATCGACGACACGTGGATCGCCGCGAAACCCAAATGGTCCGGGCTACGCGGACATCCGTTCACGATGGCGTCGGTCTGGGTGTAGCCATTGCCGGGTTCGCGGACCCGGGACGGTCAGCGGCCCACCCCGCGATCACGCGGCCGACCGGGCGCCGCTCGACCGGCGACGAGATCCGCCGGTCGAGCGGTATTTCCGTCAGCGGGTGACGGTCACGCTGATACCCGGCGGTGCCGCGATCGGCTCGTCGATGATCACCGACAGGGTCGATCCCGGCTGCTCGGCGGCGCGCCCGGCGTATTCGGTGATGCTCTCGCCGAGGCGCTGTTTCGCCTGCGGTGTGAAGTTGGGCGGCAGCGCGCCCAGCACGGGCCCGAGGTTCAGTTCCTCGATGGCCCGGGCCTCCGTATCGGTGAGGTTCACGGTGACCGCTTCCTCGGATCGATCCACGGACAGGGCCGAAGCCGAACCGCTACCGAGAACGAGACAGCCCGCCGATGCGGCGAGGACGGTCAGTGGAAGGTGGAATCTCACGGAAGAACTCCTAGGTATGTGTCGATTGTTCGGTCGGATCTGCGTTTTCCCCGACGCGGTGGTCGGGCGGCTGAACTCTCGTTTCGCCGGACGGACCCGGCCGAGAACGAGAAGGATTTTTCGTTCGGCGCGTTCCTTTCTGCAGGTGCCCGGCACTGGGTTCGGAAGTGCCTTTCCGAATCCGCCGGCGCTTCTGGAGTGGACGAGGCCGCCTCTCGGCACCGGGCCCGGCAGTGAGCACACACCGGCGACCGAGTACGGATCAGCGCGAGCGTGGGGTCGACGGGCGGCGACCGGGACGGCGAAGCGGTGACCGCCGGGCCGCGATCGACCCGGACGCGCCACAGACCGTGCGGACACCTACGATCCGCGAATGCGCGCCCGACAAGCGGCGTCCCGCGGTCGGTCCGAGGCGCACGCCCGGCGCCGGGACGGCCTTCACCGACCGGCGGGTATCGACCCACCGGCACAGCGCAGGCCTGTCACCTCCGGCAGACGCAGAGGCGTAGCAGGATTTCTCCCCCGGTCGCGGACAGACCGGATGCCGGGAACGCGATCCGGGCGCCGCGACGTGCGGGCTCCAGCAGTCCCACAACGAGTCCGAGGAAGATCAGCGCGACCGGCCACAGATCATCGAGGCGGGGGCGCGGGACAGCGGCTCGCATGCACGCGTAGCGGCAGTGCACGGACTGTCCGCCGGTTTCCCCGGGCCGCTCGGTTTCGGACCCGGCCGGGTTGTTCGCCGCGATGATGGCGGATACGAGCGAGACGTAGGTGGTCTCGCGCGGGTCGACCATCTGGCCGTCGCGTACCTCGAGCGTCAGCACCACCGCGGCGAAAACGAGCACGAACATCCGCAGCAGCTGCGGCGCTCGCGCGATATGCCTCACAGTCGCCGATACTAACCGACGCCGACCACGTCCGGTTTATCCGGTTCTGTTCGCCATTGGGAACGAATTCGACTATGCCGCAACAGCTACCGGAACAGGCGTAACGACCCGGTGGCCACCTCGGCCCCCGCCACGACACCCCACCGCAGCCGGTCACCGGTACGAGATACCGGCAGGAGACACCGGCGCCTCGCACGTGCGGCCCGGCACCGGACAGCACACAAACCATAGACATACATTCTGTATGTATGTAACTATCGAAGGGACCACCCCATCGAAAGGACAGGCGATGAGAAACGAACTCGGCCCCAGCGATATCGCGAGCCTGAGCGGCGGCAGCATCCGCTATGCCGATACCGGTAGCGGGCCACCGGTGGTTTTCGTGCACGGGCTGCTCGTCAATGCGGATCTGTGGCGAAACGTGGTCCCGCCGGTGGCAGCCGCGGGCTACCGCTGCATCACGCCCGACTGGCCACTCGGCGCGCATTCCGTACCCGTTCCGGATGCGGACCTCACCCCGACCGGCGTGGCGGATCTCATCGCCGAATTCCTGGAGCACCTGGATCTCACCGATGTCACCATCGTCGCCAACGACACCGGCGGCGCCATCACCCAGGTACTGCTGACCCGTCGGCCGGAGCGGATCGGCCGCGTCGTACTCGCCGCGGTGGACTCCTACGAAAGCTTCCTGCCGCAGCCGTTCACCCTGCTACCGCAAGCGGCCCGCATCCCAGGATTCGTCCGCCTCATGGCCGAAGTCCTGCGTTTCGGGAAGGTGCAGCGGCTACCCCTGGCCCTGGGGCGGCTCACCAAGCGCCCGATCCCGCCGGCGGCGGTCGATTCGTATCTGCGGCCCAGCCGAGAATCGGTTGCGATTCGCGCGGATCTGCGGCGCTTTCTGCAGCATGCGCATCGCCGCTACACCCTGGATGCCGCGACCCGGTTCGCGTCGGTGCGCGTGCCGGTACTGGTGGTCTGGGCCGCGGAGGACAGACTTTTCCCGGTATCGTTCGCCGAACGTCTCGTCCGGGATCTGCCCGACGCCACCGCGGAACTCATCGACGATTCCTACACGCTGATACCGGAGGACCAGCCCGAGTTGCTCGCCCGGCGAATTCTGGAGTTCACTCGGCTACATGCCACGCCGTAGCCAGGAGGACCGCTCCCGCACCACCCGGACGATGCTCGAACAGGCCGGACGGCGGCTGTTCGCCGAACACGGATACACCGGCACCTCGGCGGCGCAACTGGTCACCGAAGCCGGGGTGACCCGAGGTGCGCTGCAACACCACTACGGCGATAAGCGCGGTCTCTTCCTGGCGGTACTCGAACAGCTCGAAACCGAGATCACCGCCGAAGTCCGGAACTCCCTTCGGACGGCGGCCACCGATGACATTCTGGTCTCCTTGGCCTCCGGCCTGAACACCTTCCTGGAGCTGTGCCAGCGGCCGGAGGTCGTTCGAATAGCCCTGTTCGACGCGCCCGCGGTACTGGGCTGGCAGGCGTGGCGCGAGATGGAAGCGCGCCACGGGCTCGGACTCATCACGGCCGAACTGGAACGCGCCCGCGCTATGGGTGCGATCACGGCCGAAGCGGTTCCGGTACTCGCCCAACTGCTGCTCAGCGCAGTGTCCGAGGCAGGTTTGATCGTCGCTCATGCCGAAGACAAAGAAAACGCCCGCACGCAGACACAACAATCACTGCTTCTGTTGGTCAGCGGGCTGCTTCGCATCTGAACAACAGCGGCGATACCGGCAGCCTATCGAGGCTCGGCCCGGCCGGGTAGTCGGTCCTCGGCGCTACCGAGCGAATCCCTCGCCGAACGAGAAGTTTCCGATGAGGTGAGTGGATGCTCGATCAACTCCGGTAGTGGCCGGCCGATCGGCGAACCGACTGCGAACGGCGCGGTAGAACCCGATAAACTCACGTATCCGTCCACGCTCTCGCGAACAGAAAAACCGAAGTGGTCGGGTGTGCGCGTGTAGGCCGCCCGCGGCGGACTGTCGCGATCGGTTCGAATCGGCCATCCGAGTCGAACCCAGCACTGCACGATCAGATCGAAACAGCTGCCCGCTACCGCGGTTTGTACAGGGACGACCCAGTACCCGATATCGAAGAACTCGGCGTCGATCTCGGTAGCAGAATCATCGACGGGCAGGGCGACGCCCGAATGCAGATGGGCGTGTGGGAGTTCTGGATGCGAAAGCGACAGGGTGCACCCGGCCGGAAGCGAGCGCAGCGTGTGCACCAAGTACCGACACAGCTGTTCCCGAGCTGCCGACTGCGTGGATTCCGGCTTCATTCGGGCATCCTGATCATCTACGTCACGGTATCTCCCGGGTGCGCCTGTCAGGAAACGAGGTCGCCGTGTCCGGTGATGACAAGACCGATTTTCCCGGCGGACGGGTTGCTGGAGTTCAGGTAGTTGCGGGTCGAATGGTCATGCGGACTCCAACGATCCTCGCCGGGCGAAGACTCGGAACGGAAAACCTTGGCACCGAATTCGGGATCGGTCGGCAACCTGCCATGTGTTTTCGGCATCAGTTGCACAGAATCACGAGGAGCCATCGTCGCGAAGACGTGTTCGGCGGTGCGGTCCGATGCGACTCCGCGCAGGCTCAGTTCGCTGACGTGGTTCGCCCCGGTTCCCCAGTTGCCCATGAAGAGGAGATTGTCGGTGTCCAGAGTCGCCCCGTCGCCGGCGGCATGTCCTCCGACGACACCCCCATATGAATGACCGATAGTCGTTGTATGCGCGGGCGACCCGATGTGCGACGCCCGTAGCCCCTCGTGAAAGTTGCGCGTCACCACCGCGCCGTCCTGGGCGAACTGGGGGAATATCGACTCCACCATGGAATGGGGTTGGTCATAGACCCCACAGAAGGTCACCGAGGTCCTGGCCTTCGGTTCGACCGCCAGGGCTATCCGACGCAGCTGCTTAAGGTTCGGATCTGCATAGCCGACCGGATCCTCGGGCCCGGCCGGTTTCAGCAGCATGACGTGGTTGTCGGAAATATCAGGGTTATCCAGCGAAAACGCCACTCGCATATCATCGTCGATGTGGGAAAGGTAGAACGGCGGCTGCCCTCGCGACGGGACGTTGAGCATTTGAATCAGCTCTTTGTAGATCTCGGTCCGACCATCTTCACTGTCGCGACGAGCCTGCGTCCATAGATTCTGCAGAGTTCGCCGGTTGAAGAAGTCACGATCGGTCACAGGAATTCCGTTACGATTTCCCAGGAAAGCATCCGCCCGGAACAATTCTTCCCTATCCGATCGGGAGAGACCTTCCCACACGTCCCGAAGTTCCCGCGGATTCTGCGGTAAACCGAGATCCGGAACGCGCGATACGGATACGTGAGGAGTTCGTTCTTGCCGCAACAATTCCCGCAGGACCCGGAGGCCGTCCTCCTCTGCCGTAATAAATTGATAGTTCTCTCTCAGGACCGCATCACGGGCTCTTCGATACAGCCCTTCGGATATCCCGGTACCCATATCCTCGACGATGCGTTCCAGGCGCCTCGCCAATACATTAGCGCGAAGAATACCGGGATGCAGATGGTGTGAGAGAAAATCGTAAGCGTTCTCTTCTTCCTCGGACCTCCTCACGACAGTCCCGCAATCGTTTCGGATCCGGCGCCGGCGGATCGCGCGCATCTCCGTATCAGCCCGTCGCGGCAAGCCGCGTACGAGTAGACGGCACGCGCGGGGATCATCCGACCAGTGTGCCAGTACAGTGGCTTCCGAGAAACCGATGACGACGACCACAAAATGGCCCGTTCCGGTCCCTTTCCCCAGCTGTACGCCCCATCCACCTCGTGAGATCGGACTGAAGGCGGCGCCCGTTCGGGCAACCGTTGCCACACCGGACTGCGTTCGCTCTTCGACCTCGGGCGATCAGGAAACCAGGTCGCCGCGTCCGGTGATGACGCGCCCCACATTCGCCGAAGCCGAGTTCGCGGAGTGCAGGTATGCCTCCGCCGTGTGGTCGTAGATATTCCACTGGTCGGGGATACTGGATACGGAGTCGAACACCGTGGCACCGAAGGCCCGATCGGTGGGAAGAACACCGTGCGTGTCCGGCATCAATCTCGTGAAATCACTGGACGCCATCGTCGCGAATACATGCTCGCCGGTCCGTTCGGGCGCGACCCCGGTGAGTCTCAGCTCGGCGGCGCGGTTCACACCCGTTCCCCAGCTTCCGAGGAGCAGGACGCTGTCGGTATCCAAGGCACCCCCTCGACCGGCATGGCCGGCGAGGACACCTCCGTAGGAATGTCCGATCGTGGTGGTGTGCGCCGAAGCCCGCTCGTGCGTCGCTCGCAGACCTTCGTGGAATTCACGCACTCCGGCGGCACCGTCCTGCGCGAATTGCGGGAACATACTCTGCAAGATCGACCGCGGCTGGTCGTATGCTCCCCAATAGGTCACTGCTGTTCTGTCACCGGGCGCCGCGAGTAACGCGAGCTGCCGTAGCTGTTGCATGGTCGGTCTCGCGTAGCCGAGCTCCTCATCATCGTGTACGAGAGGTTTCAGCAATACCGCGTGGTTATCGGCGAAGTCCGGATTGTCGTACGAGAAGGCGAGCCCCCCATCGGCGTCGAGATGGGAGAGATAGACGCGGGGTTGTCCCTCGCCGACATCGTCCAGCATTCTCGCAATTCCCTTGTATCGCTGACGATCTTCGAAAGTCTCGGCCTTGTTCCCTAGCACGATCAATGTGCGGCGGTTGAACATGTCACGGTCCACCTGTGGAATCCCGTTCCGGTTTCCGAGGAACGGATCAAGGCGAAAGAGTTCGGCCCTGTCGGCAGCGGAAAGCCCCTCCCAGAACTCCCGAAGTTGTCGTGGATCGCCGGGCAGTCCGATATCCGGGACATCGCGTTCCGGATGGCTCCGTGGCGATTCCGATGCGCGGAGCAATCGGATGTGTTCCGCGTCGGCTCCGATGAGGCGAAGGTTTCCGTCTCGCACCGCATCGAGGGTTCGGCGGTAGAGCTTTTCGGATATCTCCGCACCCATCTCCGCAACGATGCGCTCCAAGCGCTCGGCCAGCGCTCGGGCCTGGAGAACCGCGGGAAACCGCTTCTCCAGAAAGGGTTCGATATCGACCCGATCCAGCTCGGGGCCGCGCAATTGATCGCCTCGGCGCGCCGGGTCAACCTCGGATGCGGGGCCGAATCCACCCAGGACTCGCCTCTCCACAACCGGGGTGGACGTCGCGACGCCGGAGAGGCTCTGCACTCATCGGGCAAGTCTGGCAGAAAGTCCCGCATTCGGATACCTTCAGGCGCCACCGACCAGGCGTTTCGCGCCGAGGCCGCAGTCGTGTAGCACGGCGCGAGCGATACGGACGCCGACGTCGAACCTGCCGGCTCGGGTCCAGGAGCTCACAAACAGCCACCGGCGGCCGCCGGTTCGACACCGATGACCCGGTAAGAGATATCGAAGACTTCGACGGGACCATCCGTTCCGCCGCCGGTATCGGGCAGGACGCCCCCCCGTGCAGACAGGCCTGCGGGATATCCGGGTGTACCAGCGACAGCGCCGATCCGGCCGGAAGCAGCCGCAATATGTGCAGTAGACGCCCGTACAACGCCTGCCGGGCCAATGCCTGGGTCCGTTCGGCGCTCGATCGGTCGTCCGTCATCTGCTCCCTGCCGCGCTGGTGGTTGCGGTTGCTCACCCGGCATCCATTGCACATGGTCGCTGGGCGAGAACGTCGCGAAGCGGAGCCCGGCACCTGTATCGGGCGGCGATGATACGGAAACACGAGAAAGACCCGGGCCGAGGCCCGGGTCTTTCTCGATACCTTGTGACGACCGGTCGGTCGAAACCGCCCGGCTCAGCTCACCAGGAGCTCTTGTGCACGCCCGGCAGCTCGCCGCGGTGCGCCATTTCGCGCAGGCACACGCGGCAGAGGCCGAACTTGCGGTACACCGCGTGCGGCCGGCCGCAGCGCTGGCAGCGGGTGTAGGCGCGGACAGCGAACTTCGGCTTGCGGTTGGCCTTGTTGACCAGTGCTTTCTTGGCCATGTCTCAGTTCTCCTTGAACGGGAAGCCGAGGTGCTTCAGCAGGGCACGGCCTTCTTCGTTGTTGGTCGCGGTGGTGACAACGGTGATGTCCATACCACGCGGGCGATCGATCTTGTCCACATCGATCTCGTGGAACATCGACTGCTCGCTCAGGCCGAAAGTGTAGTTGCCGTTGCCGTCGAACTGCTTGGGCGACAGACCGCGGAAGTCGCGGATACGGGGCAGGGCGATCGAGACCAGCCGGTCCAGGAACTCCCACATCCGGTCGCCGCGCAGGGTGACCTTCGCGCCGATCGGCATACCCTCACGCAGTTTGAACTGCGCGATGGATTTGGTGGCCTTACGGATCTGCGGCTTCTGGCCGGTGATCAGGGCCAGGTCGTCGACCGCGCCGTTGATCAGTTTGGCGTCACGGGCGGCGTCACCGACACCCATGTTCACCACGACCTTGACCACGCCGGGGATCTGCATGACGTTCGGGTAGTTGAACTCGCTGTTCAGCGCATCCTTGATCTCGGCGCGGTAGCGCTGCTTGAGCCGGGGCTGCACTTTCTCGGAGGTGGTCATATCAGATGTCCTTCCCGTTCTTACGGGAGATCCGAACCCGCTTGCCGGTTTCTTCGTCGGTGCGGTAGCCGATCCGGGTCGGGTTACCGTCCGAGTCGACGACCATCACGTTGGACACGTGGATGGGCGCTTCCTGGGTCACGATGCCGCCCGAAGAGGCGCCACGCAGGTTCGCGGAGTTCGCGACGTGCTTCTTGATCCGGTTCACGCCCTCGACCAGGATCCGGTTGTCCTTCGGGAAGGCCTGGATGACCTTGCCCTTGGCACCCTTGTCCTTGCCCGAGACGACGAGCACGGTATCGCCCTTGTGCACCTTCATGTCAGAGCACCTCCGGGGCCAGCGAAACGATCTTCATGAACTTCTTGTCGCGCAGCTCGCGGCCGACCGGGCCGAAGATGCGGGTGCCGCGCGGGTCGTTGTCCGCCTTGATGAGCACGGCGGCGTTCTCGTCGAAACGGATGTAGGAACCATCCGGACGGCGCCGTTCCTTGGTGGTGCGCACCACGACGGCCTTCACGACGTCACCCCGTTTGACGTTGCCGCCCGGGATGGCATCTTTCACAGTGGCGACGATGACATCGCCGATACCGGCATAGCGGCGCGACGAACCACCGAGAACGCGGATGCAGAGAATCTCCTTGGCACCCGTGTTGTCGGCGACGCGCAGCCGCGACTCCTGCTGAATCACTTCAGCCTCCTCGACCTGGACGATAAGCACGCCGGATTGCCGACCCGACGGGCATGGTCTGTCACCATCCGAACGCGCGCCTACCAGCGGTTCTCTACGATCTCCAACGATCAACCACCGGGGGTTCGCGGCCGAATC
The DNA here is from genome assembly GCF_053594175.1 of Nocardia sp. NPDC001965. Lineage (NCBI taxonomy): Bacteria > Bacillati > Actinomycetota > Actinomycetes > Mycobacteriales > Nocardiaceae > Nocardia > Nocardia sp. NPDC001965. The sequence continues at coordinate 42,143 of NZ_JBSFDZ010000017.1, forward strand.
GCGGGCACCGGGCCCGCAGGCAACCGGTCAAGGATAGCGAACCCCCAGCTAGAACCGAAATCGGGCCCGGGGGTGGCGCGCACGATCCGTTCCTCGCTCTTCACAGTCGGGAGCAGTTCCGGTACGTGAGTTGTGCCGGATCCGGAAGAATCGGATGCCCCGGGACATGCACAGCAGAGCGGAGGATGTGTGGATATCCGAGGTCGGGCGCCGCGGCCGATCCGCCAGGACAACTGGTTACTGCTGATCGATCCAGGCTGGCAGGACGACGCACCGGACGCGCAGCCGCCTTCGGAGATGATCGTCGGCGGCTGGATGCTCGACGAGGCCGGTGGACCGGGCCCTTTCCAGCCGAATCCGAACTACGTCCCCGCCGACGACGCGGCCCCGACCGATCCGACCGACGCCGTGCTACGGCGAATCGCCCAGGGCGACGATGTCGGAGGCGAGATCGTTCCGACGCTGCGCGACGCCGTGGTCGAGATCAGTTGTGACGAATACAACGAACCGTTGGTTGGGGCAGCCCCCGACGGGGTGCCCTGTGTCGCCGTCGCGACCGCGGCCGTCCATAAGCGGCGAGTCGACGCGGATCGCTGGTGGCCGGTACTGGGCAGCGAATTGGCCGATATCGTGCCGGCCAATGTCGACATTCTGCTGAATCCGGGCAGCCCGGGTCAGTTCCGGCTCCACACCCGGGCGCTACGGCAGGCCCGATAGATCATTTCCGGCTGATGCTCAGCGCACTCGTACCCGACACGTGCCCCGCTCGCGGCGCCTCGCGGGGGCCCGGAGACCGTGATGATGCGGCTCGATGAACTCGCGCGCATAACCGGGCAGCGGTTGCGCGCAATCGGTACCGGCGCAGCCGACGGGCTGTACCGGCGTCTATCCGGAACTGCGCACGACATCCGGGCGATCGTCGACAATTTCGTCACGATCGACTCCAAGACTCCGGCTGTGCCCGGCCGAGTGGACGCGGAGTCGCCGTATTTCACCGGCCAGAGCCCACGTAGCGGTCGGCTGCACCGATTCACCTCGAACCAGATCCGTAGTGTTCCGGTGCTCGATCCGGACAAAAATATAGTCGGCGTCCGGTTTCCATCAAAAATCGCCGACAGCAAAGAGAATCTGTCGTTTACGCGCGAAGGCTACAAGAAAATAAGTACCGGGTACGCAGAAGGCACCCGGAGATCCGGATCGACGCCACTGAGAAGGCTGCTCGAGCGGATTCTGCCACTACCTGCTAAGCCGAAGTGGGCCTACGGAAAATCATGGCCTGCACCTTGGCCGGACGAAAATCTGATCTTCACCAGAGCCCATGCGAACCCGGACTCGTATCAGATACAGGTCAAGAAGAAATTAATAGGAAATTTGAGTAGGTGGACACGGATGAGCGTGGACGGCAAAACTTACGGACGAATTCTGACGAGCAATGAACACTTCAGCGCAGCACATACCAGAATAATTACGCAGGCGGCCGGTCGACCGGTCGTGGCGAATGTGATCCAGATGTCGTGTGCACCGGCCCGGGGCCCAGCCGCCGACCAGTCTTTCCAGTCATTGAATTCCGCAGGAACCGGAGTTTTCGACGTATTCGCCCCGAAAGGTACCCACATCACCTTCTGGCCCGAAGGCTCCCCTGGCCTGGTACGACAGGAGGGCTCCGTGATGATCGAACACGCTGTCGTGATCAAACCCGGCGTGGTGGGGACCCCGAAACCCTGGGCCGAATACCGAACGCAGGGCGAGCATTCGGGTGGCCCCGGCTGATCCCCGGGTGCCGGATCCCGACCGTAGAGTCCGCCGTGGCCTCGCCCCGCGCGACGCCGCGGGACGGCGCCGGTAGCCTCATGGGGCCGGTTCGCCTAGAAGAGGTGCGGGGTCTCGCATCGGGGAGAGGTTTCGTTGAAATCATCGGATCGTCGGTTCGTGCTCGATCGCCGCGGATTCCTGGTAGCGCTCGGTCTGGCACCCGCGGCCGCATGGCTGGCTTCCTGTTCGGAGGCCCAGCCGGTGAAATTGGTATCGGTCGATATGAGCGGTTCCGATCCGGCGATCCGGCCACAGGACGATCTGTACCGGCATGTCAACGGCAAATGGCTGCGTGAATACCAGCTGCCGCCGGACAAGACCTCCTACGGCGCGTTCAGCGAGGCCGGTGAGCGCACCCAGCAGCAGCTGCGGGAGATCATCGAGAGCATCAGCGACCCGGAGGACGGGACCGAGGCCCAGCAGATCCGCGATCTGTTCGACGCGCGGATGAACCTGGACGAGATCGAACGCCTGGGCCTGACCCCGCTGGACTCGATGTTCGCCGAGATCGAGGACGCGAAGGACAAACCGGCCCTGGCCGAGGTGATGGGCCGGCTGCCGATCGGCGGGCTGATCGGTATCGGGGTCAGCGTCGACCAGAAGAACTCGACGGCCTATATCCCCTCGATCGGTCAGTCCGGGCTGGGATTGGACGAGCAGTACTACCGCGATCCGCAGTTCGCCGAGGAGCTCGCGGGCTACCGGACCTACCTTGAGCGGCTGGCCAAGGGCGCGGATATGCCCGATCCGGCCGGTATCGCCGGGCGGCTGCTCGCGCTGGAGACCCGGATCGCGGCCGCGCACTGGGACAATGTCCGCAACCGCGACGCCGAAGCGACCTACAACGTCTTCGAATGGAAGAAGGCCACCGCGCTGGCCCCGGAATACGACTGGGCGCCCTGGCTGCGGGGTATCACCGACCGGCCGCAGGAGCTTTTCGCGAAGGTGGTGGTGAACCAGCCGTCGTTCGTCACCGAGGCGGGCAAGATCTGGGCCGCGACCGATATCGCGATCTGGCGGGACTATCTGAAGCTCGCGGTGCTCAAGACCTATGCCAATGTCTTGCCCAAGGAGATCTCCGACGCCAATTTCGATTTCAACGGGCGCCTGATGTCGGGGCTGAAACAACGCCCGGAACTGTGGAAATCGGCCGTCGGCTCGGTGGACAGCAATCTGAGCGAACAGCTCGGCAAACTCTACGTGGACAAGCATTTCCCGCCCGAGGCCAAGGACCGGGTCAAGGCGATGGTCGACGACCTGATGGCCGCCTACCGGGAGAATTTCACCGCCTCGACCTGGATGTCCCCGGAAACCCGGAAGGCCTCCATCGAGAAGCTGGACAAGATCGTCGCCAAACTCGGGTACCCGGACAAATGGGTCGACTATTCCGGCCTGAAGGTGACCCGCGGCAAGCTGATCGAATCCCTGCGCGCCATCAATGATTTCGAGGTGAAACGGGCGTTCGACCGGCTCGGTGAGCCGGTGGACAAGACCGAGTGGAGCGCTTCCCCGCAGACGGTGAACGCCTACTACTCCGCCACCAACAACGAGATCGTGTTCCCCGCCGCGTTCCTGCAGCCACCGTTCTTCGACAAGGACGCCGAGATCGCGGTGAACTACGGCGGTGTCGGTGCGGTGATCGGGCACGAGATCGGCCACGGTTTCGACGATCAGGGGTCGAAATTCGACGGCGACGGCAATCAGCGCGACTGGTGGACCCCTGCCGACCGGGCTGCTTTCGACGCCAAATCCCAGGCCCTCATCGAGCAGTACAACACGCTCGTTCCCGAGGGACTGTCCCCGGAACAGCATGTGAACGGGGCACTCACCGTCGGGGAGAACCTGGCCGATCTGCGGGGTCTGCAGATCGCGCTGAACGCGTACCGTATCGCCGAACAGCGGCAAGGGGTCACCGCGCCCGATTACCACACCATGTTCAATTCGTATTCGCGGATCTGGCGGTCGAAATCGACCCCCGAGGTCACCGAACGCCTGCTCGCCGGTGATACCCACTCCCCCGACGAGTTCCGGGTGAACCAGGTCGTCCGCAATATCGCGGAGTTCTATCGGACATTCGGGGTCGTGGAATCGGACAAGCTCTTCCTGCCCGCGGACCAGCGCATCGAGCTGTGACCGGCGGGGAGCGGCCGGACCGGCCGCTCCCCCGGCATCTGTTGATTCAGGGAACGAAGATCTCGGCCGATCCGGGCAGGTGCGGCAGGTTCGACGCGACCTCGAAGGCGACGCGGCCCGATCCGGGCCGGATCTGCCGGCCGGAGCAGATCCAGATATCGCATCCGGGGCTGCCGACGGTCTCGCGGATCCGGTCCGCACCGGTCGCCCCGGTGTCGAGGTTGCGCCAGCGCACGATCAGCTCGAACGAGCACGCACCGGACAGTCCAGGAATTCCGAAGGAACTGGAGACCGGCGGCACGGAGATACCGGCCGTGCCGGGCACGGACCCGGTCGAGGCGGTCACCTGAACTTCACCCAGGCACAGGCCGCTCGACAGCGTCCGCAATGGTGTGGTGCGGACCGATTCCGCGCTCGCAGGTGCCGCGAGGCCGATCAGACCGGCCATCGCGACACCGATAACGCACAGGGGTAAGGTAATTCGACGCATCACCGCACGGTACGAAGACCGGCCACGCAAAGCAGACCCGAGAATAGTCGGCACCGGAATTCGGTGCGGGCCGATCAGCTCTCGGCCGCGTTCCGGTATCCGCGGACGGCGAGCGCCCCGAATACCGCGACCATCCCCACCGCCCAGGCCACGGTCTGCGCCAGCGGTGTGGCGATCGGCCCGCCGAGCAGGAATCCGCGCATGGTCTCGATCGCACAGCTCATCGGCTGTCCTCGGACGATCGGCTGCAACCAACCCGGGTAGTTCTCCAGCGGCACGAAACCGGAATTGAAGAACATACCGACCAGCACCAGGATCGCGAATATCTGGACTGCCTGGCCACCCGCCCGGCTCACGCCGACCGTCACCACCAAGGGCGTGAATCCGGCGACCACGATCACCGGGACCGCGATCACACCGAGCACGCCGGCCCAGCCGTTGTCGAAACGCAGGCCCAGCAGTACCCCGACCACCACCACCAGCACAGTCGCGACCGCGGCCCGCGCGCATTCGGCGATCAACCGGCCCAGCAGCGCACTGGCCCTATACACCGGCAACACCCAGAACCGGCGCAGCAGCCCGCTCTGCCGTTCGCCGAACAGCGATTCCCCGGTACCCATCGCCCCGTACATCGCGCCCGCGACGGCGATCAACGGCACGAACCCGTACAGCGGCTCCGCGTCGCCGGTCGTGCCGAGCGTTCTACTCAGCACCAATTCGAACATGAGCAGCAACAGGATCGGCAGCACCAGCGTGGTGGACAGCACCTCCTGTTGCCGGCTCCAGCGCCGCAGCAGCCGCCCGGTCTCCACCAGCGCCTGATCCAGAAATGTGGTCACCGCCGCTTCCTTTCCGTCCATACCGCCAGGGCAGCGCCCACCACCAGCAGTCCCGCGACCCAGGCCACCGCGATCGCGAGTCCGTCCGGGTAGCGTCCGTCGGCGAGCCCGCGCAACGCGTCGGCAACCTGCGATACCGGCTGATTGCGGACGAACGGCTGGATCCAGCCCGGGAAGCCCTCGGCCGGGACGAAACCGGTAGAGATCATGACCAGCAGGAGTTGCGGGACGAACAGCACCGTCGCGCCCACCTGCGGGTTCGCTGTCGCGGTGCCGAGCGCGTCGGTGGCCAGCATCATCGCCAGCCCGAACCCGAGGACCAGCCCCAGGAACACCAGTGCGGTTACCGGGCCGTGGAAGCGGAACCCGAACAACGCCCCGATCACCAGCGCACCGCAGATCGCGGTGAGCGCGCGGGCAAGATTCGCCGAAACTCGCGCGGCCGGCGGCACCCACGAGGCCACCGGCATGGCCCGCAGTCGGCTGCCCATCCCCCCGGCGACTTCCCGGGCCGCCCGGTCGGCGGCGAACATGGAACTGAAGAACATCGCGTGCACGATGATCAGCGGAAGCAGGTACTGCGCGTAGTCGACCCCACTCGCCTCCACCGATTTCCGCAGGGGCACATAGAAACAGACGAAGAAGGTCAGCGGGGCGGCGAAGGCGAGGATCAGATCGCCCTCCCGCACGGCCGCCCGGATCGACCGCTCGCTGAGCGCGGCCCACTGCATACCGGGTGGAACCCGCAGGCTCACCGGCGAGCCCGCCGCCGGCTCGACCGCGAGACCGGCGCTGCTCGCTGCGAGGCCCGGCCCACTCACGCGGTGACCTCTACCGGCTCGGTCTCCGCGGTTCCGGTGGTGAGCCGGATGAAGACCTCGTCCAGCGACGGCCGCCGCAATGCGATATCGATCAGGTCGATATCGGCCTCGGTGAGCCGGGCCAGCGCCGCGGTCAGCGTGGCGGCGCCGTCGGGCGCGGGCAGCGAGACCCGGTCGGCGGAATCGGCGACGGTGCATTCCGCGAGCGGGGACAGCGCGGCCACCACGGCCGGGACATCGCCGGGCTCCACCGGTACGACTTCGCAGTAGCTCGAACCCGAACGGGCCTTGAGTACATCGGCGGTGCCCTCGGCGATCACCGTGCCCTTGTCGACCACGATGATGTTGTCGCTGAGCGCGTCCGCCTCCTCCAGATACTGGGTGGTGAGCAGAATCGTCACGCCCTGGGCCTTGAGTTCGCGGACCAGTGCCCACAGCTGCTGGCGGCTCACCGGATCCAGGCCGGTCGTCGGTTCGTCGAGGAACACCACCCGGGGCGAGCGCACCAGTCCGCACGCGATATCGATCCGGCGCCGCATACCACCGGAATACTGTCCGACGCGCCGGTCGGCCGCTTCGGTGAGCGAAAAGCGTTCCAGCAGCTCGTCGGCCCGCTGCCGGGCGGCGCCGCGGCGCAGGCCCAGCAGCCGGCCGAACAGCACCAGGTTCTCCCGGCCGGTGAGCATTTCGTCCAGCGCCGCGTACTGGCCGGTGAGCATGATCGATTTCCGTACTTCGGCGGCATCGCGGACCACGTCGTATCCCGCCACCACCGCGCGGCCCGAATCCGGCCGGATCAGCGTGGACAGCACCGACACGGTAGTGGTCTTCCCCGCGCCGTTGGGACCGAGCACGCCGAGCACACTTGCGGCCGGTACCCGGAAGTCGATACCGCGCAGTGCTTTCACCTCGCCGAACGACTTCACGACGGATTCGACGACGATCGCGTCGCCGGAATCCGCCCGTTTCTCTGACATCGTGTTCTCCATCCTGATGTTCCCCGCCGCCGACCCGGCGACTTCTACTCGTTCACGTCCGGGGCCTACGCGTCGCGCACGGCGGCGAACACCCGCTGATCCAGCAGCGCCAGTGGATGATCGGCCTCGGGCAGCACCAGCATCGGCCGCAGTCCCGACGCGGCGAGCTGATCCACCCATTCGTCCTCGGTCAGGAAGATCCGATCCGTACCGGCCCGCACATCCGTGGCCCCGGCATGCGGTTGTCCGGGTGCGGGCGACATGAGGAAATGCACCGAGGTGAGCAATTGGCTGTGCGCCACCACCGTCTCGATGAACACCACCGCACCGCCGGGATTCAGCAGATCGTGCAGTTCGCGCAGCGTGTGCCCGATGTGATGGGCGTTGTGCAATACGTTGGAGGCGATCACCAGGTCGTAGCGCGGCTGCCGCGCCAGATCGGCGTTCATGTCCACGATGGCGAACCGCATCCACGGCCGGTCGGCGAACCTCGCGCGCGCCGCGTCGAGGAAGAAGTTCGAGACATCGGTGAAGTGGTATTCGACCGGCAGATCGGTCAGCCCGGCCACGACATCGTCGGTGGTCCCGCCGACCCCCGCACCGAGTTCCAGGATCCGCACCGGCGACCGATCCGCGCGCAGCCGGGTGACCGTTCCGGCAACGATCTCCCGGGCGGCGTGGTTGAGATAGCGGCTGATCGCGTTCTCGCGATAGGTCGCCTCGGCGGTGAACATATCGCCGCCCGGGAACAGCAGTTCCTGCACCCGCATCCGGTCCTGGATCAGTTCGGTCAGATGTTCGTTGGTACCGCCGAGGAAAGTGGCGAGCTCGGGTGCGTAACCGAGATCCGTGCAGGCCTGCACGAGCTCGCTCCGGACCGGGGCCGGGAGGTCACGCACATAGCGATAGCCGCCGTCGGCGTCGCCGGTCAGCGACCCGTGCCGGGTGAGTTCCTGTAGCCACTGCCGCAGCAGCCAGCGGTGCCGCGCCGCGACCTTCAACCGTTCGGCGATGTCGTCGACGGTGTGTACGGCACCGTCGCGCAGAACCGGTTCCAGCGCACGATGCATGGCGGCGGCACCGAACAGGTCGAGATCGTGCCGGGCCGAACGCAACCGCTCGCTGTCCAGATCCGCGGGGACGACCTGTTCGGCCGCCCATCCGGCCTTCTCACCGAGATCCGCCGCGTCGACGGGCAAGGCGCTGACCTGGCGTATCCCGGTGCGTGGCGGCGTGGTTCGCGCGGGTGCGGTGCCGGGTGCAGCGGACCCGGCCGGCCGCAGCGCGGGCCGATCACCGAGGAGCCGGACCACATCGTCGAGCGAGGCCCCGCCGACCAGGTCGCCGACCGGTAATTCGTAACCGTATTCCTGCTGGACCCGGCGACGTAGTTCCAGGGCCTGGAGCGAGTCCAGCCCGAGCGCCACCAGCGGCCGGGTGGTGTCGATCGACCCGAGATCGTCCTCACCGAGAACCTGCGCGAACAGCTCCACGATCCGCTGGGCCGTGGGTACCGCGGCACCGGAGTCCGGTGCCGCGGTTGCCGGCGCCGGATCCGGGCCGCTTCCGGCCGCCGGGGTGACCAGTCCGGACAGCAGCGGTCCGTAGCCGAACGCGCCGAAGACCGAACGGCCACGGTCCCAGTCGAAGGCTGCGACGACCGTGTTCCCGGCCGACCGGCCCAGTCCCAGCGCGATGGCGTCGGCCGAACGCATCGGCAGATAGCCGACCTCGGCCAGCTTCGCGATATCGGAGGCACCGACCCCTTCGTGGACCGCCCACTGCCCCCACTGCACCGACACACAGTCCGTTCCGGCGGCACGCAACCGGTGCGCGAGTGCGTCGAGCATCCGGTTGGCCGCCGAGTAGACGATGGTGCCCCGCCCGGCCAGGGTGGCGGCGAGCGACGAGCACAGCAGTACCCGGACCCCCGCGGCCATCGGCAGCACACCCAGCACCTCGGTGAGCCCGCCGACCTTGGCCCGCAGCAGTTCGACCACCTGTGCACGGGTGATCTCGGCCAGTTCGATGCCCTCGATCCCCGCGTAGTCCGCGGCGGCGTGCAGGACGAAATCGATCGGCGTGCCGTCGAACTCGGCCGCCAACTCCCGCACGGCCGCGGGATCACCGATATCGCAGGACAGCACCCGGACCGTCGCTCCGGTAGCCCGGATCGGTGCGAGTTTCCGGGTCACCGCCACGGTTTCGCCGGATCGGCTGACCAGCGTGATCCGCCGCGAGCCGGTCCGGGCGAAATACGCGCAGAATTCCAGGCCGACCTTGCCGGTCCCCCCGGTGATCAGCACATTGTGCGGTACGGCAGCCGGTTCGGCGGCCGGCTCGGCCTCGGTGAGCCGTTTCGCGTAGAGGTTGCCCGCGCGAACGGCGAGTTCGGGCTCCTCGGCGGTGTGCAACGCCGTCAGCACCGCATCCGCCGTATCCGCGGTCGCCGCGGCGAGATCGAGATGCCGGAAGGCGATCCCCGGGTACTCCGCGCCGATCGACCGGAAACCGGCCGCCGCGGCGGCCGGTACCGGATGCGGCTCGTCCCCGGGCAGGACCGCTTCACCACCGACGGTGACCAGCCAGAAATCGGTGACGGTCGCCTCGGGTTTCGACCACCAGGCGCGGGTGCCGAAGAAATCCGCGACCGCCTCGCCGATCTCCTGATCGGAGGCCGCGGGCAGCAGGACGACGACGGCTTCGATCCCGGCCAGGTCGCCACCGGTATCCGCAGCGACGAGCCGGGCAGTCGCCCCGTGGTTCTCCGCCGCCGTGCACAGCGCCGCAGCCAGTTCGGCGCAGTCGCCGGTCGCGTCGACCAGGCCGACGGCGCGCGGCGCCACCAGCTTGCGCCGGGTCAGCCGGGTCCACTCCTCGACGAGCAGCTGGGCGGGCACCGCCGGTTCGGGCACCGGAGTCACCGGCGCCGGTGCCGGCGCCACCTGCGGGGCCGCGGCGACCGGCCGGGCCGCCGGTTCGGCGCCGACCCCGAGGGGCAACCACAACCGCTGCCGGCTCATCGGTGTATTCGGGAAGTCGAGCAGCGGCGGGCGGGGTGTCCCGCTCACCGTGGCCAGTGCCGACCAGCGGTAGTTCTGGTCGTTCACCGCGAGAGACGCCAGATTACGGGTGAACAGCGTGAGGTCCTCGGCGCTCCGATTGGAGGTACCGGTGACCGTCGCGGGCACCGCGTTGACGGTTTCGGACGGTGCCGTAACAGTTTCCAGGTTCTCCCGGATCGGGAGTTGCAGGGTGGGATGTTCGGCCAGTTCCACGAACGAATCGGCACCGGCTGCCACCGCCGCGGCGATCGCTCGATCGAAACGAACGGTGTTGCGCAGGTTCCAGAACCAATAGTCGTCGAGCGTCGTCTCGGTGGGGAACGCCTCACCCAGGGTGGCGCCGAACGCGGGAATCGCGCTGTCCAGGAAGTGCTGTTCGGTCAGCCGGTCGGCCAGGCTCGAACGCAGATCCGCGCGCAGGCCGCTGACCATACCGGTGTGCGCCGGATAGCGAACCCGGATGACCCGGCTGAACCGCCCGGCCTCGGCCAGGGTGTCGACCACCTCGGCGACCACTGCGCGATCACCCGAGATACCCACCATGCGCGGGGAATTGATCACCGAGACCTCGGCCCAGCCCGACCGCCGGGCGAGCAGGGATTCGGCCTCCTCGCGGTCGGCCTCGACGACCGCCATCGCGTAATCCTCGGGAGCGATACCGTCGACGGCTTCGGCCCGGGCACCCACGACCAGCAGCGCGTCGCGGCGCGTCATCTTCCCGGATACGTAGGCCGCGGCGATCTCGCCCTGGCTGTGCCCGACCACGGCCGCGGGTTCCACCCCGGCCGACCGCCACAGCGCGGCCAGTCCGGCCATCTGCAGGAACAACGCGGGCTGCACGAGCCGGGCCGAATCGTGCGCCGCCACGGAATCGTCGAGCAGATAGTCCAGCGGTGCGGCACCGAACAATTCGGCGAATTCGGCGACACAGCGGTCCACCTCGTCGCGATAGGCGGGCGAGCCTTCGTAGAAGACCTTCCCCATACCCGGTCGCTGCCCGCCCTGTCCCGGGAACACGAAGGCATGTTTGCGGGCGACGACGGTGCTGCTGCGGACCACGGCGGGATGTTCGCGTCCGGCGGCGACCGCGGCCAGCGCACCGTCCAGGGTGTCGCGGTCGGGCACCAGTGCCAAGGCCCGGTGGCGGCGCGCCACCCGGGTCCGGAAGAGCATATCGGCGATCTCCCCCGCGGTGACCGCAGCGTGCTCGCGTACATAGGCGCCGATCGCGGCCGCTTCCGTCGACAACAGATCCGGCGAATCCGCGGACAGCAGAACCGGAACCGACCCGTCGGGCATCCGATGGCTAGACATCGCCGTTCTCCTCACAGGCAGGCATCGCGATGATCGCGTGGGCATTGGCTCCACCGGCCCCGAACGACGAGATGGCGCCGTAGCGGTATCCGTCCACCGGTTTCCACTCGGTGAGTTCGGCGGCCAGCCGCACACCGGTGCGATCCCAATCGACCCGGGTGGTCGGCGTCTCGGCGTACAGGGTGGGTGGTATCTGTCCGTACAGGCCGGACAGCAGGAGTTTGGTCAGGCCGAGCATTCCGGCGGCCGCCTGAGCGTGACCGGCATTGGCCTTCACCGAACCGAGCGGAGCGGTCGAGCCGCCCTCGCCATAGGTGTTCTGCAACGCCCGGATCTCGACGGGATCACCGGCGCGGGTGGCGGTGCCGTGCCCCTCGATCATCCCCACGATTGCGGGATCGATACCGGCCGTGGCGATCGTCTTGCGGATCACCCGTTCCTGCGCATCGGTTCGCGGCACCAGGATCGGTTTGCCCGCGCCGTTGTGATTGTGGTGGGAGCCCAGGATCCGGCCGTAGATACGGTGCCCGAGCCGCCGGGCCCGGGATTCTTTCTCGAGCACGACCACGCCCACGCCCTCGCCCCACAGCGTCCCGGAGGCGTTATCGGCGTATGCGCGGCAGTGGCCGTCGGTCGACAGCGCACCCAGCCGGGAGAATTCGTAGAACGCACCGGCCGAACCCATGACGCTCACGGCACCGGCCAGCGCCCACTCGCATTCGTCGGCCCGGACGGCCGCCGCCGCCAAGTGCAGCGCCGTCAGCGACGACGCGCACGCCGAGTCGATGTTCACCGACGGGCCGATCAGTCCCAGACTGTGCGAGACCCGCCCGGACATACCGAAGGTGCTGAAACCGATCGTCCGGTGACCCGAGTACTCGTTGACCGCGGCCCCGCGCGGACCGTATTCCATCGGCGACGCGCCGAGGAAGCACCCGACATCCGCCCCGGCGAGCTCCCCCGGATTCATCCCGGCGTTCTCCAGCGCACGCCAGACCGTGCGCAGCATCACCCGCTGCTGCGGATCCGCGGCGAGGGCGTCACGTTTTCCGATTCCGAAGACACCGGGATCGAATTCGGCCGCCGTGTCCAGGAATCCCCCGGCATCGTTGACCCGGCTCCAGCCCTCCATCCGGTGCAGCGAGAGCAGCTCGTCGATATTCCAGCCACGATCGCGCGGGAAAGGGCCGATGAGTTCCCGGGATTCGACGAGCGCGTCCCACAGGGCGCGGGGTTCGTCGATTCCACCGGCCGTTTCGACGGCCATACCGGAGATGACGATATGGTCGGTCGCAGTGTCCTGAGCCATTGCAGATCCTCGTGTCATGCGTTCGATCCCGACCGTGCGCTCTCGGCCACCAGCCCGGCGAGGGCCGCCACATGGTCGTTCAGATAGAAGTGGCCGCCGTCGAACACCGTGACCTCCACCTCGCCGCTGTGGCGGCGCCAGCCGTTGAGATCGGCGATGCTGACGATCGGATCGCGGTCACCGCCGATCGCGTGGATCCGGGTGGCGATCTTCACCTCCGGATCGCACCGGTAGGCGTCGGAGGCCGCGTGATCGGCCTTGATGGCGGGCAGCGCCATCCGCATCAGCTCACGGCTGGCGAGCACATCGGAGCCGGTTCCCTCGAGTTTCGCCAGATGGTCGAGCAGTTCGTCGTCGTCGGTGGGGGCCGGTTTGCGGTGCTCGCCACGGCACGGTGCGACCGCGGCGGAGATCACGGCCTGGTTCACCGGCATACCCGCGGCCTCGGCGAGCTGGACGAATTCGAAGGACACCAGCGAACCCATACTGTGCCCGAAGGTCACGAACGGCAGTCCGCGATGTACCGCCGCGGCCCGGAACTCCGCGAACGCACCGTTCGCGATATCGACCAGCGAGGTGAGCGCCGGTTCGTTCGCCCGGTCCTGCCGGCCCGGGTACTGGAAGACGAAGACGTCGAAATCCGCGCTGAAGGCCTTGGACAGGGCCCGGTAGGCCGAGGCCCCCGACCCCGCGTGCGGAAAGATCAGCAGCGGCAGCGGATCGGCCGCCTTCGATCTGTGGAACTTCCTGATCCACCCTGGACTCTGCATACGATCACTCCGCTCTGCTGCTGTGTCGAAACGACCGGGGCATCCCGGTCCAGTGCCCGGCCGGCGGCGGGTCCAGCGCTGGACGCGACCCGATACCGCGGGGCTCGATGACGAATAGATCCACGGGTTCTCACGACTCCCGTGCGATGTGGGGCCGGAGTGCGAGCGCGGCGACGGCCCGGCTCCACAATCCGGCCAGCCGATCGATATCGGCGGCGGTGAACGGCCCCTCGCTCCAGCGCCAACGGGTCATCAGCCGCGGTCCCTCCGGAGTGGCGTCGACCGTGGCGATGAGACTGAGCGGATAGCGCACCGGCAGATCCGGTTCGGTATCCACCGGCAGGGCCGCGGCGAGGCCGGGATCGGTGATCATCGACCAGTCGCCGTCCCGGTATCCGCCGAGGTCCAGCCGGCCGAGATAGTTGAACTCGACCTGCGGGTCCGCGGCGGCGACGAGTTCGGGCACACCCACGATCTCGCGCAGCAGTCCGAAATCGAGCCCCTGCCCTGGGACCGCGCGCATCTGCGCGGCGACCGAATCCAGGAGCGCGCGAGCGGCGCCCGGCACTTCCTCGGCCCCCGTCACATCCACCGTGTCCGCGCCCGCGCCGAGCCGGACCGGGTACACGTTCGAGAACCAGCCGACGGTCGCCGAGATATCGCAGCCGGCCACGATATCGGACCGGCCGTGGCTCTCCATTGCGATCAGCGCACCGGCGCGATGATCGTCACCGCGTTCCCGCCGCCACGACGCCAGTGTCGCGGTCAGCGCGGCCAGCAGTAGATCGCGGATGCCGTCCTGGCCGGTCGCCGCCGCCAGGATCGACGCGGTGGTCGCAGTCGAAGCCGGCACCTCGGTGAATCGCAGGGACGACCAGGTATCGCTGTCCCGCACCGCGCGCACACCCAGTACCGGATCGGGATCCCGTACCCGGGACACCCAATAGTCGCGCTGCGCGGCCACCTCCGATTCCCCGGCCCGCTGCCACAGCAGCTGCGACCACCGGCGGTACGACGTATGTTCCGCCGCGAGCGCGGGCGTCCGGCCGGCGGCGATCTGCTCCCACGCCTGGGCGAGTCCGGCGATGAGAATGCTCCACGACACCACGTCCACCGCGAGATGGTGGGCTGCCAGCACGAGCAGGTCACCGCGGGGTGTGCCACGGAAACGTAGCGCGCGCACCAGTTGCCCACCATGGGGATCGAGTTCGTCGAGCGCGTCACGGGCCGCGCCGTGGATCATGGCCGCGAGATCGGATTCGCCGCGGCCGGAGTCGAACTCGATATCGGTCAGGACAGCCGCCGCCGAGACGGTGCCCGGTTCCCGGGTGACCAGGCGCGGGCCGTCCGGGGTCTCGGTCAGTACTGCTCGCAGTGTGTCGTGCGCATCCAGCACCGCCTGCAGTACCGCCTGCAGATCGGCGCGGTCCAGTTCGGCCGGGACCGTCAGCAGCACTCCCTGCGCGAGCCGCCGATAGTGCTGTTGTGCATACATCCACGACACGATGGGCAGTGGCGGCACCGGTCCGTAATCGGGTTCGTCGGATTCCGCGGTCACGGCCGAACCGGCATCGATCGCGGCGGCGAGATCGCGAACAGTCGGCGCGGTCACCACCATTCGCGGGGTCACGGCGAGACCGTGCCGCCGGGCCCGGTTCACCAGCGAGATCGCGACGATACTGTCCATACCGAGCGCGAAGAAATCCTCGTCGACACCCGGTGCGCCGCCGTCGAACACCTCGGCGAGCACCGCGCTCAGCGCGTGTTCGGTCGCGGTGGCCGGCTCCGCCCGGTCACGATGCTGCGCACGCACGAATTCGTCGGCACGCTCGGCGAGGGCGCGGACGTCGAGTTTGCCGTTCGTATTGACCGGCAGGGTGTCCAGCACGGCGAGCCGCGCGGGAACCATATAGGTGGGCAGCACCTCGGCCAGCAGACCGCGCAGCCGGGCCGGGTCCACCGGCCCGCCGGGCTCGGGCACCAGGAACCCCACCAGTCCCGCGCCGTCACCGCGGCGGTGCACGATCGCGGCGGCCGCGGCGATTCCGGGCAGATCGCGCAGCGCGGTCTCCACCTCGCCGATCTCGATCCGGTAGCCGCGGATCTTCACCTGATCGTCGGCACGACCCAGATATTCGAGACCACCGTGCGGACGGTGCCGGACCAGATCGCCGGTGCGATACATCCGTTCTCCGGCGCGTACCGGGTCGGCGACGAAACGTCCAGCCGTGGCGGCCGACCGGCCGAGATAGCCGCGCGCGACCTGCGGTCCGGACAGATACAGCTCCCCGACCACACCGACCGGTACCGGCCGCAACCGCGAATCCAGCACGTATGCCGACATTCCGGCGGTCGGCATACCGATGATGGCCGAATCCGGATCCGGATCACCGGGCCGGAGGGCGGTCACATTCGCGACCACCGCCTCCACGGTCGTCTCGGTCGGCCCGTAGCAGTTGTGCACCGCGACACCGGTCAGCGAGCGCAGCCGCGCCCACAGCTGCGCGTCGACGGCCTCACCGCCGAGGGCGAGCACAGTGAGCTGCCCGTCCGGCAGCCCGGTGGCCTCCAGCTGCCGGAACATCGACGGTGTCGTATCGATCATGTCGATCCCGGACCGGGTCAGTCCGGTGACCAGGCCCGTCGCATCGCGCATCGTCTCCTCGCCGAACACGTGGACGCTGTGCCCGTCGAGCAGGCCGATCATGGGTTGCCAGGAGGCATCGAAACTCAGTGACCACGCGTGCGCGATCCGCAGCGGCCGACCCAGTGCGCGGACCGCGGGCCGGTACACCCGCTCCCGGTGGTCGGCGAAATAGGCGACGAGCGCCCGGTGGGTATTCGCGACCCCTTTCGGCTCACCAGTGGAGCCGGAAGTGAAGATGACATAGGCACAGTGGTCCGGATGACGGCGCACCGGAGGCGCCCCTACCGGACGCCGCTCGATACGGCCGGCGACCCCCGGATCGTCGAGGTCCAGCGCGGGCGGGCCGTCCGGATCGGCCGCGTAACCCGTTGCGGTGAGCAGTAGCCGCGGCCGGGACTGCCGGAGGATCGATCCGATGCGCGCCGCCGGCAGGGTGATGTCGACGGGCACATAGGCGGCACCGGCCGCGAACACCGCCAGCACCGCCACGATCGACCGCGCACCGCGCGGCAGGCACAGCGCGACCGTGTCCTCCGGCCCGACCCCGGCCGCGACGAGTTCCCGGGCCAGCCGGGTCGCCCGATCGTGCAGTTGCCGGTAGGTCAGCTCCACGGCGTCCGGCGTCGAGATGTTCGTAGTGGTCGCGCCCGGGGTGGCGTCGGCGAGCGCCACGGCGTCCGGAGTGGCCGCGACCTGACGTTCGAAGAGCTCGAAAACCGTCGACCCCGAATCGGTCTCGGGCAATTCCGGAACCACGGCGCCGCGCAACAGCCCCGCGGCATCGGCGGCCGAGTGCACCTCGACGGTGCCGGTCGCCGCCCCGGCGATGCCGGGGAGGCGGCGCAGCACGGTGAGCATCATCGACCCGATATCGTCCGGCCGGTACGGCAGCGCGCCCGGTACGGCTTCCACCGCGACCAGCAGTTCGTCCTCGTAGATGTGCGCGACCACCGTCAGCGGATAGTGGGTGAGGTTCTTCGACAGCACCGGCTCGAAGGCGACCCCGCCGGATCCGAGGTCTCCGGCAAGCCCGTCCAGCGGGGCGTTCTGGAACACGAACATCGTGTCGAACAGCGCGCTGTGCCCGGCGGCCAGCTGCACCGATGACAGGCTGAGGTAGCCGATTTCCCGCATCGCGGCGGATTCATGTTGCAGCCGTCGACAGCTCGCCGCCACGGTTTCGGCCGGGTCGAGCCGGAAGGCGACCGGCACCGTATTGATGAACAGGCCGATCATCCGGTCCACGCCCGCGATCTGGTCGGGACGCCCGGTGACCACCGTGCCGTAGACGGTGTCCGCGCGGTCGGTGAGCCGGGACAGCACCACCGTCCAGGCGAACTGCACCGCCGTGTTCAGCGTGATCCCGTGCTCGCGTGCCCAGTTCCGCAGTGTCCGGGTCTCCGCGACGGTCAGGCCGACCCGGGTGATCTCGGGAGGTACCGGGTCGGCCGGTCCGCCGAGGCTCAGCGCGGCCCCGCCCTCGCCGACCATGAGCGGGCCGCTCACCGGTTCCAGGTACCGCATCCACTGCTGCCGCACCAGATCCGTATCCCGCCCGGCCAGCCAGCCGATGTAATCCCGGTACGGCCGCACCGGCGGCAGTACCTCCGGTGCGGCACCGGCCGCGTACAGCATCCGCAGTTCGGCGAAGAACAAGCCGAGCGACCAGCCGTCCAGCAGGATGTGGTGCGCGGTCACGATCAGCCGGTGCCGCTCGGTACCGTCCGCGGCCGCGGGCCGGGTCACCAGGGCGGCACGCAGCGCCGGGCCCTTGCGCAGATCGAACGGCCGCCGCGTTTCGGCCTCGGTGACCGCGTCCACCTCGGTGTCGTCGGCGTGGAGTTCGAGCCAGGGCAGATCGATCGCGGTCGGGATGATCTGCACCGGTTTGGGCAGATCCTCGTCCCAGAACACCGCCCGCAGGTTCGGATGGCGGACCAGCAGTGCCTCGAGGCTGCGGCGCAGCACCGCGATATCGAGCGGGCCGGTGATATCGACCGCGAACGGAATCGAGTACACATCGTGTCCCGCGGCGGTCAGCTGGGCCAGGGTGAACAGCCCCTCCTGGAGCGGGCTCAGCGCCAGGACGTCTTCGATCTCGGCGTTCACTGCCACATCCTCCGCATCACCAGCAGTCCTTCGTCTTCTTCGGTGAGAATCGATGCCGCACCGGCCGGACGGTCCGGATGCTCCGCGACAGCGCGGAGGGTGTCGAGGAACGCGGCCTGCACGATCCGCGCGTCATCGGGTTCGAAGGCGTCCTCGGCGTAGAAGATGATGGCCTCGACCTTGTCGCTGAGCAGCAGCGAATTCGCCGGGAAGATCATCAGCAGCAGCGCGTTGTCGGTGGCGCCGCCCGCGTCGAAGGACACCAGTTCCAGCCCCGCGTCATCGAGCAGTCCGGCCAGCTCCCGGCGGCGCGCCGGATACGACTCCAGCACGAACATGCTGTCGAAGAGTCTGCGCGCCCCGGTTGCCCGGATGGCCGAGGTCAGCGGGTACTGGTGGTACTCCATGAGTTCCACCCGCCGCGATCGGGTCGCGGCGAGCAGTTCCCGCCAGGTCAGCTCCCGCCGGATCGGTACGACGGCGGGCACGATATTGGCGAAACAGCCGATGGCCTCGTTCACGCCGTCGAGATCGGCCGGGCGGCCCGACACCGATTCGCCGAACACCGGGGTCTCGTTCCCGGTCACGTAGCGCAGGACGTTCGCCCAGGCCAGCTGGCACACCACACCGAAGGTGGTACCGAGCTCGGTCGCCAACGCGGTCAGGCGGCGCACCAGGTCGTCGTCGATCGCGAACTCGCAGGCGACCGGCTGGGTCGATCCACCCGGTGCGCGCCCGGGCGCGACCAGGCACGGTTC
The DNA here is from genome assembly GCF_053594175.1 of Nocardia sp. NPDC001965. NCBI lineage: Bacteria > Bacillati > Actinomycetota > Actinomycetes > Mycobacteriales > Nocardiaceae > Nocardia > Nocardia sp. NPDC001965. Next base: position 61,187 of record NZ_JBSFDZ010000017.1, read on the forward strand.
GATCCCGTCGAGCACTGCGCTCCAGGCCGCCTCGGTGGCCGCTTCGTCGTCGCGGACCCGGTCCAGGAAGCGGGCGAAGGTCTCCGGGTCGGCGAGGGGTTCGGCCCCGGGTACCGCGAACTCGGCGAAGATCTCCTGCGTCAGCAGCTGTCCGGACCAACCGTCCAGCAGCAGGTGATGCATGGTCAGCACGATCAGGTGGCGTGCTCCGGGCAGCCTTACCACGGTGACCCGGAACATCGGCCCCCGGCCGAGGTCGAACTGTTCGGCCTGGTCGGCCCGGATCAACTCCGCCACCCGGATGTCGGAATCCGGGTCGTCGGCGAAATCGACTTCGCGGACCGGGATATCGACGTGCGGGGCCACGATGCCGTACGGGGTGCCCGCATGCGAGACCGAGATCGTGATCCGCAGATTCGGATAGCGGTTGAGCACCGTGTCGTAGGCGGCGGCCAGCCGCCCGATATCGAGGTCGCCGCGCACACCGATCAGGGTCTGCACGTTGTAGAGGTCGGCGGATCCGGCGCTGAGGGCGGTGAAGAACAGGCCGGACTGCATCGGCGCCAGCGGATAGACATCCGCATAGGTGCCGTGACCGGCTTGCCAGCGATCCAGATCGAGCTGGGTCACCTCGCGGGCGAGTACATCGCTGGGGGTCGGCCGGCGGCCCGGATCCTCGCGTACCGTCTTCGCCAGTTCGCGCAGCGCACCCAGCCACAGGTAGCCCAGTTCACGGGCTTCGGCCCAGGTCAGTTCCCCTGCAGCACAGCGCAATACAGCGCGCAGTATCGGTTCACCGGTGTCTGCCAGCACGGCCGTCTCGAACGCGATCGGTACCTCTGCGGGCTGATCGGCCGCGGCGTACGCGCCCGGAAGGATCGACTCCGGCGCGATCGCGCCCACCTCGTCCGCGCCACCCATCGGGAACCGGCCCAGATAGCCGAAGCCCAGCTGTGGTTCCGCGGCGTTCCGCAGGGACGCACCGGCGGTGGACCCGCGCAGCAGCCCGTAGCCGATACCGGATCCGGGTACGGCGCGCAGTTGTTCCTTGACCGCCTTGACCGCGGCGGTCATATCCGGTTCATCGGATTCGGCGGCGATATCGAACACCACCGGAAAGGGGCTCGCGAACGAGCCGGCTGTACGCGTCAGATCAGCTCCGGGGAAGAGCTTCTCGGCCCGGCCGTGCCCGGTGACCATGAGCGAAACGGTGGCCGCGTCCCGGTCCCGGGCGCGCCGGAACCGATGTACGGCCACAGTCAGCGCGGCGATCTGGATATCGGCGAAATCGCAGCCGAAAGCCCGGGTGGCGGTCTCGGCGAGCACAGCGGTGTCGTGGCGGTCGAGTTCGGCGGTGACGGTCACGGTACCGGTATCGGTATCGGCGGGGTCGGGTTCTCCGGTGCCCAGTAGCGGGTCCGGGCCCGCGGTGGCCCGCCGCCAATGCTCGAGTTCCCCGGTCACGGTATCGGCGTAGCGGATCAGGTTGGTGTTCCAGGTCCGCACCGAGGTACCCGATCCGGGCGCGAGCGGTTCACCGGCCCACAACCGGCGCAGATCGTCCTGCAGGATCTGCCACGTCACCGCATCGGTCACCAGGTTGTGGATCACCAGGAGGAGCCGGCCGATCACCGCATCGGGCGTCCGCACCCAGACCGCTTCCAGCACGGCCCCGGTCGCGGGGTCCAGTGTTGCCGCGGCGGCCTGTGCCTGTTCGGCCAGAACCTCCGCGGCCCGGTCCCATTGCCCGGCCGGTAGTTCGATCTCGCCGATCCGGGGATAGCGCACCGGCTCGCCGGGCGCCGGTACACAGTAGGAACTCCGGCCGTCGGGGCCGGTGCCGATCCGGGCTCGCAGCAGCGGATGCCGGTCGACGAGAACCCGGAGCGCGGCGGCGAGATCCGGTGCGGTGGTACCCGCCGGGGTCACCAGCGCCGTGGCCCGGCCGCGGGTGCGGTGGGACGCGGCGGCCGGATCGGTGCGTTGCGCTGCCGGGCCGAGCGGTATCCAGCCGCTGTCACCCGCGTCGGGCAGAACCGGGGCATCCGATGCCGGTATCGGCGCGGCGGCGGCCGCGATCGCGGCGACCGTGCGCGCCTCGAACAGGGCGCTGGTGGTGACGGCCAGGCCGCGTTTCCTGAGCGCCGAGACCAATCGGATCGCGCTGATGGAATCACCACCCAGGGCGAGGAAATCGTCGTCGGCCGCCAATATCGTCGCCGCGGGTATCTCCAGTACCGACCGGATGGACTGCGCCACTTCTTGTTCGGCACCGGCGCGCAATGCCCGGCCGCGCCCGGCGTCGCTGCCCAGATCGGGTAGCGGCAGCGCCTTGCGGTCGAGTTTCCCGTTGGCGGTCAGCGGCAGCCGGTCCAGCCGGACCAGAGCCGCGGGAATCATGTAATCGGGCAACCGTTCGGCCAGCCGGGCCCGGATACGAGTGGCGTTCTCCGCCTCGCTGTCGGTCGTGAAGACCGAATCGGTCTCGGGTACGTAGTAGGCGGCCAATGCCGTATCGGTGTCCCTGGCCACCGCGATCGCCGCCGCGGCCGCGATCCCGGGTACCTGCTTCAGCACCGTCCCGATCTCGCCGAGCTCGATCCGGTGCCCGCGGATCTTCACCTGATCGTCGGCCCGGCCCAGGTATTCCAGACGTCCGCGGGAATTCCACCGCGCGATATCGCCGGTCCGGTACATACGCGCCCCGGCTTCGACCGGGAACGGACAGGCCACGAAGGTCGCTGCGGTGGTGCCGGGACGCCGGTGATATCCCTGTGCCAGCTGGACGCCCGCGAGATACAGCTCACCGGTGACCCCGACGGGTACCCGGCGCAACTGCTCGTCCAGTACGAAGACCGAGGAGTTCGCCTCCGGAATCCCGATCAGCGCGGGCCCCTGTTCGGGCGCTCCCGCGAAGTCCTCGTGCGTGATGTCCATGGCCGCTTCGGTCGGCCCGTACAGACCCAGTACCGTCCCGCCGAACACCCGGGTCGATTCCGCGACCAGCGCCGGCGGCACCGCCTCCCCGCCGAGATACACGAACCGCATCGACCGGAACCGGTCCGGATCGGGTCCGGAATCCAGGAGTGCGCGCACCACACTGGGTACCAGCGAGATCTGGGTGATGCGGTGCCGGGCGATGATCTCGGTGAGCGCCTCCACATCCGCCTGCCACCAGTCCGGTGGCGGCAGTACGGTGGCCGAACCGGTGCACAGCGCGTTGACCAGTTCGAACACCGAGACGTCGAACCCGATGGGCGCCTTCTGCAGAATACGTTCGGCACCGAAGCCGAAATGGTCGTGCATCCATTGCACATGGTTGGCGGCGGCACGATGGCCGACCACCACGCCTTTGGGCCGCCCGGTGGTACCGGAGGTGTAGAGCAGATAGGCGGCATCGAGGGGGTGCACCGGCCGGGCGGGTTCGGCGGCGACACCCCGCAGCCGCTCCAGCGCGGCGACGATCTCGTCGTCGGCCAGGTCGACGACCGGGATACCGTCGGCCCCGGGAAGTGCACGATCACCGTTGACCGAGCGCACCAGCAGCGCCGGTGCCGCATCGGCGACCAGGAACGCGATCCGGTCGGCCGGATAACTCGGATCGATCGGGGTGTAGACCGCCCCGGCCCGCAGTACCGCGGCGAAGATCACCGGCAGTTGCGCACTGCGTTCGGCGAACACCCCGACCCGGTCGCCCGGTCGCACACCGCGGTCGGCGAGCAGCCGGGCCAGCGCCGCCACCCGGGTACCGAATTCGGCGTAGCTCAGTTCGATATCGCCGAACACCACGGCCACCCGGTCGGGATGGGTCGCCGTGGCGTCGCGGATCATCCCGTCGAGAGTGTCGCGCCGGATCGGCACTCGCGGTCCGGCCGACCAGCCGGCGAGTTTCGTGGCATCGGCGTCCGACAGCTCGAGCAGCCGGTCCAGTGGTGTATCGGCGGCCGCGTTCGCCAGGATGCGATCGAGGTAGTCGTGCAGCCGGTCGACGGTGGCCGCGTCGAAGAGATCGGTGCGATAGGTGATCTGCACCTCCACCCGGTCGGCGTGGACGAATCCCTCCACCGCCAGCGGCAGCAGGGCCGCGCCGTGGTCGGCCAGCCGCCAGCTGGTGCGCACACCGGGTAGGTCGGGTCCGGCGAACTGCTGCTGCACGAACAGCACCAGCACATCGAACAAATGCGAACCGATATTGCCGGTGGCCCGGTTGACGGCCCGGACGATCGCCTCCTGCGGAAAGTGTTTGTGCGCGAAGGCCGCGTTGCTGACCTCCCCGGTATGCCGGACCAGATCCGCGAAGGTGGCGGCCGCTCCGCCGGTGAGGCGCAGCGGCAGCATATTGATCAGGTTGCCGATCAGATCCTCGGTGCCCGATTCCTCGCGGTTGGCGACCGCGGTGCCCACCACCATGTCCCGGGTACCGGTGATCCGGCGCAGCGACAGATAGCAGGCCGCGAGGAAGACCTGTAGCGGCGTGGCCCGCAGCCGCTCGCCGAGGGTGCGCAGTGTCGCCTCCGCGGCGGCGCCCAGCAAGCGGTCCGACCGCATTCCGCGCTCGGTGACGGCACTCGGCCGCCGGTCGTAGGGCAGCGCCAGTTCCGGCAGCTCCCCGTCGAACCGCCCGGCCCAGAATTCGCCGGCGGCCGTATGGTCGGCGTCGGCGTAGCGATCCTGCTCCCATTCCGCGTAGTCGGCGATCTGCCGGACCGGCGGTTCGACCCGGATCGCACCGGCGAGCGCCTGCCGATAGAAACGCCCCACATCCCGCGACAACGCCGGCAGCGACATTCCGTCCCAGGCGATGTGCTGGATGACCACCACCACGACCACCGTCTCGGTATCCAGGCGGACGAAGGTGAGCCGCATGGCGGAATCCGCGGACAGATCGAAGCTCTCGCGCGCGGCCGCGGCCACGAGCTCGTCGACCCGCAGACGCGCGGTCGCGGTGTCCACGCCGATCAGCTCGGTCTCGGTGATCCGCGGCGGGAGATCGGCGTGTATCCGCTGGTAGGGATTGCCGGATTCGTCGACGTGATAGGTGGTGCGCAGCACTTCGTGCCGCTGGGCCAGTGCCGAGAACGCCGCGCGCAGCGCGGTATCGCGCACCTCGCCGCGGAAGGTCAGGACCTGGCATACGTTGTAGGCGGTGCTGTCCGGGTCGATCTGCTGATGGGCCCAGACGAACCGCTGCCCGAACGAGAGCGGGGCCCGCCCGGGATCACGGCGGGCCGGTACCTCGGGTGCGGCGGCCAGCCCTTCCTCGGCCAGCCGGACCCGCATCAGTTCCGCGAGTTCATCCAATGTCGGCATGATCAGGCGACCTCCACGCCCTCGGAAGCACCGACGGCGGCGACCTCCAGCAGAATGCGGGCCACCCGCTCCAGCCGCCCGGAGGTATCCGCGGCCCGCAGCGCCGCGCCGATCCCCCGCACGGTCCGCTCCGCCAGGACCACCGTGACCCCGAAATCGGTGACAGCGAGCAGACTGCGGATCTTGGCGGTGAGGGTGGTCGCCAGAATCGAATTACCACCGGCCTCGAAGAAATCGGTTTCCACGCCGAGCCGCGGCACTCCGAGCACCTGGGCCGCGATATAGGCGAGAGCCGCCTCGATATCACCGGCGGGTTCGATGTAACCGGCCGCGGGTTCGCTGTCGGTGTCGGCGAACAGCGCCCGGATCGCGGCCCGGTCGGATTTGCCGTTGGCGGTCAACGGCATCTCGTCCAGGAACCGGACCGAGTCCGGGATCATATGTGCGGGCAGCAGTTCCCCGAGCCGCGCGGCCGGGTCGGCCGGGGTGGTACCCGGCACGGTCACCGCGGCCGCCACCAACCGGCCGGACCCGGTGACCAGCGCGACGGCCGCGCGGATATCCGGTAGCGCGGCCAGCGCCGACTCCACTTCCCCGAGTTCGACCCGGTAACCGCGGATCTTGACCTGATGGTCGGCCCGGCCCAGGAATTCGACCGTGCCGTCGGGCAGATAGCGGGCCAGATCACCGGTGCGGTACCAGCGGGTTCCGTCGAGTTCGACGAACCGTTCGGCGGTGCGCTCGGGGTCGCCGCGGTAGCCGTCGGCCACGCTCACTCCACCGATCCACAGTTCACCCGGCACCCAGTCCGGGCAGTCCTCACCGCGCTCGTTCACCACCCGCAGCGCCACATTCGCCAACGGCGCACCGTAGGGGACCGTGGCCCATCCGGCCGGGAATTCGTCGGTGACCTCGTAAACGGTGGAGTGGATAGCGGTTTCGGTGGTCCCGCCGAGCCCGGCGAACCGCAGGCCCGGCACCCGGGCACGCAGCCGGTGGCCGAGATCGGCCGGCACCCGGTCGCCGCCGGTGATCACCAGCCGCACCGCGGCGAGCTGAGCGGCGGTGGCCGTATCGGCCAGCATCGCGGCCAGACCCGGCGCGCAGTTCAGCACGGTGACCGAATGCTCTTCGATCAGTTCGCTCCACGCCACGGCATCGCGTTCGGTGGTTTCGTCCACACAGATCACGGCACCGCCCAGGGCGAGCGGAGCGAAGATATCGAAAACGGACAGATCGAATTCCAGCGAGGACAGCGCGATCGTGCGATCACCGGAACCGAGACCGAAATACGCGGTGAGCGCATCGATGGTGTTGGCCGCCGCGCGGTGCCCCACCTCCACACCTTTCGGTTCACCGGTGGAGCCGGAAGTGAACAACACGTAGGCGACCCGGTCGGCGGCCACCTCCCGGGGCGCCGCGAGGGGCGCACCGGACAATGCGCTCTCCAGCGCCAGCGCCGTCACCTCGTCCGGCAGTTCGAGGGCATCGCCGACCACAGCGATCCGGGCGCCACCGCGCCGCAGGATCTTCTCCCGGCGCGCGGCCGGTTGCCCGGTACCGATCGGGAGATAGGTCGCCCCGGCCGCCAGCACACCCAGTACCGCGGGGATCTGCCGATAGCCTTTGGGCACGATCACCGCGACCGTATCCCCGGGCCGCACCCCGGCCGCGTCCAGCGCACCGGCCACCGCCAGTGCCTGTCCGGCCAGGTCACCATAGGTGAGCGAGCCGGAACGCCACCCCAGCGCGATGCGGTGCGGGTCCCGGGCCGCCTGTGCGAAGAACGAGTCGTGCAGGGTGCGCGCGCCGAGGTCCGCGGCGGTCGCGTTCGCTGCCGTTCGTACGGCACGCTGCTGTTGGGGGAGCGTGATCGCCAGCGGCGCCGACCAGTCGGCATCCGGTTCGACCAGGGCCGCCAGGATGAGCCGGAACTGCTCGAACATCGCCGTCGCGACACCCGCGGGCAACGCGTCGCGCCGGATGTCCCAGTTCACCAGCAGACCGCCGTTCACCTCCGCGACCTGCGCGTCCAGATCCACCTGCGGTCCCTGCGACAGGATCCACACCGGCTCGCCGAAGATCCGGGTGACCCGGTCGGAGAACAGTTCACCCAGGTCGAGACCGGAGGTGAAAACGACCGACGGCGTGACCGGGGCACCGCGTAGCCGGCCGAGATCGCGCAGTACGTCCAGGCCCTCGTACTGGGCGTGCGCGGCACCGGTGTGCAGAGCGTGCTGGAACCGCCCGGCCCGGGCGGTCATGGATTCCGGCCGGGTGGCATCGACGTCCACCAGCACGGAATTGGTGAAATCACCGACCACGGAGTCGATCGCGTCGTGCAGCGGTTCGCGGGCGAACAGTGGGACGTTGAGCAGGAAGCGCTGACGCACCGACCAGCGTGCGATCACCTCGGCGAACACGGTCGCCAGCGCGACCGCCGGGGTGACCCCGTTGCCGTGGGCGCGACGCTGTAACCGCGCCCTGGTCTCGGCGTCGAACCAGTGGTGCAGCCGGATACTGCGGGTCGGATCGGCGCGCTCGGTCTCCGGGACCACCGGCAACGCCGGAATATCCGGCATATCGGCCAGGCGTTCGGCCCACCAGTCCCGATCGGCGGTATTGTCCGCGGCCCTACGTTCCTTGTCCCCGAGATAGTCCCGGAAGGTGTAGCCGACGGGTTCGAGGCTTTCGGAGTCGGTGTCGTAGAGCTGTGCCAGGTCGTCGAGGATCCGCCGGTAGCTCTGCGCGTCCGCGGCGAGCATGTCCACATCCAGATGCAGCCGGTGCCGGCCGCCGGGCAACAGGCTCAGGGTGATATCGACCACCCGCCCCTGTTCGACGTCCATCCGCTGATGACTCTTGTCCTGGCGCAACCGTTCCAGTTCGGCGTCCGGGTCGGCGGATCCGGTCAGATCGACTGTGCCGAACACCTGCGGGCCCACCGGCAGTACTCGCTGGGTACCGGCGTCGAGGAACTGTGCGCGTAACTGATCGTGGCGGGCGACCAACCGGGCCACCGCACGTTCCAACCGATCCGCTCGTACCCCGTGCCCGTCGAATTCGACGTACAGATGAGCGGCCACCCCGCCCAGTCGCTGGTCGCCGCGCCGGCCCATCCAGTACGCGTGTTGCATGGTCGCGAGACCGAATTCACCGCCGGGTTCGGGGGCGGCGACCGGCCGGGCTGCGGGCGCGGGCGGCTCCGCCGCACCCCCGGACGCGGTGAGCAGGCGGGTCCACGCGGTGATCGTCGGCTCCAGCGCCAACTCCGAGCTGCGGACCTCGAGTCCCTGTTTGCGCCAGGCTGCGGAGAGTTTCATGAGCTGCATCGAATGCATGCCCAGACCGACGAGATCGTCGTCGTAGCCCACCGACTCGGGCGGTACGCCGATGGCTACCGCCACAACGTCGCGTACCTCGGATTTGTCGAGCATCCCACTCCTCAACCACAAGAACCTGCCCAGAGAATATAGGCAAGCCTTGCCTAACAATAGCGGAGGTGCCCACTACTGGGGAACCTCCGGACAATCGCCCGGCAATCGGCCACCGAGACCGATTCACCTGCGGCGATGCGGAAATCCGGTCGATTCGGACTTATCCCCGGCCGACGGCGGTGCGCCGAGCGGAAAGGTCCGCGGCCGCTCAGCGAGCGCCGAACTTCTTCCCCAGCGCGCTCAGTGTCGCCGCATCGAGCCCCGACGCCCCCATCGGCGAGATCGTGGGCGCCTGGCCGGCCTCGGCACCGGCATCGGCACCCGCCTCCGCCCGCTCGAGTTGCCGGGCCAGATCGTGCACGGCCGGATGCCCGAAAACGGTCTGGACGTCCAGCGAGTAGCCCTGGTCGGCCAGGTCGGTGACCATGCGCAGGGCAGCGATACTGTCGCCGCCGAGTGAGAAGAAGGTGTCCTCGCGACCAACCTCGTCGTCCTCGTCCAGATCGAGCACGGTGCGGATCGCCGCGGCGATCACGCGTTCGGGCTCCGACTGCGGCGGCCCGCCCAGACCGGAAGTCATGAAAACGAATCCGGCGGCCGCGGCGAACAGCGCGGGAGCTGCATCGTCGATCCCGATCGGAGTGTCGGGGTCGGCCGCCCAGGCGGTGGCGCGCTGCGCGAAACCGGATGCGAAGGTGTCGATCTCGGGGCGTCCGGCGAGCTGCGGCGGGAAGACGATGTGCACCGCGGCGGAACCGTCGGCGGCGGGCACGATATCGAAGACGATGTCCACGCCGTAGGGTCGCGCCACCTGCCGCCCGATCTCCCGGACCGACAGCCCGTGACCTTCCAGCTCGAGGGGGCCGCCGGTTCGGATCTGGACCAGGGCCTGGAACAGCCCGCCCTCGGCCGGAACAGCGTGCCCGCGCAGCAGATGGGTCAGCCGTTCGATACGCGGTCCGGCGTGCTCCCGCGCCGTCGCGACGGCCGCGGCCGCCCGAGCGATCGAGTCACGTGCGGTCCCACCGGCGGCATCCAGGCGAATCGCGAGATAGTTGGTGAAATTACCGATCACCGCGGCGGATTGCGCGGTACGTGCCGGATCGGCCAATCCGACCACGATATCGTCCCCGAGCCCGGCGGCACGCAGCGCTGCCGCCGCCGATGCGAGCAACGGCGCACTCTCCACGCCGGGAGCGGCCAGGGCCGCGAGCGTTTCCGCGGGCAGCTCCACGGTGCGATGCGCGAGACCGCCACCCGCGCCCACCGTGATGACCGGCGTCCGCTCGGGCACCCCCGCGAGCCGATCGGTCCAATAGGCGAGAGCCGGATCGTCGGCCGCGGTCGCGGCGAGATTGCGCAACTGGGCGGCGGCGTACTCGCGGTACTGGCCCGCGGCGGGCACGGATTCGCCGGTGTAGTGCGCGAACAGACCGGTGACGATCAGATCGAGGCCCGCGTTGTCCGCCGCGACGGGGTGGACGGCGACGGTGAGGACATCGCGCCCGGACAGCCGGTACAGCCGCATCCGCAGTGGAATCCGCCGGACGGGATCGAACCGATGCCCGGCATCGCCGGCGAGGGCCGCGACCAGCGCGGCCTCGTCGGTCACCCCTTCCGCGATCTCCAGCACCGACTCCGGCTCGGGAAGCGGCTGCTGATAGGGCATCCGGCGATCGTCGGGAAACACACTGCGCAGGATCTCGTGTTCGGTGAGCAGGGCGCGGGCCGCCCGATCGAGCGCGGCCACGTCCAGTCCCCCGGTGATCTCCACCGCGACGAACAGATTCGGCACCGGAGATCCGCCCTGACCGGCGCGCAACCGTTCCGGCAGCAGCGCCGCCTGTTGGGACAGCGACAACGGCACCGGGCGCCCCGCGGCGGACCGCCCGGGCGCTGCGACGGCGCCGGGGACTGCCCGCGTATCCGCTTGCTGCACGAGTGAATCTGGCATTGCGATCCTCAGCTCACCGATGGAATCCCCGGTCGGCGCGAACGACTGTGTCGGCGCCTCGTCGAGGAAAGTTAGCCTATCCTAAACGATGCCGGAAGCGTTGTGCAGCCCTCGCCCCATAATCCGGAACACACCATGATCAGAACCGTTCGGATTCGCCCCCGACCACCCACCGCAGGCGTACCGCACTCGCCGGAACCGCCTCCGAGACCGGTACATCCGGGGCGTCGACGAAGGCCGTGAGCAGCCCTTCGAGCTGCCGTGCCAGCTGCTCGGCCCCGGCCGGATCACAGATCTCGGTAGCGGCGTGCACGGCCACCCGCAGATCCCCGCCGGCCGTGGACCCGAACGCGAAGACCAGCGGATGCACCGGATCGACACCCGTATCCAGCACGCGCACCGCGACCTCGTCGCCGAGCCAGGCCTGCCCGGGCCAGGAATACTCGCTGAAATCCACTACCGCCCGGCACAGGTCGTACGGAGAACGGTCCGGGCGCACCGCGGCGGCGATCCCGTCGATCACCATGTCGCGGCTGCCGTAGACCCCGAGCGCGGTGGCCCGTGCCCGGTCGAGCACGGTACGCAGGGTGGGATCACCCGACAGATCGTGGCGTAGCACCACACCCGCGGCCAGGGGCCCGACCACCTCGGCAACGGAATCGTCGGCCCGGCCCGACAGCGGTGCGCCCAGCGCGATATCGGTACCCGCGCCGAGCCCACAGCACAGCGCGGCCACCACTGCCTGATAGAGCATGTACTCGGAGGCCCCCATCGTTTCGGCGTGGGCCCGCAACCGGCGGCGCAGACCGGCGGGCACCGCGAAGTGCGCCGACCGGAACTCCGTCGCGGTGTCCCGGCCCGCTGCCGGGATACCGGGCAATCCGGCGAGCGCGGCACGCCACTGCTCGAGCTGCGGCCCCGCCGATTCGACGACGGCCAGCTGCCACAGGGTGTAGTCGGCGTAATCGATCGCCGGCCCGGCCCATTGCGGGGGAGCATCCGCCCCGGCCCTGCTGCGATAGGCCGTGGCCAGATCGGCGAGCAGAATTCGCAACGACCGGTCGTCGGCCACCAGCCGATCCGCCGTGAGCAGCAGTGTGTACCGGTCCGCGCCGAGTACGAACAGCCGGGCCTGCAGCAGGGGCCCCGAAGCGCGATCCGATACGACCGGCGCGGACAACGCCGCCGCCGATCCGGCCTCGTCCGGTTCGGTACAGATCAGTTCGGCGCCCGATTCCGGCTGTACCACTTGATACCGCGCGTTGCCCTCCCCGGCGAAGACAGTACGCAGGATCTCGTACCGCGCGTACACATCACCGAAGGCGGTGGCCAGCGCAGCACGGTCGAGCGGACCGTCCAGCCGGACCGCGAGCCGGACCGCGCCGACTCCGGCAAGTGCACGCTGGTTGTAGGACAGCGGTATCCGTTCGGGGCGGGGCCGGCGATCCAGTTGCGGCCGGCCCGAACCCGCGATCGGGGTCGCGTCGATCACCGCCGCCAGTCCCGCCACGGTCGGCTCGTCGAACAGCGCCCGGACGTCGACGGTGACGCCGAATTCCTCCCAGATCAGCAATACGAGCCGATTCGCCAGCAACGAATGGCCGCCGAGTTCGAAGAACGAATCGTGCGCACCCACACCCGCGCATCCGAAGATCTCCTCGAACAACGCGGCCAGCCGCGCCTCGGTGGGGGTACTCGGCGGCCGGACCTGCGCGGTCCCGATGCGCCGGGGCGCGGGCAGGGCTCGTTTGTCCAGCTTGCCGTGCTCGGTCAGCGGGATCTCGTCGAGTACCGCCCACGCCGTCGGCAACATGTAGTCGGGAAGCGAGCGCGCCGCGTACGCGCGGACCTCGGCGATATCGAGTTCGCCCGCGGCGGGAACGAGGTAGGCGGCCAGCGCGGTGCCGGTCGCCGGATCCTGGTACGCCACCACGGCGCAGGCGCCGACGCCCGGATGCGCCGACAGTGCCGCCTGCACCTCACCCGATTCGATCCGGTACCCGCGCACCTTCACCTGCTCGTCGGCGCGCCCGATGAATTCGATCTCCCCGGCACTGTTGCGCCGCGCCAGATCACCGGTCCGGTACAGCCGCCGCCCGGGCCGGAACGGATCGGCCACGAACCGCTCGGCAGTGAGCCCGCACCGGTACAGGTATCCGCGGGCCAGCTGCTCCCCGCCGAGGTAGATCTCCCCGATCACCCCGTCCGGTACCAATCGCAGCCGATCGTCGAGCAGATGGACGTACACGTTCCGGTTGGGCGAGCCCACCGGGACGATCCGGGTACCCTGCGGTCCTCGAACCGTGAGGTGGGTGGCCGATACGACCCCTTCGGTCGGGCCGTAGTGGTTGCGCAGTTCGGCGTCGAAGACCCGGGCGAACCGGTCGGCCACCTCACCGAGCAGCGCCTCACCACCGACCGGCACCCGGCTCAGGGCACGCCATTCGGTCACCTCGGGCAGCATGAGGAAGGTGCTCAGCAGCGAGGGGACCATATGCAGGACGGTCACCCCGTGCCGGGTGATCAGATCGGAGACATAAGGGATATCGCGCAGCGCATCGGGTTTCGGTATCACCAGGCACGCACCCAGGCTCAGCGTCACGAAGATATCGAGCAGCGAGGCATCGAAGCTCACCGACGAGGTCTGCAACAGCCGGTCGGCCGCGGTCATCTCCCATTCGGCGCCGAAGCCGAGCAGATGGTCGGCGATCGCCGCATGCGAGACCTCGACACCTTTCGGAGTTCCGGTGGATCCCGAGGTATAGATCACGTATGCGAGGTTGTCCGGGCGCAGCGGCCGCAATCGGTCGTCGTCGCCGAGATCGTGCTCCGGCAGCCCGGCGGCGCTCTCCTCGGCGACCGCCAGCTCCACCCGGCCGAGTACCAGTCGCGGTCGCGCGTCCGTGTCCATGAAGTCGATGCGCTGATCCGGGTAGGAGGGGTCGATGGGGAGATAGGCGGCGCCCGACTTCAGTACGGCCAGGACCGCCACCACGAATTCGGCCGAGTTCGCGATGCGCAGGGCGACGAGATCCTCGGTACCGATGCCCTGTCCGGCGAACCAGCGGGCCAGCCGATTTGCGCGGCCGTTCAGCCGGGCGTAGGTGAGTTCGAGATCGGGCTCGCCGTTCGTGCCCGGAGCGATCACGGCGGTTGCGGCACCGTCGCGAACGACCCGCTCCTCGACCAGCGAGACGAGTGTCGCGGGTGCGTTCGCCACCAGTTCACCGTGCGACCGCGCGAGCAGCAGGTCCCGCTCCCGTGCCCCGAAGAGATCGAGATCGCCCAGCCGCGCCCGCGGATCGGCGGTTGCACTGTCGAGCAGCCGGACACAGTGTGTGAGCAGCTGTTCGACCAGCGGTCGGGCCAGTCGTCGCGGCCGGTATCCGGCCTCCAACCGCGGCGCCCGCTCGTCGAGTACCACCGTGACCCGCAACGGAACCGGTACGCCGGGCGAACCGAATGTCTCCAGCGTGGTTTCGATGCCGTCGAGTTCCGGGACGGTGACGGGCGAGCGCACCCCGAACGCGATCCGGGCCATCTGCTCCAGCCCGTCCCGTGCCCCGGTCCGGTCCGGGTTGATCGCGTGGACCACCCGGTCGATACCGATATGCCGATGATCGTGACCGGCGGCCAGTGTCGTCGCGATCTCGTCGAGGAACTCGGCGAAGGTCTGTTCCGGCCGCGGGGTGGCCCGGACCAGCAGGGTGTTGCCGAAATAACCGATGGTGGCGGATTCGCGGGGGCCGCGCAGCCCGGCCGGTACGGCAACCAGGAAATCGTCGGTGGCCGTGTAGCGATGGATCAGCGCGGCGAAGGCGGCGAGCAGCACCGCCGACTCGCCGGTGCCCCGGGCGGCGGCGACAGCTCGTACTCGCGCGAGCAGATCCGCCGGCAGCGGCACCGAAGTATGTACGGCCGTATCCGGTCCCGTCACCCGGCGGGCGGATCCACCCGGCAGTTCCAGCGGATCGGGCAGTGGTTGCAGCACCCGGCGCCAGTACTCCATACCGGCGTCGTCCGCAGCGTCCGGGATCTCCTCGGACCGGACCGGCGGCGGCAGCGGTGTGCCGTTGTATTCCGCCGTCAGCTCGGTGGCGAAAACGGACGCCGATTCGTCGTCCCACGCGATCGTATGCGCCACCAGCAGGAGCACATGATCCCGCGGGCCGAGGTGGATCGAGGTGATCCGCAGCGGCGCCTCATCGGCCGGATCGAAGGGCTGCGCCAGCGCTCGCCGGGTCAGCACCTCGACGCGCCGGCGGGCGGGTTCCTCGGCCAGCGCGGACAGGTCGTGCTCCTGCCAACGGAACGGCAGATCGGTGCGCACCACCTGATACGGCTCGCCGTCCGGACCCAGCCCGTAGGTGGTGCGCAGTACGTCCTGCCGTTCGACGATCGCCTCCACAGCCGCGCAGAGCCGTTCGGGGTCGAGCGGCCCGCGCATCCGGTAGACCAGCGGAATGTTCAGCGTGCTGTCGTCGGGATCGCGGGTCTGCAGGAACCAGGCGCGGCGCTGCCCGGACGACAGCGGGCGCCGCGGTGTCGTGTCCCGGCCGTACGGGACGGGTTCGACGGGCCGGACCTCGTGATTCGCGTCGTTGGCGATGATCGACATGATTCCCTTCGGCCCTTGAACTGGTTCGCTTCGATGCGGCCGGTCGGGCCGGTGCCGACGCGCCGGCCCGACCGGGTCATTCCGGTGTGTCGGTCAGATATCCGCCGCGCCGGAAGAATTCGGCGCCGGTGTGCTCGGTACCGTCGGCGGTCCGGATCCGGGTGATCAGCAGACCGTGGTTGTCGCCGCGATGGGCATCGGGACCCGACACCACGACACCGCCGTCCTCCTGCACGATGACCCGGCCCGGGGTGCCGCCGTAGCGGGCCGCGGAAACTGCGGCCTCGAGCACCTCGATCCGCTCGCCCCGGTAGTGGCTGTACGCCCGCGGGTACGGGGCCGAGAGGGCACGCACGAATCGATCCAGATCCGTCGCGGACCGGTTCCAGTCGAGACGGCTGTCCCGATCGGAACGTTTGTGGAAGTAGGTGCGGGCGGCCTTGTCCTGCGGCCGCCACTGGGCCGTACCGGAGGCGAGCGCGGCGAGGGCCTCGTGCACCGCGCCGGGGATGAGTTCCATACCCGCGAGCACCAGTTCGGTCCCGGTGGCCCGCGGCCCGATGGGCAGCGAATGCTGGACGAGGATATCGCCGGTGTCGAGCTGTTCGTCCATCCGGTGCACCGTCAGGCCGAATTCGGTGGCACCACTGATCAACGCCCACAGCACCGGGGAGAACCCGGTGAATTTCGGCAGCAGCGAATCGTGCAGGTTCAGGGTGCCGTGAGTGGGCATGTTGTACAGCTCCGGCGGCATCCAGGTGTACCAGCTGTTCACCACGATCACGTCCGGCTCGGCGCGTTCGACCAGGTCTATGGTCTCCGTGTCGGCGCGTTCGGTCAGGTGCACGGGGATGCCGTGTTCGCGGGCGAGCTCTTCCACCGAATCCGACCAGATCCCCTTGTAGGAGTCCTCACTGGCGGGGTGGGTGACCGCGAGCACAACCTCGTGCTCGGAGTCGATCAGCGCCTGCAGAGTCTTTCGCCCCCAGGTCTGGAACCCGAACGAGACGATACGCATGAACCAACCTCATCCTCATATAGCCGATAAAAGTAAGGCAAGCCTAGCCTAGTTTCAGACCGCCGCCCGCTGGGTACCGGCCGGATCCCCGGACCGCACCGCCGACCCGCCGCCGGCCGACGCCTCCGCCGGCGAATACGCCAGGACACGGTCCGAGAGTTCGCCCAGACAGCTGAGATTCGGGAATCCGGGCCCCTGCGACAAACCCGCGAGATTCGGGAGATACAACTTCGCGGGCAACCCGCCGACCGCCAGATCGTGATCGATCGCCGCCTCGATCCGGGCCTGGGTGAGCGGACCGCCGACGGCCAGTTCGATCAGATCGGCGGCCTCCTCGTCGAAGAGATCCAGGAACCACAGCGGTTGCCCACCGGTGGCGTCCACGACCAGATCGAAGGCGTGCATCTGGTCGGGCCGCGATTCGTTGCGCAGCGTCAGCGCGACACCGTCGCCCTGATCGGCGACCCGTACCACGCGCCCCTGAAGATGATGGACCCGGTTGTCCGCGAGCAGGGTCTCCTGCACCCGCACCGAGAACACACCGCGATCGGTACGCCGCACCACATCCCGGCGTTCGGCGATACTCAACGCCCGCCATTTCGCGGGATCGCTGAAAAGGGAATTCTCGAAGTAGCTCTCACCACGGGTGTAGATGGTCGCCCCGGGCGAGATCACCGATACGGTCAGCACATCGTGACGGACCAGTTCGTCCATCGCCGAACCCGCCGTCTCGCCGCCACCGATCACCGCGGCCCGCGAGGACACCGGCAACTGCCGCCGCCCGGCCAGATCCCAGAAATCGGCGATACTCAGCACTTTCGGATGCTGCGCGAGCGCGCGCCTGCTGTCGCCAGGGCCGGTGATCATCAGCCGGGCGGCTTCGGTCTCGACGGTGCCGCCCTCGGCATCGGCCACCGTGACCCGCCAGCCCGCGCCTTCGGCGCGAATGCTTCGCACCCTGCCGCGCAGGATCTCGACACCGGACCGGCGGGCGACCCACTGCAGGTATTTCGCCCACAGATTGTGTTCCGGGCTCGGCCGACCCCGGTCGACCCATTCGGCGTAGGTGCCGCGATCGACCAGGAAAGCCGTCCAGCCGAATGCCATCATGGCCTCGTCGACCGCATGATTGTGCCCGCGGGCCCAGGTGGAGTGGTACGGGAAGCCGATATCCTTCTCCGGACTCGTACCCAGACGATGCCTGCCGTCGGTCCAGCCACCCGCGGCCAGCCAGTTCCCGCCCACCGCGTTCGGTTCCACGACAGTGACCTGCGGCGCGGGCAATCCCAGCTCCCGCAGCACATACGCTTTGGCCGCTACCGCCATTGCTTTCGGACCCGCACCGACGACCAGAAGTCTGTCCACTGGTTCTCCCAACTTTCCCGACAGCCCCGTTGGCGTCGCGCCTCATCTGGCGTGGTGGCGATCGCGCGACGGCGCGATCCGATCCACCCGACTTCGCATAGGCTTACCTTACATGAGGGAGGGTCGCGAAACCTCTGCCTGAGTACAGGAATTCACGAAACCGCAGGTCCGGACACCTACAGACGGGAGCCACCCGGCAATGGGCCGGATAGACCGACGGCTCCGCCGCGGGCGAACCCGCGACGAAGCCGTATTCCATACCCCCCGCAAGTTGTCACGCCGACGCCCGGCCGGGCGCGCGCGTCACGATTCGACGATCAACCGGCCTTCCGGAGTCCACCAACCGCGCCGCGATGTCCGAAACAACCGGGCGCCGGATTCGTAGGGATCGTCCACGAAGCACTCCCGGTCGCGGCCGCCGGCCAGTTCCGCCGCGAGAGCTCGCCCGCCCACGTAGATATCGCCGATCACGCCCGGCGGGACCAACCGGCCGTCGTCCAGCACCAGGACCTTCGCTCCCGGCACCGGCCGGGTCCAGCTGGTCGGCGCGAGCGGCCCCCGGGAGACGGCTCCGAGATAGGCGGCCGAGTGGAACGCGACGGTCGCCACGGCGTCCGGCGACAGACAGCGCACCGCTTCCCCCAGCGCCGAGCCGCCATAGGTGCCGACGAGGTCCCAGCGGGCCACCGTCGGCAGCCGGTCGACACCTTCGGCCATCAGCAGCACCGGCAGTTCGGCGTCGGCCACGACCTGGGTGACCCCGTAGCTCTCGATCAGCCCGGCCAGCAGCGCCGGGTCCCGGCGCTGGATCTCGGTCGGCACCACCACGGAGGCACCGGCCGACCATGCCGCCAGCAGATCCACGGCATTCTGCGGATTGCCCCACGGCAGCGCCAGCAGGCGCACATCCGCCGGCCGGGCCGCCGGATCGTACCGGCGCAACCGGCGGTCGGCGGCGACGCCGCGACGGTCGGCGACCGCCACCGCGAGCGCGTCGGCACCCAGCAGCAGGCCGTCGCCGCCGAAACGGCCGACCCCGACCCGGGAGGCGGTGACGAATTCGGCCAGCAACGCGGCGACACCGGTGGCCGTGGGCACGGCCGAGGAACGGTGCACACCCCGGAATCGGTCGAGTCCGTCGAAGAGATCGCCGTAGGTGAGGTGTTCGTCGGCGCAGCGGGCGGCCGCACGGCCCGTCGGAACCATATGACCGTGCCGGATCACGGTGACCAGCGCGGACACGTCGTAGGGTTCGACGCCGGTGGCCCACTCCCCCAGGATCCGCTCACGCTCGACCGTGGTCGGGGCGGCCGCGGTGCGCGGCTCGACACTCCTGATATCGTCGACGACGGTCATCAGTCACCTCCTGCTACGGGCAGCGGAGACGGCGTGGACCACGAGCGGATCGACCACCGGACCTCCTTCACTGCTCGGTACGGCCACCGCCGAACCACCACTGTCACGCCTGAGCTTAGGCTCACCTTACATTGCGAGAGTGCGATTCTCCATACCGGATGCCCACCCAATGGAAAGAATTGCTTAGGCTAAGCTGACACACCTGGTCGCGGGCTCGACCGGAGACACACCCGCGGCCCCGCTCTCTCCCTGGATACTCCGGAATCGCTTATCCGACAGTCTGTTCCAATCGCCAGCCGCCGGCCCGGGACCGCTCGTTCCAGAAATCGGCGTAGCGGCCGCCGAGCTCCAGGAGTTCGGCGTGGGTCCCGCGTTCGACTATCCGGCCGGCGTCGAGGAACAGGATCTGATCAGCGTGCGCGATGGTCGCCAGCCGATGCGCCACGACGATCACCGTCTTACCTCTGGTGAGCTCGTGGATACCGCGCACCACCGAGGCCTCGCTGTGCGGATCCAGCGCGCTGGTCGCCTCGTCCAGCAGAACGATCGGCGCGTCCTTGAGCAGCGCCCGGGCAATCGAAACCCGTTGCCGTTCACCACCGGACAGCAATGATCCGCCCTCACCCACGGTGGATTCGTAACCCTCCGGCAGCCGGTCCGCGATCTCGTCCACCCGAGCCGCCTCGGCAGCCCGCCGTACCTCCTCATCGGTGGCGTCGAGTCGCCCGATGCGGATGTTCTCGGCCACCGACCGGTTGAACAGGTAGACGTTCTGGAATACCGGTGACACCTGGTCCAGCAGTACCGCCGACGGCTGATCCCGCACATCGTGCCCGCTCACGGTCACCCGGCCGGAGTCCACGTCGTAGAAACGCGCCGCCAGCCGCAGCAGCGTGGTCTTTCCCGCACCACTCGGGCCGACCACCGCGGTGGTGGTTCCCGGCGGCACCCGAAAGGTGAGACCCGAGAGCACCGCCGCGCCGGAGCGGTAGGAGAAGCCGACATCGTCGAATTCCACCCCCGGCGCCCCGGGCGTGACCGGCTCCGTCGCCTCCGGCAGTGTCGGTTCGTTCAACAACTCGGTCAGCCGATCGACAGCAGCCGCCGCACCGCGCAGTCCGTTGCCCAGCTGCGCCGCCAGATTGAGCGGTTCGATGAACCGCGCGCTGACCGCGATGAGCGCGATCGCCGCCGGTACCGAGAGGGATCCACCGGTCACCCGGCTCACCACGACATAGGCGAGGACCAGGAACACCGCCTGGACACAGAGCGAGAAGACCATGAGGCCGGGGACCGACGCGAACAGCACCCGGGTCGACGCCGATTTCTGCTCGGCCAGTGCGGAATCGAGGGCCCGGTTCCCCGCGCCGACCGCACCCAGCGACCGCAGCACCGGCTGGGCCTGGGCGAATTCCACCACCCGCGCATCGGCTTCGGCCGCGGCGGCGTGCGCCCGTGCGTCCGCGGCCGCGTACGACCGGGCCGCGAGATTGTTCACCACGAGCAGCACCGGGGCCGACAGCAGCATGGCCAGCGAGATACGCCAGTCCACGAACACCATGCCCACCGCGACGCCCAGCGGCACCACGACGCTGTTGAGCACCTTGGCCATCAGATAGGCCAGCGCCTGCTGGATTTCGCGGACATTTTCGACCGCCAGCCGCGAGAGGGGTCCGGCGCCGTGGGTTTCGAACCAGCCCAGCGGGAGCGCGTTGAGATGGTCGCCGATACGGGTCTGCAGACCGCGCTGCATTCCGACCGCGATACGCAGCCCGAAAATCGTCTGCAGATAACCGGATACGGCCGCCACACCGACCGCGACCAGCATCAACAGCGCCCAGAACCACGCGCGCGGCAGATCGTCACCGAACAGCGCCTCGAGTACCGGTACCAGCAGCAGATACGCCAGGGCCTGGCTCGATGCCTGGGCGAGAATCGCGGCGAGCAGTTTCGGGGTGAGCGGCGAGAATTCGGCGGGTATCAGCGCGAGCAATTTCTTGATCATCGGATATCCCCGCTGTCCACCGTCGCGACCGCGCCCACGGCGGCCTCGTTGATCTCCCACAGCCGCTGGTACATGCCACCCGCGGTCTTCAACTGCGCGTGCTCGCCCTGTTCCACCAGGGCACCGTTGTCCAGCACCAGGATCCGGTCGACCCCGACGATGGTGTGCAACCGGTGCGCGATCACCAGTACGGTGCGCCCGGCGACCAACCGGGCCAGCGCGTCCTGCACCGCGGCCTCCGATTCCGGGTCGGCGAAGGCCGTCGCCTCGTCCAGGACGAGTACCGGGGTGTCGGCCAGCAGCGCCCGGGCGATCGACAGCCGCTGCGCTTCACCGCCGGACAGGATCGCGTCCACCCCGATCTCGGAGTCGTACCCGCGAGGCAGGGCGGTGATGCGGTCGTGGATCTGTGCCGCCCGCGCGGCGATCTCCAGCGCCGCGTCGTCCGCGCTGGGCCGGGCCAGCAACAAGTTGTCGCGGAGGGAACCGCGGATCAGCCGGACATCCTGAAAGACGAACCCGACCGTGCGATACAGCTCGTCGCTGCCGAAATCGCGGATATCACGGCCGCCGATGGTGATCCGGCCGGAATCGACGTCGTAGAAGCGGGGCAGCAGTTTCGCCAAGGTGGACTTACCCGAACCGCTGGGTCCCACCAGCGCGGTCAGCGTGCCGGGACGCATCTCCAGGTCGATATCGCGCAACACCTGGTGATCGTCGCGGTATCCGAAGGTCACCCCTTCGAACCGGACGAGACCGGGTACGCCACTGTCGTTCTCCGCCACCGGCTCCGGGGCACCGGCCTGTAATTCCGGGGCCTGGTGCAGGTCGTACAACCGCATCGCCGCCGCCCCGGCCGCGCGCAATGCCTCCCCGCCGTAACCCAGCCCGAGCAGCGAACTTCCCAGACCGAGTCCGACCAGCAGGAACGGCAGCAGATCCAGCGGCTGCGCCCAGTCCAGACCCACCGCGCCCAGACCGGCCGCCACGATCACGATCATGACGAAGACCGGGGTCAGCGCGATATCGGCGATCGCCTGCAACCGGATCATGGGCGTCTTCCATCGGGTGAAGGCTGCGGTCTGCCCGTCCACTGCGGCCTGGAACTCGTGGTGGGCCTTACCGGCCTGGCCGAAGGCCCGCACCACCTGGATGCCGTCCACGAATTCGATGGTGGCCGCCTGCACGCGGCGCTCCCAGCGGTTGTACACCGCGATCCGGTCCCGGCTGGTCTGATCGAGCATCCGGCTCAGCGCGATCCCGTAGGCCAGCAACGGGATCAGCAGTACGAGCGTGAGCCGCCAGTCCACGGTGAACAGGTAGACCAGCGTCACCACCGGAACCACGACGCCGCCGACGAAGTCCAGCCGGGCATGGGCCACCAGATAGTGCAGGGCCTCGACATCGTCCTGCAGGTACTTCTTCACATCCCCCGATGTGCGTTCGCCGAACCAACCCAGCGGCACCCGGGTGAGTTTATCGGCCAGCGACCGGCGGACAGCCAGCTGGAAGCCGCCGTCCACGTGATGTGACCACGTCAGCGCGACCGCCTGGAGCACGCCGCGGGCGATCAGCACTGTCACCGCCGTCCACAGCAGCATCCAGACACGGTCGGTATCGGCCCGGCCGGCCAGCAGTTCCCGACATGCCTCCACGATCAGCACGAACGGTACGACATTGAGCACCGAGGCCACCGCGACGAGCGCGCTCGCCGCCGTGAGTACCCCGTTGACCGGCGCCAGGATCTCCTTGCGCGCCTGCGCTTCCCGTTGTTTCTGCGCCTTCTGTTGTGCGCGCGGGGGCCGATTCCCCGTTTCCACCGCCGTCGGCGGCGCGGCCTCCACCGTCATATCCCTCGCCTTTCGGCCGATGTGCTGAATTCGCGACTCATCTTCACATAGCAACCACCAAAAAGATAGGTAAGGCTAAGTTGGCAATCCCCGGCCTTCGGCCTGCTCCGACCCACCCGGCGAAACACTGACCCGCCGGGGAACTTAGGTTAAGCTAACCTGCATGGGAAGAGGCAGCGATGGCGTAATCATGAAGGTATGGCGGGCCGACGACTACCGGCTGACGGTCACCTCCACCGAGCGGATCACCGATAAGTACATCCGCATCGGATTCACCGCCGGCGGTCTGCTGGCCGACCACCCGGTGCACCCCACCCAGTTCATCCGGCTGTGGATCCCCGACGCCGATACCGACAAACTGCACCACCGCGGTTACACCCTGATCGATCAGGACCCCGACAACGACCACTTCCACATCGAATTCGCCGTGCACAGCGGACCGGCCAGCCAGTGGGCCGAACGCGCCCGAGTCGGTGACGTGATCGAAACCTCCGTACTCGGCTCCAGATTCGAACTGCCCGCGACCGCCCCCGGCGAGTACCTGGTCTTCGGCGATTCCGCCTCGTTGCCCGCGATCAACACCCTGCTCGAATCCATCGGCGACGTCCCGGCCCGGGTCTGGCTGGAATGGCAGTACGAATCCGATACCGGACTGCCCGTCCGCAACAAACCGCACCACGAGGTCACCTGGATCCAGCGCATCGACGACGGCCGCGGTATGCGCGAACAAGCCGAACAACTGACCGTCGCCGCGGACGCGTTCGCCTGGGTCGCCTGCGACACCGCCAGCACCCGGTCCATCGTGAAAAGCCTGCGGACCACCCACGCACTGCCGAAAACCCAGATCAAGGCGCAGGGCTACTGGAAGTAACCGTCGTCACCCGGCGCGGGCGGGCCGGATGCCGTCCACGCCGCGCGGACTATGCTCCGATCGATGAGGAGAAGGCAGCAGCCTCCGCTGCCGAAACGGTTCGG
Organism: Nocardia sp. NPDC001965; assembly: GCF_053594175.1. Lineage (NCBI taxonomy): Bacteria > Bacillati > Actinomycetota > Actinomycetes > Mycobacteriales > Nocardiaceae > Nocardia > Nocardia sp. NPDC001965. The sequence goes on from NZ_JBSFDZ010000017.1 coordinate 85,075, forward strand.
GCTGGACCCGGCCCGGTTGCGGCTACCCGAGGAAGGCGACTGGGCGACCGTCCGCGATCACCTGGTCCACCGGTTGCCCCGGGTCGAACCCGCGCGGATCGACGAAATGCTGCGCGCGGGTGAAATCGTCGACCTCGACGGACCGCTCGCACCGGACGCTCCTTACATCCCCGGTGGCGCGGTCTGGTTCCATCGCGATCTGCCCGACGAGAAGCCGGTGCCCTTCGACCTGCCCATCGTCTATCGCGACGACACCATCCTGGTCGTCGACAAACCACATTTCCTGGCCACCATTCCGCGCGGTAGCCATATTCTGCAGACCGCACTGGTCCGGTTGCGGCGCGAACTCGACCTGCCCGACCTGATCCCGGCGCACCGCCTCGACCGCGCCACCGCCGGTCTGGTCCTGTTCGTCGTCGACCCGGCCCGCCGCGGCGCGTACCAGACCCTGTTCCAGCGGCAGCTGGTGCGAAAAGAGTACGAGGCCGTCGCCGGATACCGCAGCGGGCTGATCTTCCCGCTCTCGTTGGAGAGCCGCATCATCAAGGAGAAGCACGTCCTGGCCGCCCAGGAGGTGCCCGGCACACCCAACGCGCGCACCCGGGTCGAACTACTCGAGCGGCGCGGCGATATAGCCCGCTACCGGCTTTATCCCGCGACCGGTCGCACCCATCAGTTGCGCCTGCACATGAACTCACTGGGGATCCCCATCCTCGGCGACGATTTCTACCCCGTGATCACCGACAAGTCCGTCGACGATTTCACCCGCCCGCTACAGCTGCTCGCCGCCACCCTCGCCTTCACCGATCCGGTGACCGGCGAGAACAGGCGCTTCGACAGCACTCGCGACCTCCATGCCTGGACCGACCCGCGGGGCTGGGCCGGGGCCGACGCCCCCTGAGCACCGTTCCGGTACGCACAGCGGGCACATATCGGCCATCCGTACACTGGGCCGAATGCTCTACCCGGTCACCGAGGAAACAGCTGCCGCTCCGCGCCCGCGCCTCCACGCCTACGCCGATGTGGCGGTCGTCGTGGTCGTGCTCACCTGCACCAATCTGATCGCCCATTTCACCACCGCGTGGGCGAACATCGTGAGCGTGCCGGTCGCCGCGCTGGTACTGCTGGGCATCATGCGCCGACGTGGTCTGCACTGGTCGGAGCTGGGCCTGTCGCCCCGCCATTGGCGGACCGGGACCAAATACGCACTCGCCGCGGTGGGGGTGGTACTGGCAGCGGTGATCATCGGGGCCGCGCTACCACTGACCCGTCCGTTCTTCCTGGCCGACCGCTACGCCACCATCTCCGGCGCGCTCATCGCCTCGATGATCGTGATCCCGTTGCAGACCGTGATCCCCGAAGAACTCGCGTTCCGCGGGGTCCTGCACGGGACCCTCGATCGGGCGTGGGGCGCCCGGGGCGTGTTCGCGGCCGGATCACTGCTGTTCGGACTCTGGCATATCGCTTCGTCCCTGGGACTCACCGCAGGGAACCGCGGTCTGTCCGAGCTGATCGGCGGCGGTCCGCTCGGCCGGATCGCCGGTGTGCTGATCGCCGTCGTCGCCACCGCGGCCGCCGCCGTCGTGTTCACCTGGCTGCGCCACCGCAGCGGCAGCCTGCTGGCACCCATCGCCCTGCACTGGGCGGTCAACGGGGCCGGTGCTCTCACCGCGGCACTGCTCTGGCATACGACGCTGGCATGAGCACGCCGGGCCTCAGCAGTGTTCGCAGATCCCGGTGGCCGGCAACTGGATGAAGCAGCTGGAACACACCACGGTGCGCACCCCGGGATCCGATTTGGCCGCGGCCTGCTTGGTGACGGCCGCGGCCTGCCGGGCGCTGCCACCCCGGATCAGCGGCGGCGTTCCCCCGTCGGCCGGGACATCCGCGCCGTAGGCCGCGTAGCAGGCCCACCGGGCGTAGGCCGCATGGGTCTCGATATCGGCCGGGATCGGCAACGCGGCCAGTTCGAGCACATATTTGTAGCTGTCGCCGACCTTGAGGTTGCGTTTGACGCACAGCGCCGTCAGCGGCGGCTCGCCGGCATTGTGGCAGCGGCGTGCCACCTTGCGCAGGATCGCGTCCATCCAGGTGCGGGTCGGGGCGTCGGTACGCACCCCCGACATCTCTTGCACCCGATCGGCCAATTCCTGCACGGTGACGTAGTACCCGTACTCTGTCGCGGTCTCGCCCAGCACCTCGTAGGCGGCCATCGCCCAGGCCACCGCGGCATCGCGGAAGGTAACCGCTGTGCCGTCCTCGATCTGCCAGGCCCCCGAAATCGTTGTCGCAGCGTCCCTCATAGCTCGTACACCGTAGCCCCGAGGCCCCCCGGTTCGTCAACCGCCCTCCCCTATATCACATTTCGGCACCCGGATACGACATCCGTCACAGGCAGGACGCACCGGGTATGCCATGCCGGTCTCAGCGAAAACTTCCGTGCCGCATCGGGTACCCGTGGTCGTCGAGCGGCGCCCAGCGACCGGTCTCGACGCTGTAGTCGCGTGCCGGCAGGTAGACGATCCCGAGATTCCGCCCGCCACCGTTCACTACTGCCGCGTTCCCGTCACGGGCTCACCCCGTTCGAGATACATTCCCGATCCCTGCCGCCGGGCCGCCAGCGCCCACCGCAGCCGGCGCCCGAGCCGCGGCACAACCAGGCTGTCCAACCGATCCGCCGCGACCCATTCCCACCGGTCGAGTTCCGCGGCCTGCAATACGATGCCCCGATCGTCGAGTTGCCCGCATTCGAACACATACAGCACCTTGTCCCCCTCGCCCGGATTCGGCGCCCAGTCGTGCACCAGCAGGAGCCCGGGCGAACAGTCGATGCCGAGTTCTTCGGCGACCTCCCGCCGACAGGCCACCGACGGCGATTCGCCGGGCTCCACATATCCGCCCGGCAGATCCCAGCCGATGCCGTAGGTCTTGTGCACCAGCAGTACCGCCACACCGCCCGCGCACGGCCGCGCGAACAGCGCGCCCGCCGCCAGCCGTGCCTGCGCGAACTCCGCTCCCATCGCCTGTTGGACCTCCTATCGGAGCACGCGCCGCCCGCTGTGCGCACGCTCCCAGGATGCCTGCCCGGCGAGCGTCACCTCGGGATCGAGCATCGCGCGATCGAATGCGGCCGGCCGGGTTCCGGCTGCGATCACCCGCGGCCAATCCGGATTCGCGAGCGCCCCACGCCCGAGCGCCACCAGGTCTGCGTGCCCTTCCTCGAGCACCGTCCGCGCGAGATCAGGAATATGCATACCGCCGTTGGCGATCACTGGGAGCCCGGTGACTGTCCTGGCCAGCCGAGTGATCGTCTCGCCGGTGTCGAGGACGGCGGTGTCGTACCAGTCCCGCCCCTCGCTGGCGAGATGCAGGTAGTCGATGCCCGCCCCGCCGACCGCGCGGAAGATCGTCTCGGCTTCGGCGGCGCCGGCCCACCGATAGCCGAAGTCGTTCACCTTGGTCTGGGAGAGCCGCAAGCCCACCGGGAACTCCGGCCCCACTGCCGCCCGTACCGCCCCGACCACCTCGACCGCGAACCGCACCCGCCCGGCCGGATCGCCGCCGTACTCGTCTTCGCGGCGATTCGTGTATTCGGTGAGGAACTGGTCGACGAGATACCCGTTCGCGCCGTGGATCTCCACCGCGTCGAACCCGGCCGCCCGGGCCCGCACCGCCGCCGCGGCGAATCCACCCTGGATCCGCCGGATATCCGCCCGGTCGGCCGCCGCGGGTAACGCGAAGGGGCCCGCACCACCGTACGAGGGCATCTTGGCCCCCTTGGGCAGCACGGCCGAGGGCGCGATACTCCGGTCACTGTGACGATTGCCCTGGAGGAGCGCCCCGGCATGCATCAGCTGCAGCGCGATCGTCCCGCCCTCGGCGTGGACCGCGTCGGTGACCGCCCGCCATGCGTCGATCTGACGTGCGGTCACGATGGCGGGCTGATCGGGGTATGCCTGACTGAACTCCTCGTCGATATATGTCCCCTCGGCGGTGATCAGCCCGAACCCACCCGCGGCGAACCGCGCGTAGTACTCGGCCATAGCGGCCGTGGGCACGCCGTCACCGGCCGTGCTGACCCGCGACATGGGAGCCACCGCTGCACGGTTGGGCAGCCGCAGCGTGCCGATACGCACCTCGGACAGAACAGGATGGATGGTCACGGGAACTCCTCGCACTCACCGGAAACTTCTCGGGAACAGATTCCGTGTTACGAACTCTTCGAACAAGTACGGTCTTTTCTGTGCTGTAGGCACATTTTGTATACCCATGGAGGTCACATGCACGACGAGGTACCGGATTACTGCACCGTCGAAGCGGCTATGGAAGTAGTCGGCGGCAAATGGAAGATGGCCATCGTCAACCATCTCTTCGACGGCACCCTGCGCTTCGGCGAACTCCGCCGCGCCATGCCTTCGGTCACCCAGCGCATGCTCACCCGCCAGCTCCGCGAGCTGGAAGCAGACGGACTGATCCGGCGAACGGTGTACGCGGAGGTGCCGCCGAAGGTGGAGTACGACCTCACCGAGCTCGGCGCGAGCCTGCAGCCGGTCGCGAGGTTGCTCGAATTGTGGGGCGAGCGATATCGGCGAGAAGCAGTGTGACCGTGCCCGGCTCGCCCGCCCTGCGCTCGGTCCCGCGAAACCACCCTGAGCCCGGACAGTGGGCGAACCCGCAGGGATCGGCTACCTCCGGCCGGCCCGATCGGCACCCCGAGCCCATAGCACCACTCCTCCGGCGGGCGCACTCGACGAAACGGGCCGAGTGCGATCGGTGCCGGTACTCCGGGGCGATGAAACGCTGTACCACAATCCGATGTGCCCTTCCGTAGCGCACCCCTACCTTCGGCACCATGCGTTCACCGGCCCTCATAGCCCTGGTCTGCGCAGCCGTGCGAACCCGAAGGACGTTCCGGGACTCGAAGGGTTGGTCACGGTCGTCCCGGCTGCCCACCCCGACGACAGATAGCAGTTCGCGCTCGGATCGCTGCTCGAACGAGCCCACCACCGGACGAACCCGGAACGACGAAGGCCCGCCTCCCGAACCGGGAAGCGGGCCTTACGTTTACGACCTTCGCAGCCGAAGAGCGACCTTACTTGGCCTTCTCCAGGACCTCGACCAGCCGCCACCGCTTGGTGGCCGACGTGGGCCGGGTCTCCATCAGCTGCACGCGATCGCCGACACCGGCGGTCTCGTTCTCGTCGTGCGCCTTCACCTTGGAGGTGGTGCGAATGATCTTGCCGTACAGCGGATGCCGGTGACGGTCCTCCAGCTCGACGACGATCGTCTTCTGCATCTTGTCGGAGACAACGTAGCCGGTCCGCACCTTGCGGGTACTGCGCTGCTCCTCCACCTTGTCACTCATGCCGCATCTCCCTTGTCAGCGGGGGCAGTGGTCAAACCGAGCTCGCGCTCACGCATGACCGTGTAGATACGCGCGATCTCGTGACGCACCACACGCAGCCGGCGATTGTTGGTCAGCTGACCGGTCGCCATCTGGAAGCGCAGGTTGAACAGCTCTTCCTTCGATTCGCGCAGACGGGAGACGAGCTCCTCTTCGGTCAGCTCGCGGAGCTCTGCGGCAGGGGTACCGGTTGCCATCAGAACTGCTCCTCCCTCGTCACGATCCTGCACTTCATGGGGAGCTTGTGCATCGCGCGGCGCAGGGCCTCACGAGCGATCTCCTCGTTCGGGAAACTCATCTCGAACATCACGCGACCGGGCTTGACGTTCGCGACCCACCACTCCGGCGAACCCTTACCGGAACCCATGCGGGTTTCGGCCGGCTTCTTGGTGAGCGGGCGATCCGGGTAGATGTTGATCCAGATCTTGCCGCCACGCTTGATGTGGCGGGTCATCGCGATACGCGCCGACTCGATCTGCCGGTTGGTCACGTAGGCCGGCTCCAGCGCCTGGATGCCGAACTCGCCGAACGACACCGAGGTGCCGCCCTTCGCCATACCGGAACGACCGGGATGATGCTGCTTGCGGAACTTGACCTTGCGGGGCATCAGCATTGGTCAGCCCTCCTGCTTTTCTGCCGGGGGCTCGGCCACCGCGGTAGCGGCGCGCCCGGCCTCGGTGCTGGTCGCAGTGGTGCCGGAGGAACCGGAACGACGCGGACGGTTCGGGCGCTCCCGGCGCGGGCGATCCCCGGCCGGCGCGCTCGGGGCAGCCAGCTCACGCTTGCCACCGACGATATCGCCCTTGTAGATCCAGACCTTGACACCGATACGACCGAAGGTGGTCTTGGCCTCGTACAGGCCGTAATCGATATCGGCACGCAGGGTGTGCAGCGGGACGCGGCCTTCACGGTAGAACTCCGAGCGCGACATCTCGGCGCCACCGAGGCGGCCCGAGCACTGCACGCGGATGCCCTTGACGTTCGGCGAACGCATGGCCGACTGGATGGCCTTACGCATCGCGCGACGGAAGGCCACCCGGTTGGACAGCTGCTCGGCCACACCCTGGGCGACCAGCTGCGCATCCGATTCGGGGTTCTTGACCTCGAGGATGTTCAGCTGGACCTGCTTCTTGGTGAGCTTCTCCAGCTCGGCGCGGATCCGGTCGGCCTCGGCGCCGCGGCGGCCGATCACGATGCCCGGACGCGCGGTGTGGATATCGACGCGGACCCGGTCACGGGTGCGCTCGATCTCCACCTTGGAGATGCCGGCACGTTCCATACCGGTGCTCAGCAGCTTGCGGATGGCGACGTCTTCCTTGACGTAGTCCGCGTACTGCTTGTCGGCGTACCAACGGGACTTCCAGTCGGTGGTGATACCGAGGCGGAAGCCGTGGGGGTTGATCTTCTGTCCCATTTACTTTGCCCCTCCCTTCCGGCGGCCACGAGTGCCACCGGCGGTGGGGACGCTCTCGACCTCGATGGTGATGTGGCTGGTGCGCTTGCGGATCCGGAACGCCCGGCCCTGGGCGCGCGGCTGGAACCGCTTCATGGTCGCGCCCTCGTCGACATACGCCGTCGAGATGACCAGGGTGTCGGGGTTGAGGCCGAGATTGTTCTCGGCGTTCGCCGCGGCACTGGCCACGACCTTGGCGACCGGTTCGCTGGCGGCCTGCGGGGCGAACCGCAGCAGGTCGAGCGCGTCGGAGACGCGCTTACCGCGGACCAGGTCCACCACTCGGCGGGCCTTCATCGGGGTCACGCGCACGTGCTTGGCGGTCGCGCGCGCAGTCGGATTCTGAGTTTCTGTGCTCATCGCCGCTTGCTCTTCCGATCTTCCTTGACGTGGCTGCGGAACGTCCTCGTCGGCGCGAACTCACCGAGCTTGTGCCCGACCATGTTCTCCGAGACGAACACCGGCACGTGCTTGCGACCGTCGTGGACGGCGAAGGTGTGGCCGATGAAATCGGGGGTGATGGTCGAACGACGCGACCAGGTCTTGATGACCTGCTTGGTGCCCTTGTCGTTCTGCACGTCCACCTTCGCCTGGAGGTGGTCGTCGACGAACGGGCCCTTCTTGAGGCTGCGTGGCATTTCTTACCTCCTCCTTAGCGCTTCTTGCCGGTGCGACGGCGACGGACGATGAGCTTGTCGCTCGGACGGTTCGGCTTACGGGTACGGCCTTCCGGCTGACCCCAGGGCGAGACCGGGTGACGACCACCGGAGGTCTTGCCCTCACCACCACCGTGCGGGTGGTCGACCGGGTTCATGACGACACCACGGACCGTGGGACGACGTCCCTTCCAGCGCATACGGCCGGCCTTGCCCCAGTTGATGTTCGACTGTTCGGCATTGCCGACCTCGCCGACGGTGGCGCGGCAGCGCACGTCGACGCGGCGGATCTCACCGGAGGGCATGCGCAGCGTGGCGTAGGGGCCTTCCTTGCCCAGCAGCTGGATGCTGGCACCGGCCGAGCGGGCCATCTTGGCCCCGCCGCCCGGACGCAGCTCCACCGCGTGGATGGTGGTACCGGTCGGGATATTGCGCAGCGGCAGGTTGTTGCCGGGCTTGATATCCGCGGTCGGACCGGACTCGATCTTCGTGCCCTGCGCGATGCCCTTGGGCGCGATGATGTAGCGCTTCTCGCCGTCCAGGTAGTGCAGCAGCGCGATATTGGCGGTGCGGTTGGGGTCGTACTCGATATGAGCGACCTTGGCCGGCACGCCGTCCTTGTCCAGCCGGCGGAAATCGATCAGCCGGTAGGCGCGCTTGTGACCGCCACCGCGATGCCGGGTGGTGATGCGGCCGTGGCCGTTACGGCCACCGCTCTTGGTCAGCGGGCGGATGAGCGACTTCTCGGGGGTCGACCGGGTGATCTCGGCGAAGTCCGAGACGGACGACCCGCGGCGGCCCGGGGTAGTCGGCTTGTACTTACGGATTGCCATGAGTTCTTCTCTACTTTCTGGATTCCCCGCCGCTTACGCGACCGGGCCTCCGAAGATCTCGATGGGCTTGCTGTCGGCCGAGATGGTCACGAGCGCGCGCTTGGTGTCCTTGCGCTTGCCGTAACCGAAGCGGGTCCGCTTGCGCTTGCCCTGACGGTTGGCGGTGTTGACGCTGGTGACCTTCACCCCGAAGACCTTCTCGACCGCGATCTTGATCTGGGTCTTGTTGGAGTCCGGGTGGACCAGGAAGGTGTAGGTGCCTTCCTCGATCAGGCCGTAGGACTTCTCCGAGATGACCGGCGCCAGCAGGATGTCGCGCGGATCGGCGATGGTGCTCACTTGCTCTCCTCCTGTGCAGCCTCAGCCGGGCCGTGCACGAAGGCGTTGAGCGCCTCGACGCTGAAAACGACTTCGTCGCTGTCCAGCACGTCGTAGGTGTTCAGCTGGTCCGGTGCGATGGTGTGCACGTATTCCAGGTTGCGGGCACTCTTCCAGGCGGCGATATCGTCGCGGCCGACGACCAGGAGGAACTTCTTGCGATCCGAGATCTCGGACAGGAAGGTCTTCGCGGTCTTGGTCGAGGGGTCCTGGCCCGCGACGAGTTCGCTGATCACGTGGATCCGCTCGTTACGCGCCCGATCCGACAGCGCACCACGCAGGGCGGCCTGGATCATCTTCTTGGGGGTGCGCTGGCTGTAGTCGCGCGGCTTGGGGCCGTGCACGATGCCGCCACCGGCGAACTGCGGCGCGCGGGTCGAACCCTGGCGGGCGCGGCCGGTGCCCTTCTGCCGGTATGGCTTCTTACCACCACCGCGGACTTCACCGCGGGTCTTGGTGGAATGTGTGCCCTGGCGGGCGGCGGCCTGCTGGGCCACGACCACCTGGTGCATCAGCGCGATATTGGCGGTCACGTCGAAGATCTCCGCGGGGAGATCGACGGTGCCGTTGGTCTTACCGCCCAGTTCCTTCACCGGCAGGGTGAGGTTTGCGGACTTCTTCTCCGTATTCACAGCGGAGCTGCTCATGCGTGCGCACCACCCTTCACGGCGCTCTTGACGATCACGACGCCGCCCTTGCGACCCGGGATCGCTCCCTTGATCAGCAGCAGGCCGTTCTCGGCGTCCACCTTGTGAACCGACAGGTTCTGCGTGGTGACACGGTCGTTACCCATCCGGCCCGACATGCGCATGCCCTTGAACACACGGCCGGGGGTGGCGCAGCCACCGATGGAACCCGGGCGGCGGTGCACGGCCTGCGCACCGTGGGAGGCGCCCTGGCCCTTGAAGCCGTGACGCTTCATGGTGCCGGCGAAGCCCTTGCCCTTGCTGGTACCGGTCACATCGACGTAGGTGCCCTCTTCGAAGGCCTCCGCCGAGATCTCCTGGCCGACCTCGAAAGTCGAGGCGTCGGCGATCCGGATCTCCGCGACGTGCCGGCGCGGGGTGACACCGGCCTTGGCGAACTGGCCGGACTCCGGCTTGTTCACCTTGCGGGGGTCGATGGCACCGAAGGCGACCTGAACGGCGCTGTAGCCGTCGCGCTCGACAGTGCGGATCTGGGTGACCACATTCGGTCCGGCCTTGACGACGGTGACCGGGACGACCCGGTTCTTGTCGTCGAACACCTGGGTCATGCCCAGTTTGGTGCCCAGGATGCCGGCCGCGGGCCTGCTCTTGTTGTCAGTCATAGCTCGAGTCCCCGTCACTGGATATTGACGTCGACGCTGGCCGGCAGGTCGATGCGCATGAGCGCGTCCACCGTCTTCGGCGTCGGGTCGAGGATGTCGATAAGCCGCTTGTGCGTACGCATCTCGAAGTGCTCGCGCGAGTCCTTGTACTTGTGCGGCGAACGGATGACGCAGTACACGTTCTTCTCGGTCGGCAACGGCACCGGCCCGACGACCCGGGCCCCGGTGCGGGTCACCGTCTCGACGATCTTGCGCGCAGACGCGTCGATCGCCTCGTGGTCGTAGGCCTTGAGCCTGATGCGGATCTTCTGTCCCGCCACGCTAAGTGTCCTTTTCTCCGCTTTCGTCCGTGATCCGGATACCGGCTAGGGCGTCCGTACCACCTTCATTTGCACAGCCCGAACACACGATGACGTCCCGTCCTGGGCGGATCAGGCCCGGAGGAGGCAGCCTGCGTAACCACGCAGGGCCCCGACCAGGATGAATCCGGCGCAGTGGAGACCACGACCAGGGGTCAACCCAGTCCGTGCCGCTGTTCATCTGTCATGGTTCTCCGGTCCACGCGGTCGGGCGTGTCGCCCCGCCGCTCATTCCTCGGCCCCGGAAGAAAACTTCGTCATGGCCTTCGGAACTATGTCCCGGACGTACCCACATCGGTGAACGATGAGGTACTCGCTGGTTTTGCTCACCCCGCCCGGCCTGGTCGTTTCACGGAAACAACCGCCACCCGGGGCAAGGCAACCCGAACAGTATGCACGAGCCCCCCGAGGCGTTTCAAATCGGGGTCGGCCGAGTTCCGGCACTGCGGCAACCATACCGCGCCACCGCTATCTTACCGATGAGTAAGATAGCGGTATGACGAACGAGACCGGTACCTACCGCGGCTGGCGAAAACTGCCCGACAACCCCTTCGGCCACGGCCTGTTCTCCCTGTCGATGGTGGCGCGGGTCCCGTACTTCGCCACGGTGCTGCCCCGGGTGGTCCGCCTCGAACCGGGCATCTGCGAGGTGAAAGCGCCGAAATGGTTCGGCGTGCACAACCATCTCGGCACCTTCCACGCCATCGCCGCCTGCAACCTCGCCGAGATCGCCATGGGCATGCTGAGCGAGGCGACGGTACCCACCACCCATCGCTGGATCCCCAAGGCGATGCAGGTCCAGTACCTGACGAAGGCCACCACCGGCCTGCGAGCCGTGGCCGAACTACCGGAGATCCCGGATTTCACCACCATCACCGAAGGACAGGATCTCACCGTCCCCGTCTCGATCTACGACAAAACCGGCGGAGAAGTAGTCCACGCCGACATCACCACCTGGGTCACCCCCAAATCCTGACCCCGCCGCCCCATCTGGTAGGACCCACCCCCTATTGCTCTCCCCCGCCGTACCCCGTTGAATGCACTACATGGCAGACAGCGCGGTCGGTGAGTTCGATATCTGTGTGGTCGGGCTGGGCCCGTCCGGGCGTGCGCTCGCCCACCGGGCTACCGTTGCCGGTTTGCGTGTCGCCGCGGTGGACCCCCGCCCCGACCGCCTGTGGCCGCCGACCTTCTCCTGCTGGATCGACGAACTCCCGGACTGGTTGCCGCACAGTGTGATCGCGAGCCGGATCCCCGCTCCGGTCGTCTGGACGACCGGAAAGATCGAGATCGAACGCCCCTACTGTGTGCTGTCGAAGCCGCTGCTCCGCGATGCGTTGCCGTTGGACGACGCCCGGGTCTACGCGGGCCGGGCGATCCGGGTGGCGGCGCGCGAGGTCGAGCTCGCCGACGGGACGCTGATACGTGCCGCGGTGGTGGTGGATTCGCGCGGTATGCCCACCCTCGGCGACCGCCGGGCGGCCAGTGCGCACGGCATCTTCGTGAACGCCGAAACCGCGGCGCCGATGGTCGGCGAGGGTGAGGGTCTGCTATTGGACTGGCGGCCGGAGAACGGCGCCGGACCCGATGAGCCGCCATCGTTCCTGTACGCGGTACCGCTCGGTGACGGCACGGTGATCTTCGAGGAGACCAGCCTCGGGCTGCGCGGCGGTATGCCCCAGCACGAACTCCGCAAACGCACCCTCACGCGGCTGGCCGCGCACGGTATCGAACTGACCGGTGAAGAGCCCAGCGAGGCCGCGCACTATCCACTGGACACCCCGCCGCCGAAGAACGGGGTCGGCCGGGTGGTGCCCTATGGTTCGCGGGGCGGAATGATGCACCCGTGCACCGGTTACAGTGTCGCCGATTCGTTCGCGCTGGCAGATACCGCGGTCACCGCGATTCTGGCCGGGTCGGATCCGATCGCCGCACTGTGGCCGTGGCAGGCCCGTCTCACCTACTGGATGCGGATGCGCGGACTGTGGGGGCTCGGCCGGCTGACCACCGAACAGTCGATCGCCATGTTCGATTCCTTCTTCTCGGCCTCACCGCGCGGGCAGCGCGCACTGCTGTCGGCCCACGACGACTACGCGGTGCTGGGCGCGGTGCTGTTCAACACCGTCTCCCGTACCTGGCCGTTCCGCTGGCGCTACGACCTCGTCGGCTGGACCAACCGCGACCGCTGGGTCGGTTACCCGTTCGCGCCGGCTACTTCCGAGACCGGATCCCGGAAGTAGCCCGCCACGATCAGCCGCTGCTCTCGGCGGCCTTCCGGTAGCCGCGGATCGCCGGGTAGCCGAACACCAGCACGGCACCGGCCACCCACAGCAGCGTGTCGACGAGCGGTTCCGCGACCGGCCCGCCGTAGGACAGTCCTTTCATCACCTCGATGGCACAGCTCATCGGCTGGTTCTCCACTGTCGATCGCAGCCAGCTCGGATAGGCGAGCACCGGAACGAAACCGGAGTTGAAGAACAGCAGCAGGTTCATGATGATGCCGACCAGCTGGACCAGCAGCGGGCCTTCGGAGATGGTCGCGAGCGCGGTGATGAAGACGGCGAACGCCAGCCCGAACAGGATCGGGATTCCCATGAGCCCGAACGCGGCCCACGGCCCCTGGTCGAAGCGGAATCCGAGCGCGAAACCCACGGCGATGATGATGATCGTCGTGATGGTGATCCGGATCGTCTCGGCGAGCAGCCGGCCGGTGAGGCCCGCCGCACGATGGATCGGCATGGTCCAGAACCGGCCGAGCAGGCCGGTGGCTTTTTCGACCTTGAAGCCCAGGGCACTGACCACCGCACCCGTCATCGCCGCGACCAGCGTGATCATCGGGACGGTGCCGTAGACCGCGGGTTTCCCGGTGAAACCGGAGATGGAATCGTCGAGCACGATCCAGAACATCACCAGGGTCAGCGCCGGGTACACGATCGTCTGAATGGTGGTGGCCGGGTCACGCAGCCAGGCTGTCAGCAGTCGCTTGCACTCGATGGAACTGTGCGCCGCCCACACCACCGGCGACCGCTCCGACCGGGCGTCGACCCGCGGCAGTTCGAGTGCAGCGATATCCAGCGGCGATTCGTCGACCGCCACCGATCGTTCGATTACGGTCATGCGCTGTGTCCTCTGGTCATGAGCGAGAGCCCTGCGTGGTCACGCTCCGCTACCGCCTCCGGGCCCGATTCGCTCATGCCGTGTCCTCTGGTCATGACCGCCTCACACTCGCCCATACCGCGAACGGGGTGAACAGCGCGGCCGCGCCGATCAGCCACAGCAACCCCACGCGCAGCACCTCCCAGGTCACCCCGTCCCCGGCCATATCGCGCAATGCGTAGGCGAACTGGGTGATCGGCTGGTTGCGCACGAACGGCCGGACCCACTCGGGGAAGCCCGTCTCCGGAACGAAGCCGCACGACATCATGCCGAAGATCAAGGTCGGCAGGGTCAGCGCCTGGCTCAGCGAAGCGGGACTCTTGGTCAGACTGCCCAGCCCGTCCGCACCGACGGCCAGCACGGTGCCGACGGCGATCGCGAAGGCGCAGAAACCCACCGTCTGGCCCCAGCCCGCGGTGAACTCGAATCCGATGACGTGTCCGTAGATCAGGGCCGCGATCAGCGAGACGGTCGAGCGGACCAGGCCCGCCGCGATACGCGAGGTCAGCGGTACCAGCAGGCCGATCGGCATGGTCTGCAACCGGGTACTGAACCCGGTGAGCGCCTCGACGGCCGCCAGCTGGGCATTGGACATCATGGTGAACGCCATGGTCTGCAGCACCACGATCGGCATGACGAACTGCGCGTAGTCGATGCCCTGGAACTGCATCACGTAGCGCAGCGGCAGATAGAAACCGACGGTGAACACGAGCGGCATCACGATCGCGGCGATCATTTCGCCTTTGGTGGCCATGGTCCAGACGACGCGTCCGGTCAGCGCCCGCCACTGCGCGAACGAGGACAACCGGGTGCGTGCGAGGTCCGCGAACAGGTCGGGGCGGGCCACCGCGGCGCCGGCCACGCTCTGTTCTCCGCGCGCGGGCGCGAGCACCGCGTGCTTCTGCCGCGTCACCGTCTCCGGGCCCGACCGGCTCACGCGGGGCCACCCTGCCGGTCGCCACCCGGATGGCCGGTGATGGACAGGAACACATCGTCGAGCGAGGGGCGACGCAGCCCGATATCGGCCAGCGCGATATCGGCGGCGTCCAGGCGGCGCAAGGCCTCGGCCAGGGTCGCGGCACCGTCCGGTGCCGGAATGGACAATCGCTCGGCCCCGACGAGATCGGCGGCATGGGCGGGCGGAACCAGATCCCCCAGGGCATCGGCGGCCCGGCCCAGCTGGGTGGGGTCCAGCGGCACGATCTCGCAGTAGCTGCCGCCGGTTTTCTCCTTGAGTTCGTCGGCGGTGCCCTCCGCGATCACCGTGCCCTTGTCGATCACGATGATGTTGTCCGACAGCACATCGGCTTCTTCCAGGTACTGGGTGGTGAGCAGCACGGTGATGCCCTGCTCTTTCAGCGCGCTCACCAGATCCCACACCCCCTGACGGCTGCGCGGGTCGAGACCGGTGGTCGGTTCGTCGAGGAACACCACCTCCGGCCGCACCACCAGACCGCAGGCGATATCGACCCGCCGCCGCATACCGCCGGAGTACTGCCGCACGGGCCGCCGACCGGCGGCCACGAGGTCGAATTCGGCGAGCAGCGTATCGGCGCGTTTACGGGCCGACGATTTGCCCAGGCCCATCAACCGGCCGAAGAGCTCCAGATTCTCGCGGCCCGAAAGGTTCTCGTCGAGGGCGGCGTACTGGCCGGTCATCATGATCGACCGGCGCACCCCCGCGGGATCCTTGCGGACATCGTGACCGGCCACGACGGCGGTCCCGGAATCGGGACGCAGCAGCGTGGACAGGATCTTGACGCTGGTGGTCTTGCCCGCGCCGTTGGGTCCGAGGATGCCGAGCACCGTGCCGCGTGGGGCCGAGAAACTCACCCCGCGCAACGCGTGCACATCACCGAAGGATTTGGTGATGTCCTCGACTCGGACCGCGTCCGTGGTCGCCGTCGCGGCGGGGCCGTGGCCGTTGGTGTGGACGGGCACGGAGTCCGGTATGTCCACAGCGGGCGGGCGGGAATCCACCGAAACAATCGGCGGGGCATTCTCGCCGGTGGCTGCTCCGGCTTCGTTCGAACTCGGCATCAACTCTCCACTATCGGCCTGATGGGGCTGCGGGGTGACCGGCGCATCGGTATCCCCCTGGATGATCCCTGGCGCCGGGCGCGATGTTACCGGCTCGGATCCGGGACGCTGGAGCGCCGCCTCTACCCCGAGCCGGGTCGAATCAATTGTGCCTTTGCTCACAGCAGCGCTGTGGCCGGTTATCCACCCTGGTCGGCGGCGCAGGGACAGTCGATGGGCAGTAACGGCACCTTGTCGGCGCTACTGCACCACCATAATCTGATTTTCATGGCCGATACCGCGCAGCCCGAGGTGGCAGCGCGTTCGGGAGGATCCGGCCGACCGAGCGTGCTCACATCCCACGACCCCCGGACCGGCGAAGTCGTGGGCAGTTACGCCGTTGCCGGTCCCAGCGATCTCGAACGGGCGGTCCACGCCGCGCGAACTGTCGAGAGCTGGTGGTCGACAGCGGGTTTCGGAACCCGTAAGCGGCTGCTACTGGAGTGGAAACGGGTGATAGCGCGGCGGGCCGCGCAATTGGTGGAGATCCTGCGGGAGGAAACCGGTAAACCCGAGGCCGACGCCGCGATCGAGGTCATGCTCGCCGTAGAGAACCTGGACTGGGCGGCCCGCAACGCGCAGCGCGCGCTGAGCCGCAGCCCCTTGGCCTCCAACTGGCTGACCCGCAACCAGCGCGCCTCGGTCGGTTACCTGCCGCTCGGCGTGATCGGCGTCCTGGGACCCTGGCAGAACCCGGTTTTCACGCCGATGGGTTCGATCGCCTACGCCATGGCCGCGGGTAACGCGGTGGTGTTCAAACCGCACGAGGTGACCAGCGGCACCGGGCTGTGGCTGGCCGATACCTGGCGTGAGGTCGCCGCTGATCGGCCCGTCCTGGCGGCGGTCACCGGCGACGATTCCACCGCGGCGGCGCTGTGCCGGTCCGGTGTCGACAAGATCGCCTACGCCGGACCGGAAGCCGAAGGCCGCGAAGTGATCTCACTGTGCGCCCGGACCATGACCCCGGTGGTGGTCGAGAACTCCGGGAAAGGCGCGATGATCGTGCACGTCGATGCGAAACTCGACGATGCCGCCGACGCCGCGGTATTCGGGGCGATGGCCAACGCGGGGCAGAACGCGACCGGCGTCCAGCGGGCCTATGTCGCGGCCTCGGTCTACGAGCAGTTCCTCGATCTCGTGGTCCAGCGGGCCCGCGCGCTCAAACCTGGCGGGGACCGCCGCTCGTCCTACGGACCGATGATCCTGGAATCGCAGACCGAGGTGGTACGCAAACAGGTCCGGGACGCGCTGGCCCGTGGCGGACGCGCGGTGGTCGGCGGGCTGGATTCGATTCGCGAACCCTATGTCGAGCCGATCGTGCTGGTCGATGTACCGGAGGAGAGCATCGCCATCACCGAGGAGGGCATCGGCCCGGTCCTCATCGTGAACAAGGTGCGCGACCTCGACGATGCGGTGGCTCGGATCAACGATGCCGGACGCGGTATCGCGGTATCGGTGTTCACCCGTGATATCGCCGAGGTCGAGGTCTATGCCGAACGGTTGCGGGTCGGAGTGGTCACGGTCAACACCGCCACCACCTACGCCAGTATTCCGGCGCTACCGTTCGGCGGCATCGGCGAATACGGGCAGGGCCACAGCCACGGCGTCCACGGGCTACGCGAATTCAGCCGGACCCTGTCCATCGCGCGCAACCGGTACGGCGAACCGCTGGGCCTGTCCAGCTTCAACCGCAACGGCCGACGGTTGCGCCTGGCGCGCACGGTTTTCCGGTTCCGGCACGGCTGAACGGGGGCTTCGAGGTCCGCCGGACACCGATCCTCGTGTGTCCCACGTAGCTCCCGGCATCGAGCGCTCACCGCACCTGGATCGCCCGGTGAGACCTGGTTCTCCGCCTCATCCGTCCGCGTGCCGGGTGAGGCGGGCCAGACGATCCCAGGCGGGTGAAGTGATATCGATCGAGGCGGTGACCAAGCCGAGCAGTTCCAAATCCAGCGCCGGAATCGCACTGCCCGCCTCGGTACTTCGCCCCGCCGTCCAACGCATGGTGCGCTCGGCCAGATCCGGTAACCGCGGATCATCGGGCGACCAGTCGAACGCGAGATCGTAGTCGAGATACAGCGCGGCGAATTCCGGATCGTCGACGGCCTCCGATTTATCGGCGAGCCAGGCCGCCGCCTGCGCCGGAGCCGAGGATTGCAGCAGGATCCAGATATCGCGCTCCATCCGGACAGCCCGGTCACTCGCGCCCAGGCAGCGCAGCCGATCGAGGTATCCCGCCACCTCCGTGGATACGAAAAGCCGCTCGCCGCTGTCCAGCTGAGCGAGCCGGGCGCGGATCCGCCCGATCTCCTCGGCACGTTCGGCGAGCGCGGAATCGATCTCGGCGAGCGCTGCCGCGAATTCCCCGGAGTCGGCCGCGAGCAACTCTTCGATCCGCGCCAGCGGGACCCCTGCCTGTGCCAATGTCCTGATCCTGATCAGGGCGACGGCGTCCTCGGCTCGGTAGCGCCGGTAGCCGGAGGAGTCGCGCGGCGGTTCGGGAAGCAGACCGCGATCGTGGTAGACGCGCACGGCCTTGGTCGTGACGCCCGCGTACCGCGCGAGCTGGCCGATGGTGATCACTCTGTGCCCTTCCGACGATTCGCCGCGCGATCCGGATCCGTCACCGGGTTCGCTCGAACATCCGGCCGGCGAGGTCGATGGCCATCACGGCACCGGATGCGTCCCGGGTAAAGTACCCGCGCTGCCCGACCAGGCCACCGGCCGTCACGATGTATTCGCCGGCGTCACCGGGCAGCAGGCCGAGGGCCGCGGGCGGCAGATCGGGCGGCAGTTCGGAGTCGGCGGCACTGCGGACCTCCGGTTTGATGGCACATCCGATGGTCATCGCCGACCCGTCGGTGTCCAGGGTGAGCCGCATCATCTCGTTTTCGTAGGCACCGGTGATCTCCGCTGCCCGCACCGCGTCGTAGGGCAACGGTTCGGGATCGCGGTCCAGCACGGCGAGGAAATGTTCCAGCGCCCACCGCACCACGCCGCGATCGAATTCGAGGCCCGCGTCCGGCCCCGCGTTGGACAGTACGATCACGGCGAAGTCCCGTTCGGGCACGATCAGCAGGTCGGCGAACTGGCCGTTACCCGATCCCCCGTGCCCGATGGTCGCCACGCCGTCGATCTCGCGCAGGAACCAGCACAGACCGAATGCGTCACCCAGGCTGCTGCCACGCAGTTCCACGGTCTGCCGCCGCATCCGGTGCAGCGCCGCGGTGGACAGCAGCCGATCGCCTTCGGCGGTCCGGCCGTCACCGAGGTGGAACCGGGCCCACTGCAGCAGGTCGGCCACCGAGGACACCGCACCACCGCCCGGATTGTTCGAGCGGTTGTCCTTCCACTGCCCGGCCACCATGAGCGTGCCGTCCGCGCCGGTGTTGTGCCCGACCGCGAACCGGCGGGTCATCACGTCATTGTGCGAGTACTGACTGCCCGCCAGGCCCATGGGCTCGAAGAGCAGGGTGCGCACAGCTCGTTCGAAGGTCTCGCCGGTGACGTTCTCGATGATCCGGCCCGCCAGGTTGAAACCGGCCTGACTGTAGGACGCCCGGGTTCCCGGCTCCGTGAGCAGCGGTGCCGCCGCCAGCAGCTCGGCATGCCGGGCCAGTGCGTCGGCCCCTTCCCCGGTGTCGGCACCGAGTTTCCATTCCAGTCCGGCCGTGTGGTTCAGCAGCTGGGACACGGTGATATCGCGCGCCGCCACATCGGGAGCGGCGAATTCCGGAACGTATCGGCTTACCGGCGCGTCCAGTTCCACGAGCCCGCGGTCGGCAAGCCGCATGAGGGCGGTCGCGGTGAACGTCTTGCTGACCGACCCGATGACGAAACCGGTGTCCCGATCGATCGGAAGGGGGTTCGCCACACTGGTCACACCGTGGCATACGAAATGCTCACGACCGTCGGCCCAGACGCCGACCGCCACACCGGGTACCCCCAGCTCCGCGGCCGAAGCCGCAACGAATTCCGCCAGTTTCTGTTCCATCTCGTTCATGGAAACGATCGTCCGACCTTGCCCCAGGGGCAAGGTCAAGCCCCGAACCCGGATTTCGGGCTCAGGGCCACAACGACGCCGGACAGAATCGAGCGCAGCGCAACGCCGCCGCCGATGTGCGGACACAGAGTCGACGGACAACGCCCTCCCGAGATATGCCCGTATCTGCCGCGCTCGGGCGAATACCGGTCAGCTGTTCGAAGATCCGAGCAGCACCGCCATCATGAGGGCGTGGACCCGGGCGGTATGCGGCGGCCGGGAATCGAAGCGGATCAACCGGCCCACATCGATCACCTGGCCGATCGCCGAATGCACCCGGAAGCGGGCCTCGGTTGGGTCGCCGTCGAGCAGGTTGGCCCATTCGTGCACGTTCTGGCGCTGAATGGCACGGAGTTTGTGCTGTTCGGCCGGCGGCAGATTCGGGAACTCCGCGTAGTACACCGGCATGATCTCCGGCATGGTGAAGCTGAGCCGGACATAGCGGTCGGCGATCTTGTCGACCGCGTCGGCGCGCCCGCTGGCCTCGGCCAGCGCCTCGGTGATGGCGAACGCCAGCCGGTCGCCGGTGCGGTGGAACGCCGCGGCCAGTAGATCGGATTTACTGCTGAAGTAGCGGTAGACGCTGGAGGCGTTGATGCCGACAGCCGCGCCGATCTCCTCGATACTGGCCTCGTGATAGCCGCGGCGACCGAAGATCCGGATCGCTTCGGTGAGCAATTGTTCGCGTTTGGAGGTCACCGGCAGACCACGCGGGGTGTTGTCCGGTTCCCCGGCGCCGGGCGCCGGCGGTAGCTCGGCGCGCACGATCGACCAGGCCATATCGTGCAGCAACGGGAGGAGTTTGGCGCTCGACAGCGCGGTGCGATGGGCCGAGATACTGCCGATCACACTGAGAACGGCCGCGGCCAGCAGGGCGATGTCCTCCGGCGGGGCGCCTGGGCGCAATTCCTCGATCGGCGCGGCGAACGCGTTGTTGATCTCGTTGTACAGAGTGCGGATCCGGGCACGGTCGGGCTGCTCCAGATAGCGGCCCTCCCACCGGTACAGACCGGCCTCGCGACGGATCTCGATGGTGTGCTCGGCGACGGCCCGGATCAGAGCGTCGAGGCGTGCGTCCGGGCTCGCCCCAGGATCGTCCGCGGCGCGCGCGGCCTCGAGCAGCTGCCGCGCGCCTTCCTCAGCCGCCGCGACCAGAAGGGCGTACTTGTTGGCGAAATGGCGATACAGTGCGGGACCCGAGATCCCGACCTCGGCGGCGATCTCGTCCACGCCGACCGGGTAGTAGCCACGTTCGCTGAAGGCCCGGGCCGCGGCACGCATGATCTGCACCTTGCGGTCCTTGGGCCGGCGCCGCCCGCCCTGGCCGTTGCCACGGTCGGCCGGACGCACGCGCACCGGGTCCACCCGGCTGCTATCCGCGACCATGCATTCTCCGTTCGCCTCGGCGGCGCCGCCGGTGTTGACAGCGCCCGACAAGTCAACCTAAGTTAACCACAATTCGCAACGTTAACCGCTATTCGCCACCCGGTTGGCACCGGACCGCACCCGATGGAGCGCGCATGGTCGACACAGATTCCCCCACACCTCCCCCTGCGACGCAGCCGGCGGGTTTCTCCGCCGCGCAGGACGGCCGTGTACTGCGGGTGACCCTCACCAAGCCCAAACGGAAGAACGCGCTCGACTACGACTCCATGGTCGCACTGGGCAATACCTTCCTCGCCGCGGCACAGGACAAGGCTGTGCGGGTGGTCGTGCTCACCGGTGAGGGCGGCGATTTCTGCACCGGTGCCGACCTCGCCGCCAGCGCCGCGGAAGGTGCTCGCGGTATCACCCCCGACCAGGTGATGGATGCCGCCAACCGGCTCGTCCGCGCCATCGTCGACCTACCGGTCCCGGTGATCGTCCGCCTGCGCGGCGCGACCGCCGGAGTGGGTGTCGGTATCGCGCTGGCCGCCGATCTGGTCTACGCCGAAGCGGACTCCTATCTGCTGCTGGCCTTCATCAATATCGGCCTGATGCCCGACGGCGGCGCCGCGGCCCTGGTCGCCGCCGCCGCCGGCCGCCCGCTGGCGGCCCGGATGGCGCTGCTCGGCGAACGCCTGCCCGCCCCGGCCGCACATGCCGAAGGACTGTTCACCGAGGTCCTGGCGAATACCGAGGAACTGGACGCCGCCGTAGAGGCCGCGGCCGAGAAGATCTCGCACGGTCCGCGTCGCGCCCTCGAACTCACCAAGAAGGCGCTCAACCGGGCCACCCTGACCGCCCTCGACACGGCGCTGGCCGACGAGAAAGCGGGACAGGTCGAACTGTTGCAGTCGCCCGATTTCTTCGAAGGCGCCGGCGCCATGCTCGGTAAACGCAAAGCGGTATTCGCGGAGTAGGCGCGATCCCCCCCTGCCGAGGAAATCCCGGTCGTTGCCGTAGGGCGTGCACTCGCCCCCGGTCAGGCCGGGCCGGATCGCGGTGGTTGTTCGAGCAGCCGCGTCGCCGAATTATGGATCTTGTCCAACGCGGTGAGCAGGGCCCGGATTTCGGTGTCGGTGAGGTCGGCGGTGATCGACTCCTCCAGCGTTCTACGGCCGGCCTCGATCGCTTCCTGCAGATCCCGCCCTTTCTCGGTGAGCCACAACCGGACGAGCCGGTTGTCGGCGGGGTCCCGGCGTCGCGTCAGTAGCCCGCTCTCGGTCATGCGGTTGGCCGTCTTGACGATCGTCGGGGTCGTCACGTGCAGTGCGGCGGCCACCTCGCCGGGCGTCCGGCCGTCGTGGTCCCACAGCACACCGAGGACCAGATCCTGACCGGGATACAGGCCGAGTGGGCGTACGCCGCGCTCCACCAGCGCCCGCAGCAGCTTCGACGTACGGCTGTGCAGATCGAGAAACTCCGGCACCGAAACCCTCCAGAACCTTCGCAGCGGCGGCTTGTCCACAAGTCGTTAGCCGTCTATCGTTTTCATTAGACGGCTAACAACTTGGAGTGGTAATGCTACTTGTCACCGGAGCGACCGGGAACATCGGCCGCGAGCTCGTACGCGAACTCGCGGCCCGAGATACCGAGTTCCGCATCTTCGTCCGCGATACGCGCCGCGCCGTCGGGCTCCCGGAGCGAGCCCGACGCGTAGTCGGCGATCTGAACGACCCGAGCACCTACGCACCGGCTCTCGACAGAGTCGACCGACTGTTCCTGCTCGTCCCCGGCATCGGCATCGACCACACCCGCCATATGGTCGCCGCTGCGCGAGAAGCCGGGGTCGGCCGGATCGTGCTGCTGTCGTCGTACAACGTGCTGGGCGACCCGATACCCGCGATGGGGCGCTGGCACCACAGACGCGAAACGATCATCCGGGATTCGGGCATCCCCTATACGATCCTGCGCCCCGGCGGCCTGATGACCAATGCCCTCGAGTGGGCACCGGTGATCCGCGCCGGCGGCGCCGTCGACGACCCCACCGGCCCCGGTCGCTACGCACCGGTCGACCCGGCCGATATAGCGGCAGTGGCCGCAGTCGTTCTCACCCAGGACAGCCACGAGGGAAAGGAGTACTGCCTCACCGGTGAGCAGATGTTCACCATCGCCGAACAGGTGGCGGTCATCGGGGCGGCGATCGGCCGCGATATCGAGATCCACGAGGCCACGACGCCCGAACAGGCGGTAGCGTCCCGGTACCCCGACGGCGCTCCACCGGCACTTGCCGACGCCGTCCTCGAAGGATTCACGCTGATGCGCCGGGACACCACCGGGTTGCGCACCGAGACCGTCGAACACATTCTTCGCCGCCGTCCAGGCACCTTCGCGGCCTGGTGCACACGCAATATCGAAGCGTTCCTCCCGCAGGGCTCCGTTCAGAACGCCTGATATCCGGTCACCCGGGTACGAAAACGCCCGTGCCGGGGCGGCCGTCGGCCGCCCCGGCACGGGCGTGGCAGAACAGCTGGGACTAGATGCCCAGACCACCGGCCAGGACCGGCCAGGAAGCCTTGAACTCGTCTTCCCAGTAGCCCCAGGAGTGGGTGCCCGAATCACGGAAGTTGAAGGTGGCCGGGATACCGAGGGAATCGAGCCGGGTCTTCAGGTTGTGGGTGCAGTAGTTGGTACCCGCCTCGATGACACCGCCGACCAGGATCTGGTTGGCGAGGCCGTAGGCGCCGGGCAGCGTATGCGGGCCGTTCAGGGTGTCCCAGCGGCCGGGCAGGCCGTTACCGGTGGAGACGTAGAGCCCCAGACCACGCAGACCCTCGGCGTGGACGAAGGGATCGTTCTCGACCCATTCCGGCGAGCCTTCCGGGCCCCACATGTTGTCGGTGTTGCCGCCACCCCACGTGTTGACAGTGAGCTTCACGAACTCCGAACCGACCGGATCGCTGGTCTGGGCGCAACCGCTGTAGGCAGCGGCCGCCTTGTACAGACCGGGCTTGGCGATCGGCAGGGCCAGCACCGTGGTGCCCGAGGTGGACAGACCGGCGATGGCGTTCACGCCGTTGGTGCCCAGCGCGCCGTCGACCAGCGGCGGAAGCTCCTCGGTGAAGAAGGTCTTCCACTTGTTGCGGCCCAGAGCCGGGTCGTCCTTGATCCAGTCGGTGTAGTAGCTCCAGGCACCACCGACGGGCTGGATGACATTGACGTTCTTGTCCGACAGGAATTCGAGAGTGTTGGTCTGGGCCTGCCAGGATGCCGAATCCTCGCCACCACCCGCACCGTTGAGCAGGTAAAGGGTCGGCCGGGGCTCCGAGGCATCGGCCGGGCGCTGGACATCGACGATGATGTCCTTGTCCATGGCCACCGAGTTGACGTACAGCCGCAGACTACGGTCGTCCTTGTACTCGGCCTTCACGATGCGCGACCCGTCGGGCGCGGTGGGGTCGGCCAGCAGGGTTTTGGATTCGATGATCGGATCCGCGCCGGCGGTACTACCGCCGAGCCCCGTCATCACACCGGTCAGCACTGCTGTAGCCGCGACCATCGCCGCGGCGCGCCTACCGCCACGCCGGGAGAGTCGACGTATCAATTTCGCACCTTCGCTTCGTCTCGAATTTCCATCGGGCTCTTTCCGCACCGCAACTACCGGCTCCAGGGCCCGAACGCCTCACAGTAACCGGGCATGGTTCACCCACCCCGGGAGTTCTGTCCCTGTAGTCGTACCTTGCGGACATATCGTTACCGTAGCGTTGCCCGAACATCTCGTTCCGGTCGAGCGGATCGTGACGATTCGGTACGTACGGGCGTCCGCCCGGTGACCTGTAACACTCCGGGCCGGGTCAATCATGCCCGCCCCGGCCGGAACCGCTCATGAGCGACCCGCCGACATGTTCGACACGCCCGACGTATTCCAACACACCGTCCCGCCGGCGGACCAAATCGCCGGTCCGGTACAGCCGGCCCCCGCCACCGGTGGCGATGAACCGTGCCGCCGTCTCGCCGCCGGCAGCGTAATAGCCGCGGGCCAGTTGCGGGCCACCGATATACATTTCGCCGACGGTGCCCGGCGGAACCGGGCGCAATTGCTCGTCGAGCAGGTACACCCGGTCGTTGGTGACCGGCCGCCCGCCGACCGAACCCACCGTGATCACGCCGGTTTCGTTGTGGCCGTACCAGATGACCAGCTCCGCGCCGGGCAGCAGGGTCATGAACCGTTCGACGCCACCGGGCGGCAGCGCGGCACCGTCCACGACCACCCGCCGCAGGCTCGGATG
Organism: Nocardia sp. NPDC001965; assembly: GCF_053594175.1. Lineage (NCBI taxonomy): Bacteria > Bacillati > Actinomycetota > Actinomycetes > Mycobacteriales > Nocardiaceae > Nocardia > Nocardia sp. NPDC001965. Next base: position 110,395 of record NZ_JBSFDZ010000017.1, read on the forward strand.
CGAGGACCGGCCGCCGCCGTCGGTCACCGAATCGAGGAACCGGTCGAGCAGCGACGGGACGACGTGCACGATCGTCACCCTGTTCGCGGCGATCGAGCGCGACAGATCGGCGGCCCGGCCCGGATGATCGGGCATCAGGATCTGGGCGCCGTGGTGCAGCGGCCGGAAGAGCTCCCACAGCGTGATATCGGCGACGGTCGGCGCCGCGTGCAGCACCAGATCGGCCGAATCGTAGGGATGGCTGCGCTGAGCCCGGCGCAGCCGCTCGACCAGCTGCCGGTGCGTACTCGCGACACCGGCCACCCCATCCGGGACGTACCGGATATCGGCGAGATCGTCGGCGACCACCGCCGGATCGGCGGCAGGGTCGGTGGGCAGGTCCAGGTACAGCAGATCGATGGCGACCACCGAGATCCCGGTACCGGTGGTGACTCCCTCGTCCGAGGTGCTCAGCACGCAGATCGGCGCGGCCGTGGCCAGCAACTCGTCGAGCTCTCCGGCCGGACGCCCGGGGTCCACGGGCAGGTATCCGCCACCGGCCCGCAATACCGCGCACACCGCGACGACCAGGTCGATACCGGGACGCATGGCCACCGCGACCAGGGTCTGCGCCCCGACACCGAAGCGGATCAGCTCCACGGCCAGCGCCCGGGACTTACGGTCCAGTTCGATGTAACTGAGCACCCGTGCGCCCTGTCGCACGGCCGGGACCGTCGGAGTGCGGGCCACCTGTTCGTCGAACAGCGACAGCAGCGTGCTCTGGTCGTCCCGTCCACCCAGATCGATGACCGGCGACATATAGGCGGTGGTCTCCACATCGGCGATCGGCCGCAGGAAAGTGGTGGGTTCGGGATCGGCAGTGAGTTCCGGATCCGCGATCGGTTCCGGTTCCGCGGTGAGAGCCGGCCCGGAAGTGAGTTCGGACTCCGGGGCCGCCGCGGGCCGCGACCGCTTCAGCGTCCAGTCCCGGGGGCCCTCCGTCTCGTCGCGGAGGGGCTTCGGGCGGCGCTGCGGCAGCGGGGCCGGAGCCGACTCCGCCACCGGCTCGCTCGGCACGCCGCGCTGCGGCAGCGGCGCGGGAGCGGGGTCGCGCGGGAGGTCGGCGGGTCCGTCGGCTCCGCTGTCGGACCGGGACCTACGCTGCGGCAGCGCGGGAGCCCCCGCCTCGGAACCGGTGCGCGACTCCGGCACAGCCGACCCGAGACCCCGCTGCGGCAGTGGATCCGACGCGGCGGGAACGGGTTCGGCATCGGGCTGCGCACCGAGCCGGGACCGTCGCTGCGGCAGCGATACCGGCGAGGGATCGGCGGCCTGCGGCACCGGCTCCGCGGCAGCCCCGTCGTCGAGTCCGGACCGGCGCCGCGGAAGTACCCCCGGGGCTTCGGCCGACACAGGGTCGGTACCGGAACGCTCCTCTTCCGGCGGCGCGCCGGATCCGTTCGGCAACGACACCGGCGAAGAGTCGGCGGAATGCGCGGGAATCGGGCCCGATCCGGATCCACCCGGATCCCCGGCCCGGGAATCGGTGGGCACCGGCGCCGAACCGGGATCCGGCCGGCGGTGCGGCAACGGGCCCGATACGGAAGCGGGATCGGTTTCGGGCCGTCGACGCCGTCGCGGCAGCGACGGGGTCGCTACCGAATCCACTTCGTGCTCTGCCGATTCGGTCTCGGTACCCGCCGCGGCCCCGGTGCCGTATCGCGGGAGCGGAGTGGCTGTCGGCCGGGCCCGCGCATCCGGTTCCGCAGGCAATCCGGCCGTATCGGCCGGCCGGCGGTGCGGAAGATCGGTCGGCGCGGACGTGGCGGCAGCCGACTCCGTGGACGGAACGGAATCGGCCGGCCGGGACCGGCGCTGCGGAAGCCCGCCGGTGGGGGACGGGCCGGTCGTGTCCGGGACCGGAGGTTGCACCGACGACCGTTGCGGGAGCCCGACAGAACCGGCACCGGAAGCATCGGGCACCCGATCTCCGGCCGGGGCACGTTGTGGAAGACCGCCTCCTGCGGCACCCGGCCCCTCCGGGATCCGATCCCCGGTGGGCTGCCGGCGCGGGAGGACGCCACGGCTCGCCGCGGACCCACCGGGACCGGTCGCATCGGTGATCGGACGCAGCAGGGAGGTGACCTCGGCATCCGGGATCGGTTCGGGCGCGCGGGCGGGCTCCGGTTCGGGTGCGGGCTCCGCGTGACCGGTCCCCGGGCGCAACCCGTGTTCGGCGAGACCGCCCAGTGCCCGGACCCAGTGTTCGGCGAAGGTTTTCACATCCTCGCCGACGAACACCTCGGTCGCGTAGTCGAACCGGCACAGCAGGCCGTCGTCGGTGGCATCGACGGTCAGGACCAGCGGCACACCGTCGGCCGGGCCGTCGGTGTGGACGCGGGCAGGGCGCAGATCCCGGTAGCGCAGGGTGAACCGGCCCGATTCGGCGGCTGCGAACTCGGCGGTGGTCTCCGGATTCAGATACCGCAGCAGCGCGTAACCCGCACCGCCGTCGGGCACCGACCGATACAGATCGCGGATCTGGACCAGGGCCCGGCCCGCGGCAGGGCCGCCGACCAGCGCCTCGGCGGTATCGATATCGGCGACCCGGACCGACAGGGGGAATTCGGTAGCGAAACCGCCCACCAGATCGGTGCTTCCGCCGGCGAACGAGCGGGCGTCGGTGTCACAGCGCACCAGCGACCCGATCGCGCGGGCCACCGCACCCTGTTCACCGGTCCGCAGTGCGATGGCCACGGCGGTCAGCAGTACTTCGGTCACGGTCGCCCGATAGACGTCGGCCGCGGCGGTCACCGCGGAGGTGCCCTCGGCGGTGATGGCCAGCGAAACCCGCCGCCGCAACCGCAGATCGGCCGGTTCCAGCGGGGGCGCGATCTGCGCGCCGGCCAGGTTGCGGCGCCACCAGCCGGACTCGTCGAGTAGTTCGATGGAGCGGGCACGCGCGTCCAGCGCATGCACCAGCTGCGGTAGTTCGCTCTCCGGCGCGGCCGCGGCAGGATCGGCGGCGGCCCAGCCGGCGATCAGCTCGTCGACGACGATCCGCCACGAACGGTCGTCGACCGCCAATCCGTTGGCTACCAGCACCAACCGGCGTTCCGGCTCGGTACCGGTGACGACGAAATGGATATTGCGCCCGGACGCCGGGTCCAGGGCGTCGGCCGCGGCCTGCACCACATCGTCGGTGGCGACCGTGTTCTCACCGGATTCGGGTCCGAGCCACCAGTACTGCTGTTCGCCCCGCCGTTCCAGCGGCGGAATCCGCAGGACGGCCGGTCGCCCGGCCGGGTCGAATCGGGCCGACAGCATCGGATGCCGGGCCATCAGCGACCGCACCGCGGCCTCGGTTCGGCTCAGCGGCCGGTCGCCGGGCAGTTCGAGCACGATCGACCGGATCTCGACACCGGGGACGGGATTGTCCAGCAACCGCGCCGCGGTCGGCGTCGGCGGAAGCTCATCGACGGCCTCCGAAACGGTGCCGGCGAACGATTCCGGTGCCGCACCGGCGGTGAAGCCGTCCGACGACGCCGCGGCAGGTGACCCATCCGCGGCCGGTGGGTCGAATTCCGCGCTGCGTGAGACCTCGTCGAGCCCGGGCAGAACTTCCCCGGCCCATGGACCCGGGTCCGGGGGCAGGGGCGCGATACTGCCGGGATCCGGCAACCGGGTGTGATCGGGGGCACCGGTACCGGTCAGCGGGATCCGCTCGACCGCCAGGAAGGCCGCGGGTACCAGCCTGCCCGGTATCGTCCGGCCGAGTGCGGCACGTATCGCGGCGAGATCGGGTTCGGTCCCCGGCTGCTCGGGCACCACATAGGCGACCAGACGCGCACCCGGACGCGCGGCCGACGATACGGCCGGACCGGTATCGCGGGTGAGAACCACGGCCTCGGCGATACCGGGCAGGGCGCGCAGCGCGGCCGCGATCACGGCCGGCCGGACCCGATGCCCGCGGTATCCGAAGCTGTCGTCGGTGCGGCCCAGGTGATCGAGTCGCTGCGGTGTGGTGGCGGTGGCCTCGTGCCACAGCACCGTATCCCCGGTCCGGTACATACGCTGGCCGTATCCGAACGGGTTGGCCACGAACCGATCCGCGGTCGGCGCGGACCGGCCGGCATATCCACGGGCGAGTTGGTCACCGGCCAGATACAGCTCACCGGGGACTCCGGGCGGAACCGGGCGCAGCCGCGAATCCAGCACGTACACCCGGGTGTTCCACTGCGGCAGCCCGATCGGGACCGACCGTTCCGCCGAGCCGGCGGCGGGCCAGGAGGTCGCCGAAACGGCGGTTTCGCAGGTTCCGTACAGGTTCTGTGCCCGCGCTCCGCATCGCTCCCGCAACGCCACCACGGTGTCGGGCGCCAACGGACCACCGGTGACGAAGACCTCGCGCAGGCTGCGCACCGGCCCCGGGTCGGCGTGGCCGGCGAAAGCGGCCAGTTCGTCCGGTCCGAAATCGGTGACCGTGACCGCGCGTGCGGCGATCGCCGCCGCGATCTGCTCCGGATCCTGCGCACCGGCCGGGACCAGCGCCAGTTCCGCACCCGCGCGCAAGGGCAGGAAGTTCCCCCACAGCGAGGTGTCGCGGGTCGGCGGATTCTGCTGGAGATAGACGTCGGTGAAACCCATCGGGTGCTGGGCGAGCATCAGCGTGATCTGGTTGTTGATCGCGCTGTGCGAGAGAGCGGCCAGCTCCGGCCCGTCCGGTGTCACCGATGCGCACAGCAGATACGCCGTATTACCCGGTAGCACTGTCCGGATCAGTTCCTCCGGGCGCACCGGACCGGCCGGGTAACCGGCGGGATCGTCCACATCGACCACGAGAACCGGTGCCGCCCGGTGCGCCCCGGTCGCCTTCAGGGCCGCCGCCAGTCGCGATTCGTCCGACCGGCCCACCACTACACAGGCGGGTCCGGCCGTATCGATCACCAGCGCGTTCCAACCGGCCGGATCGTCCGGGTCCAGCGGTAGGCAGGCCCCGCCGGCGGTCAGCACCGCGTAGATCGCGACCAGCAGCTCGGGAGAGTTGCGAACCGCCACGACCACCGGGGTCTCGGTCCCGACCCCCGCGGTGATCAGCCGCCGGGCCAGCCGGTTCACCCGCGCGTCGAATTCCTGATAGGTCAGCTCGGTCGTCGCGTCGGCCACCGCCACCGTATCCGGGCGGGTAGCGACGGTGCGGCGGTATCCGTCGAGCAACAGGTCGGGCGCCACCGGGTAGCGGGTGTCGTTCCAGACCACCAGCAACCTGTCGAGATCGGCCCGCGACAGCAGATCGATGTCCCCGACCGGACCGTCGGGGTCGCCGCCGGCGACGGTGAGCACCCGCTGCAACCGGCGCGCGATCTCGGCGACCGTGGCGGCATCGAACCGGTCCGCGGCGAACTGGAACGCCGCCGTGATCCCGTCCGGCGAGCCGTCCGGCGCGCGATTCGGGTCGATGACCAGCCGGAGCGGGCACTCCGTGGCCGCGTTCGCGATATCGATCGGCTCGGTGGACAGACTGGGCATCTCCAGCCGCGGAACATCGTTGTGCCGCAGCGAAATGGCCATCTCGAACAGCGGCGCACCGCCACCGATGGCCGCGTCCAGGATCTCGAAGGGCAGATCGGCGTGGGCGAAGGCGGTGCGATCGGATTCCGCCACCCGCGCGACCAGGTCCAGGAAGGATTCGGCCGGGTCGATCCGGGTACGCAGCACCACGGTGTTGGCATAGGGCCCGATCGCGTCGTCGAGTTCGCGTTCGTCGTGACCACGCACCGAACTGCCGAGCACGATATCGGTGACCGCGGCCGAACGGGCCAGTAGCACCGCGAAGGCCGCGCGGACCACGATGAACTCCGATACCTCGGCCCGGCGGGCGATATCGGCGATCCGGCGATGGGTGCGGGTACCGATCTCGAAACCGTGCACTCCGAAACCGGCTGCTCCGCCCCGGGCGACCGCGGCCGGAAGTTCCAGCCGCGGCGGCAACCCGGCCAGATACTCCCGCCAGAACATCAGCCGCCGCGCGGCGAGCGAATCCGGATCGGTGGCCTCGCCGAGTTCGGCCCGGCGGCTCAGGAAATAGTCCAGGTACTGCACCGAAAGCGGCTGCCACAGCGGCCGTGACCGGTTGCGCCGGCCCAGGAACGCTCGCAGCAAGTCCCGCAGCAGCAATCCGGCCGACATCTCGTCGGCCAGGATGCGGTGTACGACCACCGCGACCACATGTTCCCGGGGACCGGTTTCGGCCAGCGCGAACCGTACCGGTACCTGCTCCGGGTCGGCCGCGTCGAAATCGGTTCGCGACAACGCGGCCAGCCAACCCGCCAGGTCGGCGGGGTCGACCGGTTCGGCGATCACTTCTGGTACAGCCTGTTCGCGCGGTAACACCACCTGATGCGGGGTGCCGCCGGTCTCCGGATAGACGGTGCGTAGCGTTTCGTGCCGGTCGACGACATCGGCGACGGCGGCCTGCATGGCCGTCGCGTCGAGCGTGCCGGTGAGGGTCATCGCGGCGGTGACGGTATCGGAGCCCTCGTCGGGCGTGAACCGGTTACGTTCCCACCATCGCAGCTGGCCCGGCGAGAGCGGTATCGACTCGGGACGTGGTGCGGCGATCGGGCTTTCGCTCGGTGCCGGTAACGGTTCCGGCGCCGGGGATTCGGGGGCCACGGCCGGGATACCGGCAGGACTGGGCCAGAGCGGACTCGGGGAATTGTCCTGCCGGGCACCGAACGGGAAATCCGAGGCGTGCGATTCCTCCGGGCGCACCGCGGGCCGTGGTGCCCGGTTCGCCGCCGGGTAGTCCCTGGCGTTCTCGTAGAACGCCAGGGCGTCACCACCGGTCGGCACCGGCGAACCGCCACGGGAGAGCTGCGGGTCGCCCGACGCGGCAGACCGGTGGCCGCCGCCGAGCCAGCCGTCGTCGGTGCTGTCCGGCGACCGCCGCGCATCCGGTTCTCCGGCAGCGGACGCGAGTGGGTCCGCGGTCCGGGCACTGCGGCCGCCCAGCGGAGACTGGCGGTCGGGCATTTCCAGGTAACCGCGACCCGGCAGCTCCATATCGCGTTGTTCGGACGCGAGGCGGCTTTCGGTCACGGCCCGCACGGGCAGTTCGGGTGCGGCATCGGCACCACCGGATTCCGGGCCGGACATGCCGTAGCCGTACCCGGCGAAGGAATCGTCACCGGCCGACCGCCCGGCGTCGGCGGGCCGCGGCTGTTCGGCCGGTGTCTCGCGGATCGGGAGGCTCTGTTCGAAGTCGGGCGGCGGTCCGGCGGGCGCGAGTACCGGATCGGCGGTGGACTCGGCGGTGGGGACCTGTTCGGTGCCGGCCGGCCGGGATGTGTCCACCGGCCCCGGCTGTGTATCGGGCAGTTCTGTCCGCCCGAGGTATTCCATCTCGCCGTCGCCGATGCGGCGCACCAGGTCACCGGTGCGGAAGAGCCGGGAGCCGTCGTCGGCATACGGATCGGCGACCAGCAATTGCGCCGTCAGCCCGGGCCTGCGGTGATAGCCGCGTGCCAGCTGCGGTCCGCCGAGGTAGAGCTCCCCTGGTTCACCGTCGGTCACCTGGGCGAGTCGTTCGTCGAGGATATGGGCCGTCACACCGCGGATCGGCGCACCGATCGTCGGGGGCCGGCCCGGTGTCAGCGCGGTGCTGATACTGGTCATGACGGTGGACTCGGCCGGACCGTAACCCTGGTAGAGAACCCTCGTCGAACCCGCACCGACGGGAATCGCCCAGCGCGACACCAGTTCGGGCGGGCACGGCCGGCGACCGGTGATCACCACGCCCAGTTCGTCGAGCCCGGCCGGATCGATCACTTCCAACGCATCGGGAGTCAGATAGGCGTGGGTGACTCCGGTGCGGAGCAGCAGCTCGGTCAGTTCGTCCGCCGTGGACACCAGCGGTGACACCACCACCATGGTCGCGGCGCCGCCGAGCGCGAGCAGTAGTTCCAGGACCGACGAATCCGACGGAAGCGGCGCGAAGTTCAGGGTGCGGTCCTCGGGTTCCACCCGGTAGCGACCCTGCTGTTCGGAACACAGACCGGACAGGCCGGCCTGGGTCACGACGACGCCGTCCGGCGAGGACTCCCCGTCACTGGCGTAACTGACATACGCGGGATGCTCGGCCCGCAGCGGCCGGATCCGGTCGGCATAGGTGACGGGTTCGGCGGAGAACTCCTCCAGGGCGCGGGCGGCGCCGACCGTATCGACCTGCAGCCATTCGATCTCGTCGGGCAGCTCGTTGCGGACCCAGGACACCGCCAGGCCGTACACCGCGCCGACGTCGACCAGCAGATGCGCGATCCAGTTGGGTGGATAGGCAGGATCGATCGGCACGAAACCCGCACCCGTCTTGGCGACCGCCCAGACCGCCAGCACCGCGTCCAGCGAGCGCGGGATGGCCACGGCCACCAGGTCCTCCGGCCCGATACCGCGCGCCATGAGCGAGCGGGCCAACCGGCTGGACCACGCGTCCAGATCCGCGTAACTCACCTGTTCCAGCGGACCGGTGCCGTCGGCGAGGATCAACGCCGCACCGTCGGGATTGGTCTCGACAGCGTTCGCGATCAGCTGCGGAAGGGTTGTCACGCGGGGCCGCCGGGTTCGGTGGGGCCGGGTCCGGACTGGCCGCGTCATACCGACTCCGCCCTCCGGAGGTGGTCACACCGCTGACCGACTACCGCATCCATCTGTCCGCCTCGCCTGCCTGTCGCACTTCACCGCCGCGCCCTACCGTGGCCGCGGCTTGGACAGCAGCCTGCCACAATGCGCCGGTACCCGGTATGGCACCCGGCAGGTTACCGGGCGGGGACGCGCACAGCTACATTCCGCGGATACCGGCCGCCTTCCCATCCCGGTTCCTCAGCCGCCCAGCAGCGAGGGCAGATCCAGCACCGTGCCGATTTCCGCCCAGGCCGCGCCCGGCGGGCCTGCCTCGTCCAGCACGAGTACGAACAGATCCTCCAGCTCGTACGGGTCGAGCATCGCCAGGCTCGCACCGTCGGACCACAGATGGGTGACCCATTCACCCGCCGGGGTCGCACCGGGCTCCTGGACCAGCACCACGGCGGCACCCGCGGCACCCGCGGCCACGATTTCCAGCAGTCCCGCCGGACTGTCGCCGCGACCGGCCCGGAAGGTGCGAGCTTCGTAGTTCAGCTCCGTGGCGGAATGCACCCGGGTCACCGCGGCGGCCATCCGGTCGTAGCTCACCAGGCTCCCGGTACCGTCGAGCACCACCAGATCGCTGCCCCGCAGCGGCCGTGCCCGATCCGCATAGGTGACCGGGCGCGGAGATTCGGCGGCGATCTCGCCGGCGACCACCGGATCGTCGAGCAGCAACCATTTCACCGCGGGATCGTCCGGAGCCCGCCCGACGGCCAGTCCGGCCTCGACCATCAGATCGGCACCCGTCGCGATATCCAGAGCGTCGGCGGGCACCAGCGTGGCGCCGGCCTTGAGGATCGCCCAGACGGCCACTACCGCGTCGACACCGCGGTCCAGTGCGCTGACCACGCCGGTACCCGGTCCGAACCCGCGCGCGATCAGCACCCGCGCCAGTCGCGAGGACCGGGCGTCGAGATCGCGATAGGTCACCGCGGATTCGCCCCACACCACAGCGGGGCCGTCCGGCTCGTCCTCCACCGATGCGCTGAGGGTCTGTGCCAGCGCGGTCCCCGCGGTGGCGGTCGGCGTGACCGGATCGGCGGGGACGATCTCCCGCCGGCGGCCCGCGATATCGGGGATATCCAGCTCGCCCACGGGGATACGCGAATCGGCGGCGACCGCGGTCAGGATTCGCGCCAACCGGCGGCCGAACGACCGCACCGTCGTCTCGTCGAAGAGATCGGTGGGATAGGTCAGCGCGGCCCGCAGTTCACCGGGGGCGCCGTCGGCGTCACGACCCGGGTCGATATCGATTCGCAGATCGTATTTCGCGGCGAGCCCACCGCGATACGGCGCCCGCACGACCAGCCCCGGCAGTTCCAGGGCGGCCGGTTCCCGGTCGCGCACCGACAGCACCACGCCGAACAGCGCGTCGTGCGCGGTGCCCCGCTCCGGCACCACCAGCTCCGCGACATGTTCGAACGGGATATCGGCGTTCGCGAACGCCGCCAGATCTATTTCTCTTGTCCGGTCGAGCAATTCGGCGAACGGCAGCTCCGATTCGAGCCGGGTGCGCAGCGTGACCGTATCGGCGAACCTACCGACGAGATCGTCGAGTACTCGTTCCTCGCGCCGGGCGACCGGGGTACCCACGGCGAAATCGTCCGCACCGGTCAACTGGTGCAGGAGCACACCGACCGCGGCGTGCAACACCATGAACAGTGTTGCGCCCCGGTCGCGCGCCAGCCGGTCCAGCGCCTCGTGCACCTCGGTCGGCACCGCGAAACCGGTACTGCCACCGCGCATCGAAGGCCGGGCCGGGCGTGGCCGATCCAGCGGGAGTTCCGGTACCCCGGACAATCCCCGGAGCCGATCCCGCCAGTACGCCGATTGCACTGCCGCGACGGAGTTGTCGTCGGTGACCGTACCCACGAGCGCGCGCTGCCAGACGACGTAGTCGGTGTACTGGACCGACAGCGGTGACCAGCGTGGCGATTCGCCGCCGACCCGAGCCCGGTACGCGATCATCAGATCGCGCATCAGCGGTATCGACGACGCTTCGTCGGCGGCGATGTTGTGCACCACCATCGCCAGCACGTGCTCGTCGGTATCGGTGGTGAGCAGCAGACCGCGAATCGGCGCCCGATCGGTGATGTCGAAACCGGGCGTGAGCATCTCGGCGATCCGGCCGGGCACATCGTCGGTGGTCACCGATTCCAGCCCACCACGCACCGCGCGGGCGACCGGCAGTATTTCCTGATACGGCCGGCCGTCCGGATCAGCCGGGTAACAGGTACGCAGCGGCTCGTGTCGTTCCAATACGTCGGAGAGGGCGTAGCGCAACGCGGAGATGTCCAGCGCGCCGGTCAGACCGATGGTGAGCACGATATTGTCGGCCGCCGACTCCGGATCGGCCCGGTTGCGCAACCACATCCGATGCTGGGCCGGCGACAGCGGAATCCGTTCGGGCCGATCCGCGCGCACCAGTACCGGGCGCTCCACCTCGGTGGGAACCCGGGGCACCACCCGGGTGGCAAGTGCGCCGACCGTCGGTGCGTCGAACAACGTGCGCACCGTGATCTCCGCCGACAGTGCCGCGTTGATCCGGGCCACTGCCCGGACAGCGGTCAGCGAGTTCCCGCCGAGGGCGAAGAAATCGTGATCGGCGCCGACCTGTTCGGCGCCCAGCACATCGGCGAAGACTCCGGCCACCGTCTTCGCGACCGGCTCCGACGGCGCGGTGTAGGGCACCTCGCCGGTCCCGGCCGGATCGGGCAGCGCGGACCGGTCGAGTTTTCCGTTGGGGGTGAACGGCAGTGCGTCGAGGACGACGACGGTATCGGGAAGCATGTGGCCGGGCAGGAATTCCGCGATCTGCTCGCGCAGTCGCACCGGGTCGGCAGGCTCCGCTCGGCCCGCGACCGGCACCACATACCCGAGCAGCCGGTCGCCGGCACCCAGCAGCGCCACGGCCCGGGTCACCCCGGGACAGCGCAGCAGCGCGGCTTCGATCTCGCCGAGTTCGATCCGGTGTCCGCGCACCTTTACCTGCGTATCACCGCGTCCGGCGTACTCCAGATTCGCGCGACCCCCGAAACCGGCCCAGCGGGCGATATCGCCGGACCGGAACATCCGGGATCCCGGCGGGCCGAACGGGTCGGCCACGAACCGGGTCGCGGTCGAGCCGGGGCGGGCGTGATAGCCGCGGGTCAGTTGCGCTCCCGCCACATAGATCTCACCCGGCACCCCCACCGGCGCGGGGTGCAGCCGCTCGTCCAGTACGAATATGTCCGAGCCGGGTAGCGCCCGGCCGATCACCCCGGCCGGACTGTCCACGAGTTGTTCGTCGAGCGCCAGGAACGAGATGTGCACCGTGGTCTCGGTGATGCCGTACATGTTCACCGGCCACGGCGAATCGGCTTCGGCCCCACCGGGTCCACCGTGCCGCTCGTACCAGGGCCGCAGCCGGCGCAGATCCAGCGCTTCCCCGCCGAACACGACATAGCGCAGCGCGAGCGCGTCCGCGCCGTCGAGCGCGGCGACGCGATCGGCCTCCGCGAATTCGTCGAACGCCGACGGAGTCAGATTGAGGACCGTCACCTGTTCACGGACGAGCAGTTCGCGCAGCAGTTCGGGCGCCCGGGTGGCCGGCCGGTCGACCACCACCACCGAACCGCCGCTGGCCAGCGCGCACCACAATTCCCACACCGAGAAATCGAAGGCGCAGGAGTGGAGCAGGGTCCACACATCGGCGTCGTCGAATTCGAACAGCAGCTGGGTGTTGGCGAACAGTTCCACCACATTCCGGTGTACCGCACCCACACCCTTGGGGAGACCGGTCGAACCGGAGGTGTAGAGAACATAGGCCAGGTTGTCCGGGCGCAACCGGGCACGGCGCTCATCGTCGCGGACCGGTTCACCGGAGTGGCGCGCGGTGTCCTCGAGCAGGATCACCGGCACGTCCCCGGCAGGTAGGGCATCGTGTTCGGCGGCGGTGGTGAGCACGGCGACCGGGCGGGCATCGTCGAGAACGAAGGCCAGCCGCCGCCGGGGGTCGGTGGTGTCGAGCGGTAGATAGCCCGCACCGGAAACCAGTACGCCGAGCAACGCGACCGGCAGATCCTCGGTCCGCGGCATCGCCACGGCCACCAGGGTTTCCGGACCCGCACCGGCCGCGATCAGGGCACGCGCCACCCGATACGAACGGCGCAGCAGGTCGTCGAAGCTCAGGGTGGTCCCGCCGGAACGCACTGCCGGCGCACGCGGCCGCAGCCGCGCCTGGGCCTCGATGAGATCGACCAGGGTCACCGCCGGAACCCGGACACCGCCGCTGTTCCATTCCCGCAGAACCAGATCGCGTTCGCCGGGTGCGAGCAGATCGATATCACCGACCACGAGCCCCGGGTCGGCGACCACGGCGTGCAGCAGCCGCAGCAGCCGGTCCGCGTGATCGCCTACGGTGGGCGCGTCGAACAGATCGCGGGCGTAGGTGAAGATCAGCCGTGTATCGATACCGGTATCGACCAGGTTCACCCGCAGGTCCAGAGTGTCCGGTAGCTTGGCGGGCCCCTCACCGGAAGCCAGCAGCACCCGGAACGGCGGCCGGCCGGCCGCCGTTCGCACGGTATCGATCAGCTGTCCGAGGCGTTCGGCGCCGCGACCGGCGACGGTCACCGCGCCGCCGTCCCGGGCGGCCGCGATCAGTTCGCCGAAGCGAAGTGCCGGATCCAGCGTGGTGTGCAGAACGGAGAGACCGGGCGCGGATTCGCCGGTGCTGAACGCACCGACCACGATATCCCGGTGCCCGGAGAGCCGCGCCAGCAGAATCGCCAGTGCCGCCTGCACCGCCGTGAACGCGGTCGTGTTCTGCCGCGCCGCAATATCGTTGAGCGAATCGAGCATCTGCGGAGCCAGTTCACGCGACACCTGGCCGACGCGACCGGACGGAACCTCCGGACGCGGATGGTCCGCGGGCAGCTCACCGTGGTCGCCGGGTCCGCCGCAACCCTGCCACCAGTCCTGGACCGGTGCCGAGGCCGGCGACCAGGGCACCGCCAGCAGCTGCCCGATCAGCGCGTGCAGCAGTCCGGACAGGGCACGAGCAGCGGGTTCGGCCACGAGATCGCGCCGATACGACAACCGCAGCGCCAACCGGTCCCCCGATTCCACCAGCAGGGTCACCGGGTAGTGGGTGAAGGTCCGCGAGATCAGGTCCAGCACTTCGAGACCGTCGGCTCCCCCGTCCGCCACCCGCAGCACCTCGTCGGCGACCGGCCGGGGTTCGTGGACCAGCAGGGTGTCGAAGAGTCCCGATGCGCCGGGCGCGAGATCGGCGAGGCTCAGAAAGTGATGCTCGGCCAGGGCGTCCTGTTCGGATCGGATACGGGTCAGCAGGTCGCGCACGGTCCATTCGGTCGCGAACCGGACCCGGGCCGGGATCGTATTCGCGAACAGTCCGGCCGTATCGTCCGCGCCGTTCAGTTCGAGCGGACGACCGGGTACCGCCACCCCGAACACGACGTCCGTACCGCCGGTCAGGCCGGCCAGCACCAGCGCCCACAGGGCCTGCACCACGATTCCGGTCGGCACTCCGGCCTCGGCCGCATAGGCCGTCATGGCGGCAGCCTCGATCTCGCCGAGGACGAGATCGACCTCCCCGATTCCGGTTCCCGGCTGCTCGGGCGGAGTCAGGACCGGCGCCAGTTCGGTCGGCCGGGCTCCGCGCAGCACCTCCGACCATCGAGTGCGCGCGGTCGCGGTGTCGCGGACCGAGAGCCACCGCAGATAGTCGCGGTATGCCGGGGCCGGTCGCAGCGCGGACAGATCACCGCGAGCGGCGTAAGCGCTCAGCAGATCTCGCACGAGAATCGGGAAAGACCTGTTGTCGAAGAGCAGCCGGTGCGTGGCCAGTACGAGATGGGTCCGGCCGGAGACCGTGCGGTACAGCGTGATCCGCAGCAGCGGCGCGGTGTCGAGGGGAAATCGGATGAGCCGCTCGTTCTCCAACAGCTCCGGGATCTCGTAGTCGCCGACATCGTCGGCCACCCGCCAAGGCAACTCGACATCGGTGAGCACCAACTGCACCGGCGACCCGTCCGACGCCGGCACGAATGCGGTGCGCAGCACCGGATGCCGATCGAGCAGACGCTGCGCGGCGATATGCAATCGCTCCGTATCGATCACACCGCCGAGTTCGACGGCGAACAGCATCACGTAGTCGTCGGGTCCGTCGACGGTGAACTGGGACCGGAAGTACAGACCCTCCGCCGGCGGCGACATCGGCAGCACATCGGCCAGGCCCGGCCGGTCCGCGCGCCAGGCGTCGAGTTCGGCCTGCCCGACCCGGACCAACGGCAGATCCGACGGAGTGAGACCGCCCGCCGCGGGATCGCTGATATGCCGGGCCAGCGCGTTCACGGCGGCCAGCCATTCGTCGGCGAGTTCCCGGACCGCCGGCTCGTCGACGATTTCGGCGGCGTAGGCGAACGACAATGTGATCCCACCGTCGGGCCGGGCGGCGGCACCGGTATCGATCACCAGCTCGGCCGGCATATCCCGGTCGAATTCGGTACCGAAACCGCCGAGATCGCCTGTGGGCAGCCAGGCCGACCCATCGGTTCCGGACACCGGACCGTCGAACACCCGGTCCAGATAGCCGAAGCCGATCTGTGCCACGGCGCCGTCGAGTTCACCGGTACCGTGCGGCGCGCGGCGCAACAGCCCGAAATCGATGCCTCGGCCGGTCGCGACGAGTTGCTCCTTCACCGAACGCACCAGCGCGGCGGTCACCGGGCCCGCGGCCAGCGCGGCGCGGGGATCCAGGGCGGCGAGGTCCAGAGCGACGGGGTAGGCGGTGGTGAACGAGCCGACGGTGCGGCCGAGATCTGCCCCGGGCAGTATCGATTCCGCGCGTCCGTCGCCGTGGACCCGGATCCGGGTGGTCGCGCAGTCGACGCCACGCCGGGACCGCCAATTCCGCACCGCCAGCGCGAGGGCGGCCAGCAGCGGTTCGGCGGATCCGGTCCGGTACAGCGCGGGGACCTCGGTGCGCACTACCTCACCGATATCCGCGGCGATCTCCACCGTGAATCCGCGTACCGAGGCCCGGGTATCGGTGGTGGGATCGATCGCACGCGATCCGAGCAGCGGATCAGGAGTGGCCAGCACCTCACGCCAGTGCGCGAGTTCGGTTCCGGCCGCCGCGGCGGCTTCGGACACCGCATGTGCCCAGCGCCGGAACGAGGTGCCCACCGCGGGCAGCACGGGCCGCCGCCCCCGGACCACCTGGGACCAGGCCGCCATCAGATCCGCGACGACGATATGCCAGGACCGGCCGTCCAGCACATAGTGGTGCACCGCGAGCAGCAGCGCGTCAGCTGCTTCGGGGCGGCGCAGCCAGGTCGCGGCGAGCATCCGGCCACCCAGCGGATCGAGTCGGGCCACAGTGGAATTCATTGCCGAAGCGGTGAGGTCGGCGAGTTCGGCCGCCCGGGCTCCCGCCGGCACCTCCACCTCCGAGATCCGCGCGGTCACCGCGACCGGCCCGAGATCGGGAACTTCCAGCCGGTACCGCCCGTCCTCGGCCACCAGCTGGGCCCGCAACATCTCGTGCCGGCTCAGCACGGCACCCAGTGTTGCGGCCAGCCCGGCACGATCGATCCCCTCCGGCAGGGCCAGCACCACCGTCTGCGCGAAACCGGAATGCACGCCCCCGGCCAGATACTCGGCCAGGATCGGAGTCGGCGGTATCGGCCCGGTGCCGCCGCCGGGCAGCTCCGCCGGAACCGCCCCCGGGGCTTTCCCGAACACTGCTACCTCGGCCAACCCGGCGACCGTCCGGTATTCGAACACATCCCGCGGTGTGAACCGGATACCCGTCGAACTCGCGCGCTCCACCAGCCGGACAGCCGATGCGTGGTCTCCGCCGAGCGCGGTGAACGGATCGTCGGCCCCGATGTGATCGCACCCGAGCACCTCGGCGAACAGGGCGGCCAGCCGGACCTCCGGCTCACCGGACGGTGCGCGCGAAACCGGCGGCCCGGGTGGGGGCACCGGTGCGACCGTGCGACCGGGCCCGCCCGGTCGCGCCGCCCAGTGGGCGCGTGGCGGCGTATCGGACGCGGGGGCGACCGGCGCCGGACGGCCGGGCGCGACCGGACGGCGACCCCCGGGAAGCGGGGAGGGGGGAGCAGGGAGCGGGTGACGCGAACTGTCGATTTCGCCGGCTTCGATACCGGGCGACGGCACCGGCGAATCGGCACGGCCCAGATATTCGATCTCTTCGCCGCGCGATGTCCGGATCCGGCGTACCAGCGCGCCGGTCCGGTACATCCGGGCCCCTGGCCCGGCCGGGTCGGCGCCGAACGGCGAGGACACGAAACGCTGTGCCGTGAGACCGGGCCGGTCGAGGTAGCCGTGTGCCAGCGCCGGACCGGACAGGTAGAGCTCACCGGCCGTCCCCGGCGGCACCGGCCGCAACCGGGTATCGAGCACGAAGGCACCGAACCCGTGCAGCGCGGTACCGACGGTGAGCGTCTCCCCCGGGTTCACGGCGCCGTCGCCGGTCGCGAGGACGGTGGTCTCGGTGGAACCGTAGGAGATGAGAACGCTGCGCCCGTGCGCCCAGCGGCGAACCAGTTCCGGGTCGAACTCCGCGGCGATCGCCGCCACACTCTGCAGCTCGGTGAGCCCCGCCGGATCGACGGCTTCCAGCGCGGCCGGGGTGGTGATCATATGGGTCACCCGCTCCCTGGCCAGCAGCTCGGTGATATCCCGCCCGCCGAGTACACCGGCGGGGACGATCACCAATGTCGCGCCGGTGGTGAAGGTCAGCAGTAGTTCCAGCACAGAGACGTCGGTGTTCGGGGAACACATATGCGTCACCCGGGAATCGCTGGTGATCCCGTAGAGATCGGTGGCCGCCGCGACCACCGGTGCCAGCCCGCTGTGCGGTACCACCACTGCGACCGGATCGCCGGCGGGGCACGAGGTGTGCGCGATATAGGCGGGATGACGCTCGTCGAGCATCCGGACCCGGTCGGCGTAGGAGATGGGGTGGCGGGGCCGCCGGGCGATCCGGGCCGACTGCACCGGGTCGTCCAATTCCATCCAGTACAGCGACCGGCCGAGGGCGGATCGGTGCCGGGAGGTGGTCAGGCCGAGGGCCGCACCGGAGCCGGCGGCGATCCGGTCGATGCGGTCGCCGGGGAGCGCCGGGTCGACCGGCAGATGCGCGGCACCGGCTTTCGCGATCGCCCAGACCGCCAGTACCGATTCGGGGCTGCGCGCGAGCCCGATCGCCACCACGTCACCGGGCCCGATTCCGCGTTCGATCAGTTCCCGGGCGAGCTGTGAGGAGGCTTCGTCGAGTTCCCGGTAGGTCATCTCCTGTTGGTCGCCGGGCCGGCCTGTCGGATTGAACCGGATCGCCACCTCGGCGGCCGCGGATTCGACCGCGGCTGTCAGCAGCTGTGCGAACAGCGGACTGCCCGAACGGCGCCGTCGGGTGACACTGAAAGGACGGCGGGCAGTTTGCATTCGGGTGCGTTCACCTCTCGCATCGAGCCGGAACCCGGCCTCATGCGTGCCCTGGGGGCGGAAGGGCATATCGATCGGGCCGGCGCGGTGTGGCCATCATATTCGGGAGTGCCCCCGCCCGCTGTCCGGGGAACGAGCCTCCCGGGAGCCGCCGAAGGTTCCCGGAATCGCACCGCGGATCGGCGCCGGCTACCCCCGGTCGGCCGGTGCGGGCGCCGGCACCCGGCAGGCGACCCGCTTCACAGCCAGCCGCGCCGGATCGCCTGTACCCCGGCCTGGAACCGGGTGCTGGCGCCGAGCCTTTCCAGCAGGCGCGCGGTGCGGCGGACCACGGTACGCCGGGACATGCCCAACCGGCGAGCGATCGTATCGTCGGTCGCGCCCATCCCCATCATGGTGAGGATCGCGCGATCGCGTTCGTCGAGTTCGTCGGCTTCCGGCTGCACCGAGATCGGCGCGGACAGCGTCCACAACACATCGAAACTACGGATCAACATATCCAGTAGCGGTGACCCGTTGATCCGCAGCGCCATCGGATCGGGACGGCGTTCGTCGGTGTGCAACACCAGACTGGCGCGTTCGTCGTCGGCGATGATGAGTTTGAACGGCGGATCGGGCAGGGTGCGCGCCTGCGCGCCACGGGCGTTGGTGGCCAGGGTGTGCCGCAGGCGGTCCGCATCCTGGTAGATCGTGTCCTGGTACAGGATCCGATAGCGCACCCCCTCGGCCATCCGGGCCTGTTTGAGCTCGGCGATGCGGGTGTCGCGCTCGGGGTCGCTCAAATGCGGGCTGCGCTCGACCATCTTCACCGATGTATCCGCGTTCGCGTGCAGGGCTTCGAAATCGGCGAGTAGTTCGGCACGTTCGAACACCGGGGAGATCACGCCGTTCCAGCCCTGCGAGCGCCGAACGGAACGGAAGGTCTCGCTGAGCCGCGCCGCGGCCGCGTGCATGGTGCTGATCTCCTGGCGGCGCCGCCGAGCCTCGGCTTCGGAGAGCGATTCCGGCGCGTGCGCGTCCCAGCGCGGGGTGCCGTCCGGGTCGGTGAGCCGGATGACCGCGCGCAATCCACACAGTTCGTCGAGCGCGTTCCCGACCTCGTTCTCGGACAACCCGGTGTGCCGTGCGATATCGGCGAGACCCGAGCGCGGCCGATGGACCAGGGCCGCGTATACGCGACCGTGGATCGAATCGGGTTCGAAGATATCCGCCAGTTCGGTCACGCCGGGGGTTCGCAGTTCTGCCTGCAACCCGGTGGGGGTGGCAAGCATCGGACGGTCGAGCGATTCTGTCGATCTCAGTGCGAGGGTCCCCACTCCAGTGGCACCCCCTTCGACAACATCCAAGGCATCGGATCGATCTTGTTACCACCCTGGTCCCAGATCTCCAGATGCAGATGCGGGCCGGTGGACTGTCCGCGGTTGCCGACGGTGGCGATCACATCACCCGCGTTCACCCGCTGTCCCTCGCTGACGTAGATATCGTTGACGTGCCCGTAGACGCCGATGGTCCCGTCATCGTGCAGTACCCGGACCCACATTCCGAATCCCGACGCCGGACCGGCTTCGATCACGGTGCCGGAGGACACCGAATGAATCGGCGCGCCGAGTGTATCGGCGAAGTCGACACCGTAGTGCATGGCGCCCCAGCGGCTGCCGTAGGTGGAACTGACGACACCGGCGACCGGCCGGACCGCGGCCGCGGGGGCGATCTGCTGGTGCAGTTGTTTCAGCGTCTGCTCGGCCTGGGTCAGCGGGGCGGCGACCTCGGGCGGGAGATTCTGGAGACCGAACGGCGCGGGGGCCGGTGCCGCGACCGGCGCGGCCTGCACCGGCGCGGGCTGGGTGTCGGCGACCGGCGCCGCCTGGGCCATCCGCGCGGCGGCCGGGGCCACCGCGTCTGCCACGGGTGCGACCTCGGCCTTCACGGCTTCGTCGTTTCCGCCGCCGGGCAGCAACGGCGCGGCATAGGCGATGGCGGGCGCGACCTGGGAGGCGGTGCCGATCAGTGCGCCGGCCGCGACGGCGGCTCCGGCTGCGGCACGTACCTTTTCGGCCGCGGTGGCATCCGCGCGATGGCGCCGGGGACGGACCTGCACCTCGTCACCGATCAGGCTCATAACGGTGATGGAGCTGGGGCCTAATCGATGGTGCGCCAAAGGTCCGTCCTCGCTATCCGATCATCAGGGTCACGAACGCCGTACGCGGATCCGGCTACTCCAGCCGGCTGAACGTAACGTTTCGGCATCCGTTGTGACGGTAACTCTACCGGCCCGTGACCATATCGCAACCTTTCCGGTGAACGGCCAGTTCAGATGGGTAATACAGTCCGCCGGCCAAGTTGTGAACACTGCCTTTTTCGTAATATTTGCGCCTCGGTTCCACACCCCCGGGACCGACCCGGACACCCCCCGGCAACCCCATCCCACGACGACCGTATGACCCGAAAAAGGACATTCTCCCCACTTCTTGCAGTCCCGGTCACCCGCCCGGCAACGGACTCGCTACCCTCCGAAAGTTTCACCCCTCTAACGACTTTCGCGCTCAATCCACTGCTATTGACAACCAATTTCGATTAGACTCGACCCGGCAGATCTGCACGCGGGCTTCCCGCACCCTCAGCCGAAGACGAGTTGACCCCAGGAGGTCGCCGTGTCCTTAGATGTCCCCACCGCTCTGCTGGAACGTGCCGAACGCGGTGATGTCACCGACGCCGAATTCGTCGAATGTGTCCGTACCTCGCTGCCCTATGCCTGGGAGGTCGTGAGCCGGGTCGCGAGCGAACTGGGTTCGGGCACCGCGGAATTCGCCGATAACGAGGTGGCACCGCCCGACGAGACGGCACGCGGTCAGCTGCTCCGTGCCCTGGCCTCGGATGCCATCCGAGGCGGGCTGGAACGGCATTTCGGCGTGAAGCTGGCTTTCCAGAACTGCCACCGGGTGGCGGCGTTCCCGCTGTCGGCGGTCGGCGGCGAGACCTACAGCCGGTTCATCAGTCCCCGCAACCAGTTGCTCAACCAGAGTCCGGAACTGCGCAACTGCTGACAACACCGGTCCCCGGCGCGAATTCGCGCCGGGGACCGCGTGCGACAGCCAGGAAACCGTCAGCGAACAGTCGCGACGGTCAGCTCACCGTCCGCGTGCTGGGCCCGCAGCCGCTTCTTGTCGAATTTGCCCACGCTGGTCTTGGGCACCTCGGTGATGAAGGCCCAGTATTCCGGCAGCTGCCATTTCGCGAAGCGGTCCGCGAGGAACTCCCGCAGTTCTGCCGGCTCCACCGTCGCACCCTCGGCCACCACGATCGCCACCAGCGGACGCTCGTCCCACTTCTCGTCCGGAATACCGACCACCGCCGCCTCGGCCACCGCCGGGTGGCCCATCACCGCGTTCTCCAGATCCACCGAGGAGATCCATTCGCCGCCGGACTTGATCACGTCCTTGGACCGGTCGACGAGAGTCAGGTAGCCGTCCGGGCTGATCTTGCCCACATCACCCGTACGCAGCCAGCCGTCGTCGAACTTGCTCGGATCCACGTCCGAGCCGTCGGGTGAATAGTAGGAAGCCGTGATCCAGGGACCGCGGACCTCCACCTCACCCAGGGAACTGCCGTCGTTGGGCACCACGTCGCCGGCGTCGCCGACCAGCCGGGCCGAGACCGCGGCCGGGAACCGCCCCTGAGTGACCCGGTAGGCCCAGACA
The DNA here is from genome assembly GCF_053594175.1 of Nocardia sp. NPDC001965. Taxonomy (NCBI): domain Bacteria; kingdom Bacillati; phylum Actinomycetota; class Actinomycetes; order Mycobacteriales; family Nocardiaceae; genus Nocardia; species Nocardia sp. NPDC001965. The sequence continues at coordinate 132,231 of NZ_JBSFDZ010000017.1, forward strand.
TCCTCCCCGGTCACGCCCTGCGGTGGCTGCGCCACACTGCCCAGCGGCGAGGTCTCGGTCATCCCCCACGCGTGGATCACCCGGACACCGTGCTTCTCCTCGAACGCCTTCATCATCGCCGGCGGCGCGGCCGCACCGCCCACCACGACCCGGCTCAGATAGGAGATGTCCTGCGGGGCGGCATTCAGCCCCGCGAGGACCCCGCCCCAGATCGTCGGCACCGCCGCCGCGAACGTCGGCCGCACCGCTTCCATCATCTCCAGCAGCGGCGCCGGCTGCAGGAACCGGTCGGGCATGAGCAGATTCGCGCCGGACATCAACGCCACATACGGCAGCCCCCACGCGTTGGCGTGGAAGAGCGGGACGATGGCGAGCATGGTGTCGTCGTTGCGGATCCCCATCGACGCGGGCGTGGTGGCCTGCATGGCGTGCAACCAGTTGGACCGGTGCGAGTAGACGACGCCCTTGGGGTCGCCGGTAGTGCCGGAGGTGTAGCACATCGACGAGGCCGTGCGCTCGTCGAGCACCGGGAAGTCGTATTCCGCGGGGTATTTCGCCAGCAGGTCGGTGTAGTCGTGCACGGTCACCCCCTCCGGCGCGTGCACGGTCGCGACGTCACCGTTGACCACGATCACGTGCCGGACCGTCTTCAGCTGCGGCAGATACTGATCGAACAGCGGGACCAGACTGCCGTCCACCAGCACCACCTGGTCCTCGGCGTGGTTGGCGACGTAGATCAACTGCTCGGCCGAGAGCCGGATGTTCAGCGCGTGCAGCACCGCCCCCATGGCGGGAATGGCGATATAGGCGAGGAAATGTTCGTTGTTGTTCCACATGAAGGTGCCGACCCGGTCGCCCTCGCCGATGCCGAGGTCGGTCAGCGCATTGGCCAGCCGGGCGGAATCCGCGCCGACCTCGCGATAGGTCATGGTGCGCACCCCGTCCCCGGTCCAGGTGGACACCGTGGAATCACCGACGAAGGTGGACGCGTAACGCAGCAGCGTGGCCAATGACAGCTGGTCGTCCATCATGGTGCTCAGCATCGGAAATACCCCTAACTCATCTGGGCGGCGGGCGACGGTGCCGTGAGTCCGATCGCGTCCTGTGAGACACAGGAACGGACATGACTCACATCACAGGCCGAACACTACCGTGGAGTACGCAGGCATGGTGAAGGTCGACGGAAACGAGCGGACTTCCCCGGCACCACCGGTCGGCGCGGGGCCGTAGGAAGACAGAATCGGCGCCCGACGGCGGGATGGGACGCAATGCCCGCGACGCCCCCTGCGGGCCACCGGCACTGCGCCATCGCCGCCGAGCACCCCACTGTGATAGCCGGGAATCCGGCCCGCCGCCAAGTCAGATAACGAAATGACATCCAAACGAGACACAGACCCGGCTCATGACCCATTGATGGGACGAATATCCGCAGCTACAGAGCCCGCGGACCACCGGTTTCGGCATTTCCGGCCGGAACCACAGAAGGTGTCGAGCACTTGCTTACATATGCACGCGCATCGCCCCCCGGCGGCCCGATTTCCTGGCCGAAAATCTCTATTCACTGTCCTCAGTTACCTTCGGACCGGCTACCGCCGGACCTACTCTGAGAACATGTCATCGTCATCGCCGACGCCATCGCCGTCGATCGTCATCATCGGGGCCGGGTTCGGCGGGCTCGGTATGGGATTGGAACTGCTGCGTTCGGGCGTACGGGATTTCACCATCGTCGAACGCGCCCAGGACCTCGGCGGCGTCTGGCGGGAGAACACCTACCCGGGCGCGGCCTGCGACGTACCGTCCCCGCTGTACTCCTGGTCCTTCGAGCCACGCTCCGACTGGCCCCGCCGTTTCTCCGAACAGGCCGATATCCACGAATACATGCGCCGCGTCGTCGGCAGATACGATCTCGAACGCCATATCCGCTTCGGCACCGAGATCAGCGACGCCGAATACGACCAGGCGAACGCGATATGGCAGATCCGCACCACCGACGGCGACCGGCTCACCGCCGCCATCTTGATCTCCGCCGTCGGCCAGCTCTCCCGGCCGGCCATGCCGAACATCCCCGGTATCGACACCTTCGCCGGGCCCGCTTTCCACTCCGCCGAATGGGACCACTCCGCGGACCTCACCGGCAAACGCATCGCCTGCATCGGCACCGGCGCCAGCGCCATCCAGTACATTCCGCGCATCCAGCCGCTCGCCGAACACCTCACCCTGTTCCAGCGTTCCGCAGCCTGGGTACTGCCCAAGGCCGACGCCGCCTACGAACCCCGCCATCACGCCGTGTTCAAGTACCTCCCCCCGGTCCGCTGGGCCGAACGCTTCGGCTGGTGGATGTTCTTCGAGGTGATGGCGCTCGCCCTCACCGATCTCCAGGGCATCCAGAAACCCGTGGTGAAGGTTGCCGACGGACACCGGGCCCGGCAGGTTCCCGATCCGATCCTGCGCGAGAAACTCACCCCCGACTACGCCCCCGGCTGTAAACGGGCCCTGTTCTCCAACGACTACTTCCCGGCCCTCGCCCGGCCGAACGTGACCGTGGAGACCAACGCCATCACCGAGATCACCCCCACCGGTGTGCGCACCGCCGACGGTATCCACCACGAAGTCGATGTCATCATCTACGGCACCGGTTTCAAGGGCACCGAATTCCTCGCCCCCATGAACATCTACGGCACCGACGGCCGCAAACTCGCCGACACCTGGGCCGCCGAGGGCGCTCGCGCCTACCTCGGCGTCTCGGTCCCGAAGTTCCCCAACCTGTTCATGATGTACGGCCCCAATACCAATGTCGGATCCGGCTCCATCGTCTACATGCTGGAATCGCAGGCCCGCTACATCCGCCAGGCCGTCGAATACCTGCGCAATCACCCCGGCCGCGGGGTATCAGCCCACGCGGAAGCCGAGCAGCGCTGGGACGACTGGCTACAGAAGCGCCTGAAGGACACCCCCTGGAATTTCTGCTCCAGCTGGTATCGCAACGCCTCGGGCCGGATCACCAACAACTGGCCGGGTGCCACGATCCTCTACCGCTGGAAGACCCGCCGTTTCGACCCCGCCGACTACGAAACCACCACCACCGCCTGACCGTTCGGCGGAATCGGTGACGATCGCGCCGAACGTCGCACGGACACCCGCCGCCCGTGGGACAGTCGGAACACCGGCATATCACCGACCCGATCGAAAGAGGCTGCACACCAACGTATTCCGGTCGCGTGATACCCAACCCGATTTCCGGGCGCGCGTCGATCGCGCCGGCCAGGAGTCGTCATGGCGGACGTCAGCGATCAGCCGGGACCCGCGAGCCGGAACCTCACAGCTCCCCCGGGTTTCCGATCGGCCGAAGGCACCCGGACCGTCGGCGTGGCACAGGAACTCGCCCTGGCGTGTGCCGCCACCACGGCCCCCGGCGGACCGAAACCTCTCGTCCTCGCCGAGGCCTGGGGCACCGGGTCGATCCGACAGGTGTGGTTCGCCGCGGAGGGCGCCGACAGCACCCGTGACTCCTTCGTGGAGGACGGCGGCACTGTACGGTTCTACCTGGACGACGCCCGGAACCCGGCGGCGGGCTACCGGTCGGTGATTTCTTCTGTCACGCCGCGCGCGGCGTACTGCCTACTACCGCTTCGACGGCGCCCTCGACCGGCACCCACTCGGCTGGTGGACCACCGCGCTCACCGGTGACGCGGTCGGCCTCAACTCCTGGCAGTGCGGCAGCGAATTCGACCGGTTCGATATCTGCCCGCTGACCTGACGCCCGGACAACCGGTCGCCCGCCCGCACCTCACCCATCGCGCTACCGGCCGGGAGGTTGTCGTAGACTTCCAGGGTCCGATTCGCGCGCCCGGCGCCCGCCTCGGACCGCGACCGACGCGAACCTCGTGGCCGAGGACTGACCACCCGGAACTCCGCCACGAATTCCGAAGGTCACGCCCTCGTAGCTCAGGGGATAGAGCACCGCTCTCCTAAAGCGGGTGTCGCAGGTTCGAATCCTGCCGAGGGCACAAACCTGCGACAGGTTTCCGCAGTTCAGCGGCTTCGCCCTTGCGATCCTGACGAGCCTGAATTACAAAACCGCAGGTCAGTCGCATTGGCCCGTGTGCCGTATAGGGCACAGCCAACATGGGAACGCGCGCCCAACGGAGAAATGGTCATGCCCGACCACCGACTTCGGGGACGCCCCGCACGGTCCTGCCGTAGCCCTGAGGTGTGATGCATCTTCGCGGTCGGAGTCTCGTCAGACAACACAACAGCAGGCTGGCACCGCTGCCCGTGACGCGCGTCCGCAGCAACGCCCGGCCGTGGCGGGCGTTGGCGCCGTATCCGATGCGGGTTGCGACTGCGGTCAGAGCGGCCGGGTCATCTGCCTGCTCTCGACGACCTCGGCGACGACGACTGGACGCTCAATGATGCAGCACAGCGCGTTTCCGACACGCCTGTGGGATTCGAGACCAGCCACACCGGCCGGGGAACTGCGCCCCCGGATGTGGTCGTTCCTTGCGCACCACAAGCCGCATCCCCGGCGGCCAGGGCCCTGGCGATGCCCTGAACCGCCGATACATCCATCAGCATTTGAGTCCTCCCTGCTCCGGCGCGTCCTGCACCGTCTGTTCGTCGATGTGGCGAGCCGGTTCGAAACTTGCTCTGCTACAGCATTCGACGTGGCACGCTGTTGTTCGGGTCCACCGGGTCAGATTCTCGTGTTCGGAGCGTGTCCGCGGTCGAGCAGACCGGAGACGAACAATGGCCCCAGAGGCTCTTGAAACGACGATGGTCGTGGGCTGTGCCGGGAACGTGTCCGCGGCGGCCGCCCACGACCGATAGTCATCACGTCATTGTCGGAAACTCAGTCGTTGAGCATTGGCTCCCACTTCGAGTAGGACTCGAAGTCATGGAAGTGGCGTGAATACAAGTCACCGCCCTCGGACAGGTCGTCGATCAATGCGGCCACGACGTCGATCAATGCCGTCGGAGTGACGGTTACGTTGTAGCCGGCTTCGTTTTTGTAGGTCTCCGCGTCGCTCCGGAAGTTCTTCTCGGCGAGTTCTCGCGCTTCCGCTTCGGTGTCCGCGTACAGAAGGGTCACATCCTCCCTGTACAGGGGCACGTAGTCCGGAGCGTCGGAGGTGAACTTGAACAGTGTGATGGCGATGTATGGGCTCTTGGCCACTAACGCACTCCTTACCTTACTTCTTGAAACGATTGTCGTTCAGCAGCTTCCAACCCTTTTTCTGGACCGCACTGCTGCCGCCTTTGATGTCGCCCAGGGTCGACTGAAGCAGCTCAGACGGGAACTCCTGGCGAATCCCGCAGAGCAGCTGTCGCACCAGGACACGCCCGAGCCGACCGGTACCGCCGGTAACCAATATCCGCTTCGTCATCTTTTCCTCCGTATCGGCCGACGAGTCGCCTTGCACTATCAGGAACCGAACAGGTCGCCCGAATGTGACAGCCGATTCGCCCGCGCGCCGAGAAACCGGAGCTTTTCGGGGCGGCGATGATGGGGATACCGGTGATCCGACCGCGCACCATGAACCTGAAAAACAATCGGCCGACCTGTACGTCGCGATCATCACATCGGATACGAACCCGCGATGACCAGGCGTTTTCCTGTTGCCCATGTTTTGTGTGTCCTGCCGAGGGCACAGCATGTCTACGCAGTTCAGCGGAGGTTTTCGACGGTCGGTGGCCGGTGGCTGATCGCGGCCGGCGACCGGTCGAAGCTACCCGCGGAGGTGGTCGAAGCAAAACTCTGTGGGCACAGAGCTCGATACCGCCTCGGCGACCGTTTCCGTGCCGACCCAGCCGGATACGGCCGGGTCGGCAGCTTCAGCACTCGAACTCGTCGTGGCCGTCGACCTCGCCTATATCGTCGGACTCGAACGCTGCAGCGCGGAGCGACCGAATCATCCGGGGTGCGATTCAGAACCCGATTCTGCAGCGACGGCTCGGACGAGTTCTCCCTTCGCTGGGAGGCGATCGCGAAGCAGCAGGGTCAGCAGGAGCAGTACCAGCGCTGGCGGAAGCGCCCAGAGCAGCATGTCCGGAATGGCGTCGGCGGTTGTTGCCGGGTGCACCGGCTGCCCGGACAACTGGTGACCGAGAATGCTGCCGTAGATCGCAATCCCCAAAGACATACCGAGTCCGCGCACGGACAAAACCGCGGAGGTCACCGCGCCGAGATCTGCTGCCGCGACGCTGTTCTGCGCAACGGTAACCAACAGTTGCAGAATCATCCCGACACCGATACCCAGCACGAGCAAGCTCGACGCGACTACAAGATAGCCGGACTCGGCGTCGAGCAGGCTCAGCAACACGAGCCCGATCACGATGACCGCAGCGCCGGCGGAGATGAAGGCGCGGTATCGACCCGTCTTACCGGCGATACTGCCCGACAAAAACGAGGCGATCATGAATGCGATGACATACGGGTTCAAAGCCAGCCCGGCTTCCGTCGCGCTCATATCGAACGCACTGCGTAGGTAGGTCGGCAGGTAGACGATCGACGCGTACATCAGCGCGCCGAGCAACAGGGTCGCGGCGAGGACCACGCCGGTCGCCCGGGTGGTGAAGAGGTGCATCGGCAGTACCGGATCGCTGAAACGCCGTTCCCGCCGGATGAAACCGGCCAGTAATATCGCCACGGCCACCGTTGGGGCCAGGATCGGACCGACACCACCTGAATGGATGCCGCCGATCCACTCGGTGATCAGCAGCACCCCGACGACTACGCCGACAAGTAACAACGACCCGCCGATATCCAACCGCACAGTGTGCGCACTGCGTGGCAGCCGTAGCGCAATCCAGACCAGAATCATCGACAGTAGACCGAGCGGAACATTGACATAGAAGATCCAACGCCAACCCGCTGCATCGGTGATGACCCCGCCGACGAGCGGACCGCCCACCGCGGCCAGGGCGAAGATTCCGCCCACCGCACCCTGGACCCGGCCGCGTAGCTCGACCGGGAACAATTCGGCCAGGGCGATCGTCGGGATCGTGAACAGAGCGCCCGCACCGATGCCCTGGAGGGTACGGAACACCACCAGTTGGATGAGCGAATCCGCCATCCCGCACAGTGCCGATGCGACGGTGAATACAGCGACAGCGGCGAGAAATACAGGTCGTCGACCGAACCGGTCGCTGAGCTTTCCATACAGTGCGCCGGTCGCCGTGGATGCGAGGATGTAGCTGGTCACGATCCAGCTCAATGAGCCGATATCGCCCAGATCGGCCGCGATGTCCGGTAGCGCGATACTGACGATGGTCTGATCCAGCACCGACAGCAGCATGCCGAGGCCGAGGCCGGCAGCAGCGAGCGCAACACTGCCGGTCGGCACGGCCGGCGCTGTCCCGGAAGTGGTTGTTGCCATGGGTCAGCGCTCCTGTACAGCAAAAGGGTTCGACAGGTCGAAGTCCGCACTCAGCAGGTCTTGATCGATGGCCCCCGCAGCGACGGTCCCGGCGGAGGCCGCCGCGATCACCGCGGAGAAGGGTATGGGCACGGTCGCCCGTCGGGCCATGTCACCGGCGGCGTACACCCCGGGCACGCTGGTCTGATGGAACTCACTCACCTCGACGGTCGCGTCGGGGAACACGCCGCAGCCGAGCAGGCTCGGCAGTGGAGAGCGTTGCGCCGGCGAGCTTTTGACGAACACCACGTCACGCGGCAGTACCGGGCCTTCCGCAAAGGCGAGGGCTTCGAGCTTCGGACCCGTCGCTTCGAGCCCGGTGATCGGTCCGCAACGGACGGGCACACCCGCGCTGGACAGTACCTGCGCCGCCGGCGACGCGAGGTCGGCCGGGCCGTTGGTGCACAGCACGACATCGCTGCTGAACCTGCTCAGATGCAGGGCCAGTCGGATCCGATCCGGTCCACCACCCAGGACAGCGATCGACTGTCCGCTGATCTCGAACCCGTGGCAGTACGGGCAGTGGAAGGCCGACAGGCCCCACAGGGGCGCCAGACCAGGGATCGTCGGCAATCGGTCGACCATCCCGCTGGCCAACAGCAGCCGGTTGGTCAGGTACTCGGCGCCATCGGCGGTCCGCACGGTGAAGCCGTACCCCTCGGCGAACGGTTCGGCCTCGACCGCCTCGGCATCACACACTTCGACGGTCGGGTAGGACGCCAACTGGGCACGTCCGATCGCTCGGAATTCTGCCGGGGCGACGCCGTCCCGGGTCACGAAGTTGTGGACCGCAGCAGCCGGCGCATTGCGTCCCGACCCGGAATCCAGCACCAGGACGCGCCGGTGGACGCGCCCCAGGGACAGCGCGGCCGACAGTCCCGCCGGGCCGGCTCCGACAATGATTACCTCGAACACTCGGTCCTCCTTGTGATGTCATCGCTTGACAGCACGGACCACTCTGCATGTTAATGTCAACATGAAGTCAATAGCCGAGTCGGAGCGGCGACCCGACCGACCCGCGACCGACCACCTCACGATCGGCGAGCTGGCAACCCGCTTCGATCTCGCCACACATGTACTGCGCCATTGGGAATCGGTGGGGCTGCTGCTCCCCGCAGAGCGGGTGAACGGTAGGCGAAAGTACAACCAGGACCATGTGCTCCGCGTCGCTATGATCGTGCGGGGTAAGGCAGCGGGCCTGAGCCTGGAGCAGTTACGCGAGTGGCTGGACGCACCGAGCCGCGCTGCTCGCCGCCGCATCCTGGCCGACCAGCATGCGAAGTTGGCCGATCACATTGCCGCGGCGCTCGCGTCACAACAGATGATCGAGCACGCGATGGACTGCGAAGCCGAGACGCTCACCCAGTGTCCTGCTTTTCGCCGCCTGGTCGAAGATCTGATCGATGCACAGCCGATCACCACCGCACCAGGGTCGTAACAAGAATTAGTGCCGATTGAGCAACCTCACAGAGCTTGCGACCCCCCTGGACTGGATACCTACCCCTGATGACCAGCCGGTTTCGAGCAGCGGGACCCCGATATCGTTGCGGCCACGGAACCAGGCTTCGCACAACATGACCGCGTCTCTCCAATGCCGATCCCCGGTCACGTCGTA
>NZ_JBSFDZ010000018.1:0-134279 GCF_053594175.1 Nocardia sp. NPDC001965
GTTCAGGCCTCGAAGCGATGCGCCGCAGGCGCGAGTCTCGAGGCCTGAACGGCGAGACTCCGGGGGCCTCAACCCCCGCGCGCGCCAGCGCGCCGAAAACACAGCACCTTCACGAACAGGCCCGCCTCCCCCACCTTCACAAGGGCATGCCCACTTCCCCTACCTTCACGAACAGGCCCACCCCACCTTCACGAGCGGTGAGCCCCGATAACGAATGCCGCCGACCGTGCAGGCGTCGATCGTGAATACCGACACCCCCGCCCGCGAACGCGAATCGTGGGTTCGTCCCGCCCGACCCCGTCCGATGCGGGCCGATTGCAGCTCCGGGTATCTCGGATCGCCGTCGCCACCCCCCACCCACGCTCGCTTCCGGGACACGTGGTCCCCCAGGCTAGTCCGCGTGCGGCCCGGAGTCCTCGTACTCGTTGTCGACGTCGGCCATCAGCGCCTTGCCCGCGACCTGTCCTTGGGCCAGCGCGTCCAGGAATGCCCTGGCCCACCGGTCCACATCGTGGGCCAGGACCTGCCTGCGCAGCGAACGCATCCGGCGACGCCGGGTTTCGCGGTCGTCGGTGAGGGCGTCGACTATGGCGTCCTTCACGCTGTCGAGGTCGTGCGGGTTGCACAGGTATGCCTGGCGGAGCTCGGCGGCGGCGCCCGTGAATTCGCTGAGCACCAGGGTGCCGTTGAGGCCGGAGTGGCAGGCCACGTACTCCTTCGCGACCAGGTTCATACCGTCACGTAGCGGGGTCACCAGCATGACGTCGGCCGCGACGAAGAAGGAGATGAGTTCCTCGCGGGCGATGGGGCGGTGCAGATAGTGGACGACCGGGTAGCCGACGCGGGCGAATTCACCGTTGATGCGGCCGACCTGCCGTTCGATATCGCCGCGCATCTGGATATAGCTCTCGACGCGTTCCCGGCTGGGGGTCGCCAGCTGCACCATCACGGTTTCGGCCGGGTCGATACGGCCTTCGGCCAGGAGTTCCTCGAGGGCGTTGAGCCTGATGTCGATGCCTTTGGTGTAGTCGAGGCGGTCGACACCGAGGAGGATGTTCTTGGGGCTGCCGAGTTCGGCGCGGATGCGGGCGGCGCGTTCGCGGACCGAACGACGGCGTGAATGTTCGTCGAGACCCGCGGAATCGATGGAGATCGGGAAGGCACCGACGCGGACCGTGCGGAAACCGACCTGCACCACACCCATCTTCGACCGCACACCGACGGTGCCGCGAGAGGTGGGCTGTCCGGCCAGGCGCCTGGCCAGGTAGAGGAAGTTCTGGGCGCCGCCGGGGAGATGGAAGCCGATCAGGTCGGCCCCGAGCAGTCCTTCCACGATCTCGGTGCGCCACGGCATCTGCATGAACAGTTCCACCGGCGGGAACGGGATGTGCAGGAAGAATCCGATGGTGAGATCGGGGCGCAGCATCCGCAGCATCTTGGGTACGAGCTGGAGTTGGTAGTCCTGCACCCAGACGGTGGCGCCCTCGGCGGCGACTTTCGCGGTCTCCTCGGCGAAGCGCCGGTTCACCTGCACGTAGGCCGACCACCAGGCCCGGTTGTAGACGGGACGGACGATCACATCGTGGTACAGCGGCCACAGGGTCGCGTTGGAGAAACCCTCGTAGTAGTCGGCGACCTCCTGCGCCGACAGCGGCACCGGAAACAGTTCCAGCCCGTCCTCGACGATGGGGTCGACGTCGACGTCCGGCACACCGGCCCAGCCGACCCAGGCGCCCCGATTACTGCGCAGCACCGGCTCGAGTGCGGTCACCAGACCACCGGGACTGCGCTTCCAGCGAGTGCTGCCGTCCGGCAGCTTCTCCAGGTCGACCGGTAGCCGGTTGGCCACGACCACAAAGCCGGAACCGGCCCCGCGCTCACGCAGGGGTTCGGCGTCCACCGCTTCGGGGAGGGCCTCGGCCGGATCGATCGGGCTCTCCACCGGCCCGGAACCGTTGCGTTCTCCGGGCCGGTCGACGGACACGGCGGTTTCATCCTCGGGGGCGGAATCGCTGCTGGACGGCTGATCGGTCATCTGGTCCACTCACGCATCCTTTGCGCGGCGCTGTACGCCATGTAGTTGTGTGTGGGTCCGCCGACGTCGCCGTTGGCGCCGGTGGCTGTTTACTCGGCGCGGACTCCCGGGCCGATACCGAGCATCGACAGAAGCATCCGGCATTCGTCGGCATCGGCGGCATAGGCGGCCACGACCCGCTGCGCCTGACGAGCGGTCTCGTCGGCGAGGGGTTCCAGTTCGTCGTCGGCGATACCGTTGGCGCTGCTCTTCGCGGCCATCTCGATCCTCCCGGCAGGTGCGCTTGTATGTGAAATGTCAATGGTATCTGTCCATGGAAGTGGTCGCTCCCGCCGCGGGTAACGTAGCGGGGCCCCCGGGGCTATACCGTTGGCAGCAGAAACGATGAGGAAGGGGCCCGAAGCATGCCGTTGGCCACGGTGAACGGAATATCGCTCAACTATCAGGTCAAGGGAGACCGTGCCAAGGGCACCGACGTCAAAGGCGGCGGCCCGCTGGTGGTGCTGATCATGGGCACCGGTAGTCCCGGCCGGGTGTGGGAACTGCACCAGGTGCCGGCCCTGCTGGCGGCCGGGTACCGGGTGTGCACGTTCGACAACCGGGGTATCGCGCCCACCTACGAGGCCGCGGACGGAATGACCATCCACGAGATGGTGGCCGATACCGCAGCCCTGATCGAATTCCTGGACGAAGGACCCGCCCTGGTGGCCGGCACCTCGATGGGTGCCCGGGTGGCGCAGGAGCTCGCGCTGGCCCGGCCCGAACTGGTGCGCAAGGCGGTGTTCCTGGCCGGACACGGCCGGTTGGACCAGTTCCAGAAGACGCTGTCGCTGGGCGAACACGAGATGGACGCGAACGAAGTCCGGCTGCCGGCCAAATACGACGCCGCGCTGACCGCGGTGATGAATCTCTCGCCCGCCACCATGGCCGATACGAACAAGGCCCGGGACTGGCTGGATCTGTTCGAGTTCACCGGCGGTCCGGTTCCGCCCGGTATCCGGGCCCAGCGCCGCATGGACCACGATTTCGATCGGCTGCACGCCTACCGCGGTATCACCGTGCCGTGTCTGGCCGTCGGATTCGCCGACGATCGGATGATCCCGCCCTACCTGGCCAGAGAGGTCGCCGACGCCATTCCGGGCGGCCGGTACCAGGAGGTTCCCGATGCCGGGCACTACGGCTATCTGGAGCGCCCGGACGCGGTGAACAAGATCTTGCTGGAATTCTTCGCCTCGTGAGGGGAGGACCCACAGCTAACGCCGAGCTTGCTAGTGTCGACACATCGTTTGGGTTCGCGACGCGGCAGCCGGAGATCCAGACCCGAGCCGCCGGGGTGGGCCCACACAGATCCGAATCCACAACCCACGAGCACCCCAGTGAGGTGAAATGAGCACCAACCCGTTCGACGACGAGGACGGCCGCTTCTTCGTTCTGGTCAACGACGAAGAACAGCACTCCCTGTGGCCCGCCTTCGCCGAAGTCCCGGCCGGCTGGCGGGTGGTCTTCGGCGAGGAAAGCCGCGCCGCCTGTGTGGAGTACGTGGAGCAGAACTGGACCGATATGCGGCCCAAGAGCCTGCGTGACGCCATGGCGGCGGATGAGGCGGCCCGCAAGTAGGTCGCTCGCGGAGCCGGTCGATCCGTACAACCGCTGTGCGGCACCGTAATCAGGTGTCGCGCGGCGGTCGCGTACGGTTATGATGGCTCCGCTTCTCGCCTCCTTAGCTCAGTGGTAGAGCACTCGCCTTGTAAGCGAAAGGTCGTCAGTTCAATCCTGACAGGGGGCTCCGGACGAAACCGCCGGTTCACTCGCACTCGCGAGCGGACCGGCGGTTTACTTTCGTCCCGCCGCGCGGCGACTCATCCTGCCGCGAGACGGCCCGGGCGCACTCAGCCGTAGGTCGGTGTTCGATCCGGCGCGGGGTCATCCAGCAGCGGAAGAGCCCTCCACCGCTTCGGTGGAGGGCTCTTCTCCGTGATTCCGGACCCGGCTGCGGGCTAGATCGGGGTGACCGACGCGACCAGCCACCGGTCGTCGGATTTGTCCAGCGCCACCCGGACCCGGCTGCCCGTGGTGGTGCCCTGCGGGCTCTCTTTACTGGTGGTCACCTGGTTCAGGAAGAGCAGCACCACGGCGTGCGCCCGGTCGGCGGAGACGACTCCCCCGGCCTGACTGGTCGCCTTGACCGTCAGTTCCTTCTCCTTGGCGCCCGGAACGATCGCCTTGTCGATCAGTTCGAGGTAGTCGGCCTTGAAATCGGGGGCGAGGTCCTCGGCGGTCTTGGGCAGTTCCTTGTCCACCGTCTGGAATTCGTAGCTGAACATGGCCGATACCGTTCGGGTCGCGGCGGCGACCGCGTCGGTGCGGGACTGTTCGGACTGCCGGTAATCCCAGTACCGGTAGCCGCCGATACCGGCCACCACCGCCGCTGCCACGACGACCACCGCGGTGAGACCGATCAGGATCTTGTTACGCACACTCATTCTCAGTTCCTCCGCCCGGTCATACTGTGTTCACCTGGGCATGACCGGACATCGCCCTCCGTGGTTACGCGAGCTACCGCCTCCGGGCGCTGTCCGGTCATGCCACGAACTTCACGTCCGAGGCGGTCAGCGTCCCGTCGTCGGCCCGCTGCACGGTCACCCGGAACCGGTAGAACCGCTGCTGCTGTTCCTGCGATCCCGCGTTGGTGAGCGTCTGCTTCGCCGCGACGAGGATCACCGCGGATTCGTCGTCGTCGCGTTCGACGGCGGCTTCGACCACCTCACCGGTGGAGACGACCTTGGCCTGTTTGACGATCTCGGTGAACGGATCCACCCGGCCGTCGAACTCGGTCTTGAAATCACCCGAGGCCATGGTGAGGATGCGGTCGATATCCTCCTTGGCGGTATCGGCGCGAATGGTGGTCAGGTTGAGAACGGTCTGCCGCGCGGTCGCCACGTATTCGGAGCGACGCTCGTCGCGCTGCTGCGTGGACTGCACCGCGAGCACGGAGACAACGGCGACGCCCACCAGGCCGATCACCAGCACCGCCGCCGCGGCGAGCGCGGCGATACGCTTCCAGGACCGGGTTCCGGTGGCTTCCGGCCGGTCCGGATCGGCATCGTCCGCGGCGTCCGCGGCTTTGTCGCCCTTGTCCAGTCGTACGGTCTCCGCGGACTTCCCCGCCGCCTCGGAGGCCGGCGCCGGCACACCCTCGGCGGTCTCTGCGGTCACGATCTTCTCGGTCGCGGCCTCGGCATCGGGCTTACCGGCGACCGCGACCTTCTCGGTCGGGGCTTCGGTCGTAGCGGCCGCCGATTTCGCGGTGGCGGATTCGGTGGTCGCCGCAGCGGCAGCCGGTTCGTCGGCGGCCGGGGCCGCTGCCGCCGACCCGGGCTCGGCGGCGCCGGCTTCGAGCTTCTCGGTCGCGTCCGCCTCGGCCGGGGGCGGGCCCGCCGTCCGGCTGGCCCGCCTGCGGGTGCGGCCGGGGTCCTTGGTCTCGCTCATCGTTGCTGCTCCTCGAACATTGCCTGCCAATCCGCGGGTACGGTGCCCGAACCGCCGGGGGCGATATCACCCTGACGGTAGCTGCCTCCATCGCTGCCGGTGTAGACCCCGCTGGCCGGATCGTAGGAGAGGGCGGCGGCGGGGGTGCTTGCGCCCGAAAAACTAGCAGGTGCTGCGGGTACTCCCGCAACCCCCGGCGCCGCATCGGGCGCGGATGCGGGCGCCACCGGTCCGGGAGGTTCGGTCGGTGCGACCGGCTGCGGCGGCCCGAACGGCGGGTTGGTTCCCTCCGGAACGTAACCGGTGCGGCACAATTCGGGCGACGGCGCCCGGCGGCCGGGATATTCCATACACGGCGTATTGCGGATACCGCGAACCGCGGTCTTGTCATCCTGCGGGACCTTGCAATACAGGCCCTTCGGCGTGTCGGGGGTATCGAGTTGGCTCGGGTCGCGCCGCTGGTCCGGCGGCAGGAAGCCGGTGGTGCACGGCGGCGGATCGTTGAGCACGGTCATGAAGTCGACCAGCGCGCCGTATTCCATCGGCCCGCGTACCGCCGTGAGCAGGGCCGCGATCAGCGGCGGATACACCACCAGGATCTGTTCCAGACCGGAGTGGTAGGTGACACCCACCTGGCCCAGGCTCACCAGGTTGTTCAGCAACAGCGGCAGTGTGGGCCGCAGATCGTCGAACTGCTGGTTCACCCGCTCCAGCGCGGACGGGCCGTTGGCGAGGATGCTGCGCAGCGCCGGATCGTGCGCGCGCAGCGTGTCGGTGACGGTCGCCAGGTCCCGGGTCCACGAACGGATGGCGGCATCGGAGTTCACCTGGGTGTCCAGCAGCGGGCCGATCTGCTCGATCAGCTGTTTGGTCGGCCCGACATTGTCGTTGGCTTCCTGGACCAGCAGCGAGGCGGAGTCGAGGAAACGCTGCAGATCCGGTCCGGCACCGTTGAATGCCTTGAACGCCTCGTCGATGACCTGCCGCAGCCGGGTGTCGGCGACACTGGCCAGCAGCCGGTCGGCCTGATCCAGCAGCGCGCCGACATCCTGCGGAAGTTCGGTCCGGTCCACCGGGATCACACTGCCGTCGTACAGGTCGGCATCGCCGGGATCCGGTGGGGGCACCAGATCGACGTACTGTTCACCGATCGCGGACACGCTGCGGATCAGCGCCGAGGAATCGGCCGGGATCTTGTAGTCGCTGTCGACCGACAGCTTCGCCTCGACCCCTTCGCTGGTGAGCCGCACCTCTCGGACCACCCCGACATTGGTACCGCGGAAGGCGACATTGGCGTTCTGGTAGAGCCCGCCGGTAGCGGCCAGCTCCACCGTGACCTCGTACCGGCCGATCCCGAGCAGCGCGGGCACACCGACGTAGGTGCCGCCCATGACGGCGAGACCGACCACGGTGAGGATCGCGAAGATCGTCAGCTGGATTCGAACGAATCGGGACAGCGTCACCGGCCCTCGCCCCCTTGCGGCTGCTCCCCGGGCATCGGCACGGTCAGTCCGGGAATGGCGGGCAGGCCGGGAATCGGCGGCAGCCCCGGAATCGTCGGTTGCGGCTGTTCACCGGCGGCGGGCGCACCGGGCGGCGGCGCCAGCGGCGCGGTGAGCGGGTTGCCCTGCTGGCCGGCGGCTCCGGCGACCTGGCCCAGTGCCACCTCGACGCCGCCGAACATACCGCCGAGCCCGGTACCGGTGAGGAAGTTGGAATCCAGCCGCGCACCGGTCAGATCGACGGTCATGAACAGGTTCAGGTAGTCGCCCTTGATCGCCTTGTCCAGGTTCTTCAGCGGGAACGGGAACGAGGCGATGATCTTGAGCGATTCGGTGAGGTCGGCGCCCGTATCGGCGAGGGTCTGCAGAACCGGGGCCAGATTCGCCAAGTTCGCCTTCAGATCGTCACCACTGGCGGCGATCAGGCGGTTCACCACATCGCTGAGCTCACCCAGCTTGGTGATCGTGGTGGTGATGTTCTGCCGGCGGTCGGCGAGCACGGTCAGTGCCGGATGGATCTCCTCGATGGCCGCAGCCACCACATCGGTCTGCTGGACGAACTGCCCGCTGACCCGGTCCAGCCCTTCCATCGCGGCGATGATGTCGTTGCGCTGCCCGTCGAGATTGCGGATCAGATCGTTCATCTGCGGGATCAGGTCGCGCACTTCGTCTTCGTTACCGACGAGCGCCTTGTTCAGTTCGCCGGTGATGTTCTCCAGCTGGGAGATACCGCCGCCGTTGAGTACCACCGACAGCGAGGACAGCACCTGCTCGGTGGTCGGGTACACCCCGGCCCGGTCCAGCGGAATGACATCGCCTTCGGCGAGCCGTCCCTGCGGCGCCACATCCGCGGGCGGGGCCAGTTCGACGTGGTTGCTGCCGAGGAGACTGGTCTGGCCGATCTTGGCGGTGGCGTTGGCGGGCAACACCACATCGGGGTTCAGCGAAACGGTGACCAGCGCGTGCCAGTCCTCGACCTCGATATCGGTCACCGTGCCGACCGCGACATCGTCGACGCGCACCGGCGAATTCCGGGTCAACGTGGTCACGTTCGGCATCTGGATCCGGACCTTGTAGGAGCCGTCGCCGGTGCCCTCGGTACCGGGCATCGGCAGCGAGTTGAGTCCGTCGTACTGGCAGGCGGTGGCCGACAGCGCCACTGCCAGCCCGACGCCCACCGCGGCGATCCGGCGCCGGGCGCCCGGCAGCCGCAGCTCGAGCCGGCGCATCATCGTCCTCCTCCGGGCAGGCCGGGAATCTGGGGAAGCTGCACACCGGGAATGGCCAGCCCGGCGACCCCGGCGGGCACCGTGATCGGCGCGGGTTCCGGTGCGGCCGGTGGGCCGACCTTCTGCGGATCGACCTTGCCCGCCAGATCCGGTGTCGTGTACTGCAACTGGTTCGGGAACGCCGTCACACCGGTGGCCGGGTTGGTCATGATGGGCAGGTAGTTCATGGCCAGCGAGCTGAGCACCGGGGCGAGATACTGGGCGCAGAGGTCGGCGCTGGTATCGGATTGATTCTGTTCGAGGGCGCGAACCGAACCGCACAGGAAGCTCACCGGATCGGCGAAGTTGTTGAGCGAGATGGCGCCGGTCAGGGTGCCCTGGGCGGGTTTGTAGATCTGGTAGAAGTTCACCAGCGCGGTCGGACCCGAATGCAGTGCCTGTTCCAGTTCCGGTCGCTTGTCTACCAGGATCTGGGTGACATCGGCGAGCCGCTGCACACCCTCGGTGAGTTCGGTACCGCTGCCGTCGAGGAACCGGTGCACATCGCCGAGCGCGAGGTCCAGATTGTCCAGTCCCGCTCCGAGGTCGGTGGAAACCCCGGCCAGGACACCCGATACCGATGCCAACCGGCCGCCGAATTCGACGATCTGATCATTGCTCTTCGAGAGCACGTCCACGAACTTCTGCAGATTGCGGATGGTGCCGAACAGATCGGTGCGACCGTCGGACAGCGTGGTCAGCGTGGCCGAGAGTTCGTGCAGGGTGGCGCGGAAGCTGTCGCCGTTACCGTCCAGATTGTCGGCCGCGGTGTCGACGAACCGGCCGAACGAACCCTGGGGGTCGTCACCGACCGGGCCGAGAGCGGTGGACAGTTTGTTCAGTTCAGTTTTGATGTCGTCCCATTCGACCGGGACCGCGGTGTGCTCGAGCGGGATCTCGGCGCCGTCGGTGAGCTTGTCGCCACCGGTGTAGGCGGGCGCGATCTGGATGAACCGGGCCGATACCAGCGACGGCGCGATGATCACCGCGCGGGCGTCGGCGGGCAGATCGATGCCGCTGTCCACCGACATCGTCACCTTCACCTGGTCCTTGCCCGGTTCGATACTGTCGATCTTGCCGATCGGCACCCCGAGCACCCGCACATCGTCGCCCGCGTACAGGCCACTGGTCGAGGTGAAATAGGCGGTGATCTCGTTCTCGGTGATCCGCTGGAACGCCGTATATCCGCCGAACGCCACCAGCCCCACCACCACGACACCGGCGACGATCGCCACCCACTTCCGTGGAACGGCCCGAACCTTGTCCGTCAGAGTCGTCACAGCATTGCCCTCCGAACGGGTTCATGCGGTCCACGGAAAACGGAGCGAACGCGGGGGTATCGCACCATGCCGTCCGCGGAGGCCGTAGCGAAGGCGGAGGTATCGCAGTATCGCCTCATCGAGGTGGCTCCTGTACGGACGGGCCGATCTTCGGACCGGGTTCGAGCAGATAGGCGCGCAGCGAATCGGGCAGATGCTGCGGCCACACCAGCGCGTCCACCAGCGGGTGCAGCGTCTCACTGCTGGCGTTGACGACATAGGCGTTGAAGTACGGTCCGCTGCCCACCTGTTCACCGAGCGCCGCGGCGAACGGACCCAGGCCGTCGAGCGCGCCGTTGATGTTGTCCCGGTTGCGCTGCAGCAGATCGAGTATCGAGTTGAGTTTGTCCAGTGCCGGTTTCAGCTGGGCTTCGTTGTCGTGCACCAGCCCGGACAGCTGCTGGGCCAGCGCGTTCACATAGACGATCATCTGGCTGATGGCCGTGCGCCGCCGATCGAGTTCGCCGAGCAGCTGGTTGCCGTCGACCAGTAGCGCGTTGATGGAATCGGCCCGGTCGGCCAGGATCTTGGTGACATCCTGTGCGCGGGTCAGCAGATCCGAGAGCGCCTGGTCGCGGGCATTGATGGTCTTCGACAGCGCGGTGACGCCGTCCAGGGCCGACCGCAGCGGTGCGGGGGTGTCGGCGAAGGCCGCCGACAACGCGTCCAGTGTCTGGTCGACCTTCTGCAGGTCCAGGTCGCCCACGGTGCCGGCGAGGTCGCTGAGCGCTTCGTTGAGCGAGTACGGCGAGGTGGTGCGGGCCAGCGGAATGGTGTCGGTGACCTTCAGCGCCCCGTCCCCGGCCGGGTTGACGGCCAGCGATTTGCGTCCCAGCACCGTGTTGGTCTTGATGGCGGCCGAGGTCTTGTCGCCGAGCACAATTGATTCGTCCAGGCTGAAGCGCACCAGCACCTGCGCACCGTCGAGCTCCACGTCCTCGACCTTGCCCGACCTGACCCCCGCGACCTCCACATCGTCGCCGGTCACCAGACCACCGGCGTCGGCAAAGTTGGCGGTGAACGTCGCCCCGCCGCGGATGAACGGCAGCCGTTCGAACTGCAGGGCCGACAATGCCACCGCCACGGCGAGTACCAACCCGACGATGCCGATGGTCACCGCGCGCGATTGCTCTTTCATTCGCTGGCACACCTTCCGGTCGTCTGCTCACCGGGCAGTTCGAGCAGCAGCGGTTTCCCGTCCGGACCGTCGATCAGGAAGTTCGTCCGGCATACGTACAGCTGCAGGAACGAACCGTAGGAACCGATGCGGATCAGCTTGCGGTAGGTGGCCGGCAGTTTGTCGAGCACCCACTGCACGGTGTCCGAACCGTTGTCGAGGTTGGTGGCCAGCCGCCCGGTCTGCGCGATGGTCGCCGCCAGGTCTGGGCGGGCCTGGGCCAGTAGATCGGTGGTCGCGGCGGTGGCGTCGGCGATGCGCGGCAGTGCGGCACCGATCGGATCACGGTCGGCGGCCAGCCCGCTCACCAGGCGGCGCAGTTCGTCGATGGTGGTGGCGAACTGGTCGCCGCGGTCGTCGATGGTCTTCAGCACCGAGTTCAGATTGTCGATGACGCTGCCGATGAGTGCGTCCCGGTCGGCGAGGGTTTTCGTGAACGAGCCGCCGCTGTTGAGCAGTTCGACCAACGTCCCGCCCTGTCCTTGGAAGATCTGCAGCAGCGCGTTGGTCAGATCGTTGACCTGCGCCGGGTCGAGTCCACGCAGCAGCGGTTTGAACCCGCCCAGCAGCATGTCCAGGTCCAGTGCGGGCGCGGTCTTGTCCAGGCCGATGGTGCCGCCCTTGTTCAGGGCGGTCGCCTCGCCGGGGCCTTCGAGCAGTTCCAGGTAGCGGTCGCCGACCAGGTTCTCGTAGCGGATGGTGGCTCGGGTGCTGGTCAGCAGCCGGTATTCGGTATCGACGTCGAATTTCACGTGGGCGTGGTATTCGTCGTCGACCTGCACCGAGGAGATGGATCCGACCGGTACCCCGGCGATCCGGACCTTGTCGCCGGGCAGCATGCCCGAGGCGCTGGTGAAGACCGCGTTGTATCCGGTTTCCCGGGAGAACCGCATCTGCGAGAAGACCACCGCCAGGCCGGCGAAGATCAGGGTCATCACCAGTGTGAAGACGGCGAGTTTGACGGTGGTACCGGTGTTCTTCACTGGCCCACCCCTGGAAGTCCGGCGAACAGCACCTGGAAGACCTTGGGCGCGTTCAGTTGCAGCTTCGTCACCGGCGTGTAGGGATGCCCTTCCGAAGTGTCGGTGACGACATAGTCGGAATGGCTGTCCGGTACCCGGTCGAGCAGACCTCCGCACCGTGGTCCGCCGGTGGCGTTCACCTTGGGCAGATCGTTCGGATAGGTGTAGGGCGGAGACCCGTACATGAATCCCGTGTTCAGGGCGACACCTTCCTGTCCGCCACCGAAGACCGCCTCGCCCAGCGGCAGCGCCTTGGCACTTCCGCCGATCAGGCAGAACAACGCTTCCTTGTAGCCGTTCAACAGCTCACCGGTCGGGCGGAGCAGGTCGAGGGCCGTATCGATCTGCCCTTCGTTGTCGCGCAGAACCGCACCGGTGGTGTCGGCCAGGCCGGTGAGGTTCGCCAGCATGGAATCCACCTCGGATTCCGATTCGGTGATGGTCCGGCTGCTGACCGTCGCGCCGTCCACCGTGCGCAGCAGATCACCGGAGACATCGGCGTAGAGGTTGGTCACCGCGGCGGTGGTGTTCAGATCGCGCTGCAGGGTGGGCAGCGTCGGGTTGATCTCGCGCAGGTAGGAATCGCTGTCGGCGAGCAACTTGCCGAGGCTTTCGCCGCGGCCCTGCAATGCGGTGCCCAGCGCGGCCAGTGTGGCATTCAGCTTCTCCGGCTGCACATCGGCGAGCACATCGCTGAGATGCTGAAAGACCGTATTGAACTCGACGGTCACCTGATCGGCGGCCAGCAGCGCACCGGGTTGTAGCGATTCGGCGGCCGGCTCCTGCGGAATCACGAAGTTGATGTATTTCGCGCCGAACACGGTGGTCGAGCGGATATCGACGGTCGAGTTGGCCGGGACCAGATGTAGCAGACCGGGGTTCAGGGCCAGTCGCAGATTCGTGCCGTCGACCGTGCGGTCGATTCCGGCCACCCGCCCGATCTGCACCCCGCGCACCTTGACCTTGGCGTCGGGATCCAGCACCAGGCCGCTGCGCGGCGCGGATACGGTCACCTCGACGCTGGGGGTGAAACCGCCGAAGAACATGGTCAGCGAGACGGCCACCGCGGCCACCGCGGCCAGCACCATGCCCGCCCCGGCCAGTTTGATCCCGGCGCTCGCCCGCAGCGCCGTCCAGCGGTTCGCTCCGATGGGGGCCCAGGGGTCTTCGCCACCGCGGGACGACCCGCCCGCGGTGGCGTTCGACGCCGCTGCCCTCTTGTTGTTCGTTCGCATCAGTTCCGTCATCGCAGCTATCCGGAAAGGTTGAAGTTGCCGGAGGTGCCGTATACCGCCAGGGATATCAACAGGGTCACCGTGACCACCGCGACCAGCGAGCTGCGTACCGCGTTACCTACCGCGATACCCACCCCGACCGGGCCGCCGGCCGCGTTGTAGCCGTGATACGTATGGATCATCATCACCGCCAGCGCCATGAAAATGGCTTGGGCGAACGACCACAGAATGTCGCTCGGGATAAGGAATGTGGAGAAGTAGTGGTCGTACACACCGGCCGACTGGCCGTAGATGACTACGGTGGCGAAGCGGCTGGCGATGAACGACGCGATAACCGCCAGCGCGTAGAGCGGCACGATCGCGATCATCCCGGCCAGGACCCGGGTGCCCACCAGGTAGGGCACCGGCCGGATCGCCATGGATTCCAGCGCGTCGATCTCTTCGGCGACCCGCATGGCGCCCAGCTGGGCGGTGGAACCGGCCCCGATGGTGGCGGCCAGGCCGATTCCGGAGATCACCGGGGCGGCGATACGGACATTGAGGAACGCGGCGAAGAAGCCGGTCAGCGCCTCGACGCCGATATTGCCCAGGGAGCTGTAGCCCTGTACGGCGATGGTGCCACCGGAGAACAGCGTCAGGAACCCGACGATCACCACGGTGCCGCCGATCACCGCCAGCGCACCACTACCCATGCTGATCTCGGCGATGAGCCGGATCGTCTCGGTACGGTAGTGCACGAGTGCGCGCGGCATGGAGCCGATCGCCTTGCCGTAGAACACCGCTTGTTTGCCGAGATTGTCGAGGGAGGTCGACCAGCGGCGGACACGACGGGTGACTTTGGGAAAGCGGGATTGGATGATCACCGAGGCCGACATCGATCACCGCACCGCGAATTTGAGGCCGACGGCGGTGACCACGACGTTCACCACGAACAGCGCCATGAAGGCGAAAACCACTGTCTGGTTCACCGCATCACCGACACTTTTTGGACCACCTTTTACGTTCAAACCCAGATAACAGGCCACCATTCCGGCGATCAAACCGAAAAGGCCTGCTTTGACCGCGGAGATGAGCAGTTCGGGGAGATGGGTCAGCAGCGTGATGCCGTTGACGAAGGCACCGGGGTTCACATCCTGCAGATAGACCGAGAACAGGAACCCGCCCACGATGCCGATCGTGCACACCAGGCTGTTGAGCAGCAGCGCGACGAACATCGATGCCAGCACGCGTGGCACCACCAGCCGGTGGATGGGGTCGATGCCGAGCACTTTCATGGCGTCGATCTCTTCACGGATGGTGCGGGCCCCGAGATCCGCGCAGATGGCGGTGGCGCCGGCCCCGGCCACGATGAGGACGGTGACGATCGGACCCACCTGGGTCACCGCACCGAATGCCGCGCCCGCACCGCTGAGGTCCGCGGCGCCGATTTCGCGCAGCAGGATGTTCAGCGTGAAGCTCACCAGCACGGTGAACGGTATGGCCACCAGAAGTGTCGGCACGATGGATACTCGTGCGACGAACCACGACTGGTCGATGAACTCGCGCATCTGGAAGGGCCGGCGAAAACTCGCCCGGGCCACCGATGCGGCGAGTTCGAAGAATCCGCCCACGGCCCCCAACGGCACGGTAAGGACCTTGTTCATCCTGATCCTCCTTGCCCGACTACTGGTCCCGCTGGCGGCAGCTCGGGATACACCCCGGCGCACGCCCCGCTAAGTAGAACACGTTCATTTCCTAATTGGGGCCATTTTGAGGCTTCTGAACTGGAAGCTTGTTGCAATCCCAGACAGCGGGATTGGAACACGATTCATACGCCTTGAGCATCATTGTGTGAGGCCGGGCACAGTCGACCCCTCTGTTTACCAATGACTGGACGGTTGATCAACTCTCCGCGGCGAGTCCCGGGACCGAAACCCCGCGACCCGCTCCGGCGAGATCGCTCAACCCAGTTCGTGCAGAGCCGTTGCAGAGAAGGTACGACCTTCATCGCGCCCGGCGAAGTAACCGGTCAGCGTGGTAGCCAGATCGTCACCTGACCAATGCGAACCCGCCGCGTCGAACCGCTGCTCGACCACCGGCGCGGCCATCAGGGCCACCATGGGTCCGTACACCACGAACACCTGCCCGTTGACCGCGTCCGCCGCAGGTGAGGCCAGGTAGGCCACCAGCCGGGCGACATGGTCGGGCGAGAGCGGGTCGACCTCGCCCTCCGGGGCCGCACTGAAGACCTGCTCGGTCATGGCGGTGCGCGCCCGGGGGCAGATGGCATTGGCCCGGACACCGAATCGGTTGAGGGCGCGCGAGGCGGAAAGGGTGAGTGCGGTGATTCCGGCCTTGGCTGCCGCGTAGTTCGCCTGCCCCTCCGGACCGAGGAGACCGGCTTCGGAAGAGGTGTTGACGATCCGGCCGTAGACCGGAGCGCCGGCTTCCTTGGATTTCGCCCGCCAGTAGGCCCCGGCATTGCGGGTCAGCAGGAAATGTCCGCGCAGATGGACCGCCAGGACCGCGTCCCAGTCCTCGTCGGACAGGTTGAACAGCATTTTGTCGCGGGTGATACCCGCATTGTTGACCACGATGTCCAGGCCACCGAAGGATTCGGTCGCCGCGGTGATCAACGCGTCGGCGGTGGACCGCTCGGCGACACTGCCGGCCACGAACTCGGCCTTGGCGCCGAGTGCGCGCACCTGTTCCAGCGTCTCGGCCACGGCGTCGGACTCGGCCAGATCGTTGATCACGACCGAGGCTCCGGCTGCGGCCAGGGCGAGCGCTTCGGCCTTACCCAGGCCGGCACCCGCTCCGGTCACGATCGCAACTCGCCCGGCAAGGCTGGTATCTGTATCGCTCACCGGGCCGACTCTAGAACGTGTTCTTATTCACGGCAAGAGCCGATTCACAGCAAACGCAATGCGGCTTTCGGGCATTGCGCGACCGCTTCGGCCACTTGCGACTCCTGCTCCGGCGCGACCTCGCCCTCGGCGACGTGCAGCATGTCCTCGTCATCGAGTTCAAAGACGTCGGGAGCGATTCCCGCGCAGATTCCGTTCGCTTCGCACTGATCGAAGTCAACGCTGACCTTCATCGAAACTCCTTTTCCCGCCCTATGGCCGAAGCCTAACAAGCGACGGCCGCCGAGACGGGCTACATGGGCTGATTACCCTTCAATACTGGAACATGTTTCAGTGCATATGCAATGATCGGAGCAAGGTATCGGAGATCCATTCCGCGCTCCCGGCGGGCGAGCACGGCGCGATCCCACATCCAGGCCCCATCTCCAAACCCGTAGAACGAAGGCTCGAGGTACCGCTATGCGCATTGCGTATACCCCGGAACATGTTCAGCTACGCGCCGAGTTGCGTGAATATTTCGCCCGGCTGATCACCCCCGAACGGCGGGAGGCGCTGAGCTCGCAGACCGGCGAGTACGGCCAGGGCAATGTGTACCGCGAGGTCGTCGCGGAAATGGGCCGCGACGGCTGGCTGGCCCTGGGCTGGCCCGAGGAGTTCGGCGGCCAGAACCGGCCGATGCTGGATCAGCTGATCTTCACCGACGAGGCCGCCATCGCGGGCGCTCCGGTGCCGTTCCTGACCATCAACTCGGTGGCGCCGACGATCATGCACTACGGCAGCGATGAGCAGAAGAAGTTCTTCCTGCCCAAGATCGCGGCCGGTGACCTGCACTTCGCCATCGGTTACTCCGAACCCGGCGCAGGCACCGACCTCGCCAGTCTGCGCACCACCGCCGTACGGGACGGCGACGATTACGTGATCAACGGCCAGAAGATGTGGACCAGCCTCATCGCCTACGCCGACTACATCTGGCTGGCCGTGCGCACCGACCCCAGCGCCAAGAAGCACAAGGGCATCAGCATGCTGATCGTGCCCACCACGGCCGAGGGCTTCTCCTGGACCCCGGTCCACACCATGGCCGGCCCCGATACCAGCGCGACCTATTACCAGGACGTACGCGTCCCGGTCACCTCCCTCGTCGGTCCGGAGAACGGCGGCTGGCCGCTGGTCACCAACCAGCTCAACCACGAGCGGGTCGCGCTGACCTCCGCCGCCGCGCTGCAACTGGCACTGGCCCAGACGACCGCGTGGGCCAAAGAGACCAAAGCCGCGGACGGTTCCCGGATCTTCGACCGCGAATGGGTCCAGCTGAACCTGGCCCGGGTACACGCCAAGGTCGAATACCTCAAGCTCATGAACTGGGAGATCGCCAGCCGGGCCGACGCCGGTGGCGACGCGGCACCGCGGCCGTGGGACGCGTCGGCATGCAAGGTCTACGGCACCGAATTGTCGACCGAGGCCTACCGGCTGCTCATGGAGGTGCTCGGACCGCAGGCCTCATTGCGGCAGGACTCCCCCGGTTCGGTCCTGCGCGGCCGGCTGGAGCGGATGCACCGCGCCGCCCTGATCCTCACCTTCGGTGGCGGCACCAACGAGGTGCAGCGCGACATCATCGCCATGACCGCCCTGAAGCAGCCCGCCTCCGGCCGCTGACCTCAGCTCGACTCCAGGAGTTCATCATGGATTTCACCCCCACCGAAGCCCAGTCGGATCTGGCCCGGCTCACCGGCGAGGTCTGCGACAAACTGGTCACCGCCGATCGCCTCCGCGAATTGGATCGCGGCACCGCCAAGTTCGACGAGCCGCTGTGGAAATCGCTCGCCGAGACCGGCGTTCTGGCCGCCGCCCTGCCCGAGGATGTGGGCGGTAGCGGCTTCGGCTCGCTCGAGCAGACCGCGATCCTGCGCGAACTCGGCAAAGCCGTCGCGTCGGTCCCCTACCTGTGGTCGATCGTGCTGGGCGCGGGCGCCCTGGCCGAGTTCGGTTCCGCCGAACAGAAACAGCTCGCGACCGACGCCGGGGCGGGAATCTCGATCCTGACCGTGGCGCTGGCCGAAGAACACAACTGGGAACCGGCCCGCCCCGCCACCACCGCCACCGAGACCACCGACGGCTGGCGCGTCACCGGCACCAAGATCACGGTCCCGATGGCCGACCGCGCCGCGCGAATCCTGGTGCCCGCGTCGGTATCCGGAGTCGCCGCGGTCTTCCTGGTCGACCCGTCGGCCGAATCCGTCACTGTGACCGCCCAGCAGGTGACCGACCGCAGCGCCGAATCACTCGTCGAATTCACCGACGCCCCGGCCGAACTGCTGGGCACCGTCGAGGACGGCGCCCAGGTCCTGGACTGGCTGCTCGACCGCGCCTGGCTCGGCCTGGCCGCGCAGCAGCTGGGCACCCTCGAACGCTCCCTGGACCTCGTCGCCGGCTACGCCCGGGAGCGCGAACAGTTCGGCCGCGCGATCGGCAGCTTCCAGGCCGTGGCCCAGCGGCTGTCCGACAGCTACATCAGTCTCCAGGGCCTGCGCCTGACCGTCACCCAGGCGGCCTGGCAGCTCGCGGAGGGCCTGGACGCGACCGGGGCGGTGCACACCGCGAAGTTCTGGGCCGCCGAGGCGGGCCACCAGGTCGCGCACACCCTGGTCCACGTGCACGGCGGCGTCGGCATCGACCGCGACCATATCGTGCACAACTACTTCACCGCCGCCACCCGAAACGAGTTCGCTCTGGGCGGCGCTACCAACCATCTGCTGCCCCTGGCGCAGTTCGTCCCCGAATCGGCGTAGGCGGCGTCCTCACCCGGGCGCACCTCGCAGGCCACCGGCCGCCGAGACATACATAAGTGCGCAGAGTCGGCGGCTGTGGGCATTTCCCACAGCCGCCGCAAGCACCGACTATCTCTCGAATCTTGTCAGCTCGTCCGCGATCTTTGCCAGATCGAGTTGGCCTTGCGCCACCGCAAGGACGAACTCCTCAGCAGCATCCACATCGAAATCTACGGCGAGCGGATGCCCGTTCAGGTGCAGAAACACCCACGTCCCATACCAAGCGAGCCGTTTGTTTCCATCGACCATCGCGTGGTTGCGCGCGATGGATTCCATCAGCGCAGCCGCTTTCTGCCATAGATCCGGGTACGCATCCTGGCCGAAGACGCTGGCCCGTGGACGTGCCAGCGCTGATTCCAACAGCCCGTAATCTCGTACTTCTGGTGTTCCCAAACGCTCCGCCAGATGCATCAGCTCGACAAGCGTGAGGTACTCCATCAGGCGAGCCTCCGGTTGAGTTCTTTGCTGGCAGCCAGAACGTGATCGGCGGCTTCATTGAACAATCGCGAATGCGCGTTGATCGCGGTGATGACCGCGTCATGCGCAAACTGCTGCATGCTCCGCCCCTCCCGTTCGGCCCGCTGCCGCAGGGCCTCCAGCTCCTCATCAGTGAATCTGACATTCAGACCGGCCATACCAAACGGTACCACGCGGTACCATCAAGGCTCGTTCCGGAATTGCAGATCGCAGACAGTCGCGGCACGAGAACGCCGCTGAGCGGGCACCGAGAAGAAGAGCCCTGATCCCCAGCACTTACGTGGAACTACGATCCGAGCGACGCGTGGGCTGCCGCACGCCGTGCGGCAGCCCACGTACGCATCGTTTCTATGAGGCGTTACCCGCCGAACCGTGTTCGTCGGCGTCGCGCTCCTCGGTCTGCGCTTTGGCCCATTTGTAGTCGGGCTTGCCCGCCGGCGACCGTTTGATCTCGTCGACGAACCACAGGCTGCGCGGCAGTTTGTAGGAGGAGATCTCCTGAGTCAGCACCGGGCGCAGGTCCTCCAGGGTGGGACGGTTCGCGCCGCGACACTGCACCACGGCGGCCACCCGCTGACCCCAGCGTTCGTCCGGGACACCGACCACCAGCGCGTCGAAGATCTCGGGGTGGCATTTCAGCGCGCCCTCGACCTCTTCCGGATAGATCTTCTCGCCGCCGCTGTTGATACTGACCGAACCGCGCCCGAGCATGGTGACACTGCCGTCCTCCTCGACCCGCGCCCAGTCGCCGGGGATCGAGTAGCGGACGCCGTCGTACTCCTTGAACGTGGCAGCCGTTTTCACCGGGTCGTTGTAGTACCCGATCGGGATATGGCCCTTACGCGCCAGCACACCGGTCTGCCCGGAACCCGGCACGACAGGCTTGCCGTCCTCGTCGATGACCGCCGTGGACGCGTCGATCTTCACCCGCGGGCCGCCGGTGTGGGTCGCGCCCTTGGCGGCGATGGAGATACCACCGAAGCCGGTTTCCGAGGAACCGATCGAATCGGTGATGACGGTATTCGGCAGCAGGTCGATGTACTCGTCCTTGAGAGCGGGCGAGAACAGTGCCGCGCTGCTGGCCATCGCCCACAGGTTCGCGTGCTGGTAGGACTCACCGCTCTCCGGGTGCCCGGCCTTCAGGGCGTCCAGCATCGGCCGGGCCATGGCGTCGCCGGTTATGAAGATCATGTTGATGCCGTGCTGGTCGACGGCCTGCCAGACGGTGTGCGCGTCGAACTCCGGGATCATGATGGTCTTACCGCCGTCGAACAGACCGTGGAAGACCGCGGTCTGCGAACCGCCGTGGATCAGCGGCGGAATCGGGTAGCGCACCATCTGACCGCCGGCCGCGCCGTTCTTGGCCTGCTGCCATTCGTCCTCGACGTAGTCGCCGGTCATGAAGTTGATACCGCCGCCGAGCACCCGCCACCAGTCCTCGTGCCGCCACATCACGCCCTTGGGCATACCGGTGGTGCCGCCGGTGTAGATCATGAAGATGTCGTCGTTGGAGCGATCGCCGAAATCGCGTTCTCCCGACGATTCCGCCAGTGCCGCTTCGAAATCCACCGCGTCCGCCGGAGTGGCGCCCTCGGTACCGTCGTCGACGATCAGCACAGTTTTCAACTGCGTGACCTTCGGCCGGACATTCACCACCTTGTCGGTGTAGCGACGCTCGTGGATGAGCGCCACCATGTCCGAATTCTCGAAGATGTACTGCAACTCGTTCTCGACGTAGCGGAAGTTGACGTTGACCATCACCGCCCGCGCCTTGAACACCGCCAGCATCGATGTCACTGCCTCGATGGTGTTGCGCGAGTAGATGCCGACCTTGTCACCCGGCTGGACACCGTGTTCCAGCAGGTAGTGCGCCAGCCGGTTGGCTCGGTCCTCCAACTGGGCGAAGGTAACCGAGCGGTGGTCGTCAGCCAGCGCAACACGGTCCGGCACGAGGTCGATTGTGTGTTCGACGAGGTCGGCTATGTTGTACGTCACAAGGTCAAAAATAGAACGTGTTACTGTTTCTGGCAAGGGTCCGAGTAACAGGAGAAACAACGATGCCTCAATGCCTCGTCGAGAAGCGCGGCCATGTCCTCATCGTCACCATGAACCGCCCCGAGGCGCGTAACGCGCTCTCGACCGAGATGATGGCGATCATGCGGGATGCCTGGGATCAGGTCGACAGCGATCCCGATATCCGGGTCGCGATCCTGACCGGCGCGGGCGGGGCCTTCTGCGCGGGCGCCGATCTCAAGGGCATGACCCAGCAGCACCCCGGTGATTCGTTCGCCGGCGGCGGCTGGGATCTGTCCAAGATCGAGGCATTGCTGAAGGGCCGGCGGCTCACCAAACCGCTCATCGCGGCCGTCGAAGGCGCGGCCATCGCCGGCGGTACCGAGATCCTGCAGGGCACCGATATCCGGGTCGCGGGCGAGAGCGCGAAGTTCGGTGTGTCCGAGGCACGCTGGGGCCTGTTCCCGCTGGGCGGCTCCGCGGTCCGGCTCGTCCGTCAGGTCCCCTACACGGTCGCCGCCGATATCCTGCTGACCGGACGGCATCTGAGCGCCGCCGAGGCCAAGGACATCGGCCTCATCGGCCATGTGGTGCCGGACGGGCAGGCGCTCGACAAAGCACTCGAACTCGCCGACCTGATCGCGGCCAACGGTCCCCTCGCGGTGCAGGCGATCCTGCAGACCATCCGCGACAGCGAATGCGTCCCAGAGGAAGAGGCCTTCCAGATCGACGCCAAGCTCGGTATGGCGGTCTTCCAGTCCGCCGACGCCAAGGAGGGCCCGAAGGCGTTCAAAGAGAAGCGCAAGCCGAACTTCAGCGGCAAGTAGGAACCGAATCCGGCCGGCTCGGCCCCCGGTCCGTGAGCCCGGGGTGACTCCGGCCGGAGAACTGCCTCCGGACCCGACCGGCCGAACGGCCCTCTCGCCGTCCCGGACCGGAGAAACCCGCCGCACCGAACGCCCACTTCCCTCGGACGGTCACAGTCCGATCCGGGCGGACCTCTGCCGCCGGGACCACGCAGCAGAACGCCGAACGCCCGGCCGACAACCCCGTCGGCCGGGGCGTTCGCGTGGACGTACCGCGACTACGCGCCCGGGTAGTCCATGTAGAACGGCTCCCACTGGTGGCCGTCGGGATCGAGGAAGGTCCGGCCGTGCATCCCGACCTGCGCTTCCTGCGCCTGCTTATCGGCATTGATCTCCTCGGTACCGCCCGCGGACACCGCGGCCGCGGTCAGCTGGTCGACCTCCTCGGCGCTACCCAACGAGAGCGCGTACGCGGCACCCGTCGCGGCCCGGGTATCGGCGATCGGCCTACGGCTGAAGGTGCTGAAATGCCCGTGGGTGAGCAGCATCAGGCAGATGTTGTCGTCGACGACGATGCAGGCGGCGTTGTCGTCGGTGAAATCGTCGTTGACCTTCCAGCCGAGCGCCTCGTAGAAATTCTTGGACCGCCCCAGATCGGTGACGGGTAGGTTCACGAAAATCATCTTGCTGCTCACGGTTTCGGTCCTCTCGAAGTGGTCTTGTTTGCCGGCTGCAAACGTTCAGACGCGGACCGAACCCGGAACTCATCGGTGGACCCGAAATTCCCAGGTGACCGGATCGAAGGTTACGGCCGAACCGGCCGGACTTCGCCGGCCTTCGCGTACTTCCCGTGGCTGCCCGCACCGATCTGCCAGGTCACCGGCATACCGGGGGTGATGAGCTGTTCGTCGCCCTTGTACTCCCAGAGGGAGAACCAGACGTCGCCGGACCTGCTGGCGATCAGTCCGTCGTAGCTGTGTGGCAGCCACCACCGGACCACTCCGTCGAGGTGCGGATCGGGATCCCGGGCCGCCTCGACCTGTCCGTACGATATCGATCCCCCCGGCCCCGCCAGCCGCCTTCGGTCGGAAGCAACGGCTGGTCACCGCCCGTAGGGTCTGCGGGCCAGATCTTTCCGCTACGAGCCAGAACGTCGTCATGGATGTCCCGAGCGAATGCCCACGCCACATCGGCGGGGGTGTGCTCGTGGGGGGGTGCGGCCGATGAGGACCTTCAACGCGGGGACCGTGAATTCGATCCACCATGCCGGTGGAGAAGGTCGACGGCGCAGATGCTCGGGAATCGTTTCGTCGATGCGCACTTCGAAGCCGAGCGCGGCCTCGATATCGGCTGCCGGCAGATCGGCGCCTCGTCTCGCTGTCGCTCGATCCATATACCGATACTGCCGATCAGCGCCCGGCTTCAGAAGTGCTTTTCGGCCCGCGGCACAGTCACGTGTGCATGCCTTCCCGTCTGCCCCGGTACCGAGAACATTCCGGAAATGTGGCTTCTGAGCCTGGTGGGAGTCCTGTGCCACCGAGGCGAAACAACGTGTTTCATCCTCTGTTCACGTGTCGGTGCGCTGTGCCACAGTGGCACCCATGAGCGAGCAGACCGGCACCGTCGATGCCGATGTCATGAGATCTTTCGAGGCGCACAGACGCGAACTGTGCGCCTACGCCTACCGCATGCTGGGGTCGTCCTTCGAAGCCGAGGACGCCGTCCAGGACGCGTTCACCCGCGCCTGGAAGTCCTACGACTCCTTCGAGGGCCGCGCGAGCCTGCGATCCTGGCTCTACAAGATCACCACCAATATCTGCCTCGATATGCTCGACGGCCCACAGCGCCGGGCCCGGCCGATGGACCTGTCCGGTGCTTCTACGCCGGACAAACCACTGCCACCCCCGCAGCCGGATTACGTCTGGGTGGAGCCCATCCCGAACTCGCTCGCCTTCGGCTCCGATCCCGCCGAGCACGCCACCGC
This sequence comes from Nocardia sp. NPDC001965, assembly GCF_053594175.1. Taxonomy (NCBI): domain Bacteria; kingdom Bacillati; phylum Actinomycetota; class Actinomycetes; order Mycobacteriales; family Nocardiaceae; genus Nocardia; species Nocardia sp. NPDC001965. Next base: position 23,999 of record NZ_JBSFDZ010000018.1, read on the forward strand.
CAAGGATTCGCTGCGACTGGCGTTCGTCGCCGCCTGCCAGCATCTGCCCGCCACGCAGCGCGCCATCCTGATCATGCGCGAAGTCCTGCGCTTCTCCGCCAATGAGACGGCCGAAGCGCTCACCATGAGTACGGCTTCGGTGAACAGCGCCCTGCAGCGCGCCCGGGCCACTATGGGCAAGGTGAAGCCCGCCGAAACCGACAGCTACGACGAGGCCGACGAGGACCAGCGCAAACTGGTCTCCGACTTCGTGGCGGCGTTCGAGTCCTACGATATGGACGCGCTCACCGCGCTGCTGAAAACCGATGTGGCGCTGTCCATGCCGCCCTTCGATCTCTGGGTCTCCGGGCCGGAGAACGTGGCCGCCTTCATGCTCGGTACCGGTGCGGCCTGCCGGGGTTCGCGGCTGGTTCCACTCGCCGGAGCGAACGGGCACCCGGCGTTCGGCCATTACAAGCCGAGCGGGGAACCGGGCCGCTGGACCCCGTGGTCGGTCACCGTGCTGGAGATGCACGACGGGGTCATCACCGGACTCAACTTCTTCCTGGATACCGAGCGGCTGTTCCCGCTGTTCGGCCTGCCTCCGGAGTGGACCGAAGAATCGGCGGGCGAGTCGGCCTGAGCGCCACCGGGTCGGCGTGGCTTCCACACGCCGACCCGGCTTCGTTCGTTTCCGACGTCGCCGACGATCGTGAGAGACGACGCCGATCTCCACAAGGACCCATGAGGCGCCGTGCGGGAATGACGATCGTCGGCGCCGATTTCTTTTCGCGGATGATCCCGGCAGATGGGCGGACGTCCCTGGCGCGTCGAAGAGGACAACCTACCCCCATGCAATCACTGCTAGCATTGATTGCATGGCAACCATAACGATCCGCGACCTGGACAGCGACGTCAAGGAGCGCCTGCGTCGGCGAGCCGCCGCGCATGGACGCAGCATGGAAGCCGAGGCCCGAGACATACTCGCCGCGGCGGTGCGCCCGAAACGGTTGTTGCACGAACTCTATGAGCGCAGTCGGCCCTACGCAGCCGATCTGGACATTCCGGAGCAGCCGCAGGCCGGAGCGGCGCAGCTGTGATCATCGCCGATACGAACGTGGTGTCCGAGCTGTTCAAACCCAACCCCGACAACCACGTCCTCACTTGGCTGGAGGAATCCGACGACGTCACGATCAGCACAGTGACCATCGGTGAGATCTGGGCAGGGATCGAGAATTTGCCGGAGGGATCTCGCAGGGCGGGCCTGGCCACATTGGCGGAGGAGCTGTTCGACGAATTCGGCGACGAGGTCGAAGCCTACGATTTCCGCGCGGCACGTATCTACGGTCGAATCGTCTCCGAGCGTCGGCGCCGAGGTCGGCCGATCGGATATGCGGACGCACAGATCGCGGCGATCTGTCTCGCGAACGATTGCCCCGTGGCGACCCGGAACGTCAAGGACTTCACCGACCTCGGCCTCACCATCATCGATCCCTGGGAAACAATAGAAACGCACTGAACCGGTGCCGCATGTACGTCGTTCCAGATCGGCCCAACGCCGGACACCTGCACCATCGTCGCCGACCACACAGCGCTGGACTCCCCTTACATCCTGATCTTCAGGATCACCCCGGACGGCCGAGCAGCCGAGAATCGCCGACCACGGGATCTACCGGATCGGGCAAGAGTCCCTCGATCTCCGTCGGTTTCCCTCTGCACGAGGAGCGGCACCGGCCTCGGTGTTACGCATTTCAAGGCCGACCGAGACTCCGTCGTATGCAACGGCGAACGCATGACCGCGCGAAATACGCTATGCGCGCAACATGTCGACAACGACTACACGAACCCGCCCGGGATGCAACCCGGAATGGCATCCCACACCCGCCGATGATCTTCAGCGGGTGCCGGTCAGCGATATTTTCTGAAACAAGTTCCGCTAATGGTGGACCAGTGGCACCAACCGCTTCAGCTGCTCCACATCAGGCACCGACACCAACAGCATGGTGACCCCGGCGGCCTCCCAGACGCCGATCTGCTCGCGAACCTGCGCCTCGTTGCCGATGATCGCTGTCTCGAGGACCAGTTCGTCCGGTACGGCGGCCGCGGCTTCGGCCTTCTTGCCGGCCTGGAAGAGGGTGCCGATCTCGTCGACTTCCTTCTCGTAACCCATCCGGCGGTACACCTGGGCGTGGAAATTGAGCTCGGGCGCACCCATGCCGCCGATGTAGAGCGAGGTGATCCAGCGCATCCGCTCGATCTCGGCCGCCGGGTCGTCGGTGATGATCACCTGAGCGGTGGCGGCGATCTCGAAGTCCGCCCGCGAACGCCGGGCACCCGGCCGCGCGAAGCCCTCGTCCAGCCATTCGTTGTACACATTCGCCATGCGAGGCGTGTAGTAGATGGCCAGCCAGCCGTCGGCGATCTCGGCGGTGAGGGCCACATTCTTCGGCCCTTCCGCGCCCAGCCAGATCGGCAGATCCGCACGCAGCGGGTGGGTTATCGGTTTGAGCGGTTTACCCAGACCGGTCGCGCCCGCACCGTTGTAGGGCAGCGGATAACTCGGCCCGTCGTTGGTCACCGGCCCCTGCCTGGCCAGCACCTTGCGCACGATATCGACGTATTCGCGGGTGCGCTGCAACGGTTTGGCAAACGGCTGCCCGTACCAGCCCTCCACCACCTGCGGACCCGATACACCGAGGCCGAGGATGGCCCGGCCGCCGCTGAGGTGATCGAGGGTGAGTGCGTGCATCGCCGTCGCGGTGGGGGTGCGGGCGGACAACTGCACCACCGAGGTACCCAGGCGCACCCGCTCGGTCGCCGACCCCCACCAGGCCAGCGGCGTGAAGGCGTCCGACCCCCAGGACTCGGCGGCGAACACCGCGTCGAACCCGGCTTCCTCGGCTGCCACGACCACTTCGGCGGCATGTTCCGGCGGCCCGGCGCTCCAGTATCCGAGCTGCAATCCGAACTTCACATCCGACCCCTTTCCGGCCTACTGCTTGCCAGCAGAATAAGAACCTGTTCTACTCGATATCGTGACTCAGGGGAATACTGCACCCACGGTAATTACGCAGGAACGCCCGCCGGGACTGAAACCGAGCGATGTGCTCAGTGCGCCCCTGCGGATGGAGTTCGACTACACGCGCTCCGTGGGACCCACCATCGGCAAGTTCCTTACCGGCCTGCGCGAGCGACGCGTCTTCGGTAACCGAGGTTCGGACGGCCGGGTACTCGTACCACCGGCCGAATTCGACCCGGTGACCGCCGAACCGCTCGCGGAGTTCGTCGAGGTCGCCTCCGTCGGGACGGTGAAATCGTGGACCTGGGTCCGCGACCCACTGCCCGGCCAACCCTTCGATCGGCCGTTCGCCTATGCGCTGATCCAGCTCGACGGCGCCGATACGGCGCTGCTGCACGCGGTCGACGTCGATAGCCCGGAACAGATCAGCACCGGTATGCGAGTGACCGCCCGCTGGGCCGCCGAACTCACCGGCACCATCCACGACATCGCCTGCTTCGAGCCCGGTGAGGCGCCGACGGCCGAACCGTTGCCGGCCTCGGACGCCGAACCGGTCACCGGGATCGTCACGCCGATCGGGATGGACTACAAACACACCGCCTCCCCCGAGGAGAGCACCTTCCTGCGCGGCCTGAAAGAGGGCAAGCTCATCGGCGCCCGGGCCGACGCCGACAGCAAGGTGTACTTCCCGCCGCGTGGCGTCGACCCCATGACCGGACGGTCCACCGCGGAAACGGTCGAACTGGCCGAAACCGCCACAGTCACCACTTTCTGCATCGTGAACGTGCCGTTCCTCGGGCAGCGGATCAAACCGCCCTATGTGGCGGCGTATGTGCTGCTCGACGGCGCGGATATCCCGTTCCTGCACCTGGTACTCGGTTGCGACGCGAGCGAGGTGCGGATGGGTATGCGGGTCAAGGTGGTCTGGAAACCCCGCGAGGAGTGGGACTTCACGATGGCCAATATCGACCATTTCGAGCCGACCGGCGAGCCGGATGCCGACTACGACACCTACAAGCATCACCTGTGAGAGGGCTCCCCGCGTGACCATCACCGAGCGTTCCATCGACAACGCCACCGAGATCGCCGTCGTCGGCTTCGCGCACGCACCGCATGTCTCGGAGACCTACGGCACCACCAACGGCGTGGAGATGCTGGTGCCCTGCTTCCAGCAGCTCTACGACCAGCTCGGCATCACCAAATCCGATATCGGCTTCTGGTGCTCCGGATCGTCGGACTACCTCGCCGGCCGGTCCTTCTCGTTCATCTCCGCGATCGACTCGATCGGCGCGGTGCCGCCGATCAACGAATCCCATGTGGAGATGGACGCCGCCTGGGCTCTGTACGAGGCGTGGGTGAAACTGCGTTCCGGCCAGGCCGAAACCGCCCTGGTGTACGGCTTCGGTAAATCGTCGGCGAGCACCCTGCGCCAGGTCTTGAGCACCCAGCTCGACCCGTACCTGGTCACTCCGCTGTGGCCGGATTCGCTGGCCGTCGCCGGTCTGCAGGCCCGCGCCGGTCTCGACGCCGGCCGCTGGACCGAACGCGATATGGCGGCGGTCTCGGCCGCGCACACCCTCGACGGCACGCCTGTCGACGAGCTGCTCGCGGGCGACTACGTCGCCGATCCGCTGCGGGCCCACGACTGCGCACCGATCACCGACGGTGCGGCCGCCATCGTGCTGGCCGTGGGCGACCGCGCCCGCGAGCTGACCGAACGACCCGCCTGGATCACCGGAATGTCGCATCGCATCGATTCCAGCGTGCTGGGCGCCCGCGATCTCACCGTCTCCCCCTCGGCGGCGGCCGCGGGTCAGGCGGTCACCAATGGCGACACCAGCGGTATCGATATCGCCGAACTGCACGCGCCGTTCAGCCACCAGCAGCTCATCCTGACCGAGGCCCTCGGACTGAAACCGGAGACCAGGGTCAACCCGTCCGGCGGCGCGCTGGCCGCCAACCCGATGTTCGCCACCGGGCTCGAGCGCATCGGCTATGCCGCGCTGCCCATCATGGCGGGCGACGCCGGCCGCACCCTGGCGCATGCCACCAGCGGCCCGGCGCTGCAGCAGAACCTTGTGACCGTCCTGGATTCGGAGGCCCGCCGATGAGTTTCCCCGCCGCGGTGCTGGGCACCGGACAGACCCATCACGTCGCCAAACGCGCCGATGTCACCATGGCCGGGATGTGCCGGGAGGCCATCGACCGGGCGCTGGCCGATGCCGAACTGACCATGGCCGATATCGACGCCATCGTCATCGGCAAGGCGCCGGACATGTTCGAGGGCATGATGATGCCCGAGCTGTATATGGCCGATGCGCTCGGCGCCCCCGGTAAGCCGCTGCTGCGCGTACACACGGCCGGGTCGGTCGGCGGGTCCACCGCCAATGTGGCCGCGAATATGGTGCAGGGTGGCGTACACGAGCGGGTGCTCGCGATCGCCTGGGAGAAGCAGTCGGAATCGAACGCCATGTGGGCGCTGTCGATTCCGGTGCCGTTCACCATGCCGGTCGGCGCGGGCGCGGGCGGCTACTTCGCGCCGCATGTCCGCTCCTACATCCGGCGTGCCAACGCGCCGCTGCATGTGGGCGCGATGGTCGCGGCCAAGGATCGCCGCAACGGCGCGAAGAACCCGTACGCGCACCTCCAGCAGGGCGATAAGACCATGGAAGAGGTCCTGGCCTCCCAGGTCCTGTGGGACCCCATCCGCTTCGACGAGACCTGCCCCTCCTCCGACGGCGCCTGCGCCGTGGTCATCGGTGGCGAGCAGTCGGCGACCGCGATGGAGGCCTCCGGCAAAAAGGTCGGCTGGATCCACGCCACCGCGATGCGTACCGAACCGCTGGCCTACGCCGGCCGCGACCAGGTGAATCCGCAGGCCGGCCAGGAAGCGGCCAAGGCACTGTGGGCGCAGGCCGGGATCACCGACCCACTGGCGGAGATCGACGCCGCCGAGATCTACGTACCGTTCTCGTGGTTCGAACCGATGTGGCTGGAGAACCTCGGTTTCGCCGCCCCCGGCGACGGCTGGAAACTCACCGACAAGGGTGAGACCGAGATCGGCGGCACGCTACCGGTGAACCCGTCGGGCGGCGTGCTCTCGTCCAACCCGATCGGCGCCTCGGGCATGATCCGGTTCGCCGAGGCGGCCAAACAGGTCATGGGCCGGGCCGGTGAGTACCAGGTGGAGAACGCGCGCAAGGCCGTGGGGCACGCGTACGGTGGTGGCTCGCAGTACTTCTCGATGTGGGTCGTCGGATCGGAACGCCGATGACTCTGCAATTCAGTCTCGGGATCGCGCTGAGCCCGCTGGAGCAGCTGCCCGAACTCGCCCGGACCGCCGAGGAGGTGGGGTTCACCTCCATCGCCCTGCCGGACTCGCTGTTCTATATGAAGTCCCAGGCGGCGAAGTATCCGTACACCCCCGACGGCAGCCGCTTCTGGGGTCCGGAGACCCCATGGGTGGATCCGCTGATCGCCGCGACCGCCATGGCCGCGGTGACCACTCGGTTGCGCTTCTACACCAACGTCCTCAAACTCGGTTCGCGTAATCCGCTGCTGCTCGCCCGCCAGGTCGGGTCGGTGGCGAACCTGTCGAACAACCGGTTCGGCTTCGGTGTGGGGATCGGCTGGGCGCCGGAAGAATTCGAATGGTGCGGTGTGCCCTACGCGCGCCGCGGCGCCCGGGTCGACGAGATGATCGAGGTCATCAAACTGGTGCTGGCCGGCGGGATGGCCGAGTACCACGGCGAATTCTTCGATTTCGACGAACTGCAGATGAGCCCGGCGCCGAGCGAACCGGTCCCGTTCTATGTCGGCGGCCACACCGAGGTCGCGCTGAAGCGCGCGGCCAAGGTCGGTGACGGCTGGACCTCGGCGATGATGAAGTTCGAGGATCTGCAGAGCACCATCGCCCGGCTGGGCGAGCTGCGGGCGGAGTTCGGGCGGGCCGACGAGCCGTTCGAGATCCAGGCGGTCTGTATCGACAAGTTCGGTCGCGACGGCTACCAGGAGCAGTACGACGCCGGTGTCACCGACGCGATCGTGATCCCCTGGCTGGCCGCGGGTATCGGTTTCGACGGTGATATCGAGGCGAAGAAGGACGCGCTGCGCACATTCGCCGAAGAGCACATCCAGAACCCGATCAACTGACACTCCGCGGGTGCCGCTGCGTTGTCGCGGCACCCGCGGAGCTGTCGAGAGGAACCCCTATGAGCAGTGAGGAACATCCCGCCCGAGCGGCCGGGCTGGCCTCCCAGGCCGCGGTCCGCGCCCGCGACAAGGATGCCTGGCTCGCCCTGTTCGCACCGGACGGCATCGTGGAAGATCCGATCGGTCCGTCCGGTTTCGATCCCGAAGGCAGAGGACACCGTGGCCCGGCGGCCATCGGGGCGTTCTGGGACAAGGCGATCGCCGCCACCGACTCCATCGATTTCCTTTTCGGTGATTCGTTCGCCTGCGGTGCCGAAGTCGCGTTCACCGGCACCATCCGCAGCGTTGTCGGCGGCCACCGGATCGACGCGGAAGGCGTGTTCACCTACAAGGTCGACGAGGCGGGCAAGATCCTCGCCCTGCGCGCCTTCTGGGAAGTCGACCGGGCCATGGCGACGGCCGCACCGGCCACCTGAGCGGCGGCCGGCCGGTTTCCCTCCCGGTGCGGCCGCTTCGAACCCCATATGGTCTGCCCGGCACGCCCCGTGGTGTGCCAGGTAGACCATATGCGCACACGATCGTGACAGGTCACGCTGTCGCGGCCGTAGCCACGAGTCATCCGCACAGGTTCGCGACGCAGGTCAGCTGGAGCCCCGGTGCACACCCACGAGGCGCCCGGATACGAGCGGCGCGGGCGGCGGCCGAATCCGGAGCCTCCAGCGGATGAGCCGGTCCGGCACGGCTCGAAATTCCCGCCCGCGGCCGCGTGGGCGAGGATCAGTACGCCCGCCAGTCGCTCGATACCGGCGGCCGGTCGAACGCCGAGACATGATCGCCGACCCAATCCGCATAGGCACGCGGGTCACGACCGAGAACTGCCGCGACATCGTCGGTCAGCACAGCATTGCCGCCCGCGCGCGCGAAGGCCTGACCCGCCAGCGCACCGTCCACGAATTCGGGAGTGGCTCCCGCGGCGAGCATATGGTCGCGGGCGGCGGCCTCGGCGATATCGACCACTTCGACGGGACGCCCGAGCGCGGCCGCCAAGGCGGCGGCCTGGTCGTGAGTGGTGAGCAGTTCGGGGCCGGTGAGCGTATAGACGCGACCGGAATGCGCGGAAGACGACAATGCCTCCGCCGCGACCGCGGAGACATCACGCGGGTCGACCACACCCTGCGCACCCGAGCCGGTCAGGTTCGAGACGGGTAGACCGCTGTGGAGAGCCGGTGCCCAGCTGAGCGTGTTCGACGCGAAGGAGCTGGGACGCAATATGGTCCAGTCGACACCGGCCGCACGAACCGCCTCCTCTCCGGGCAGATGCCAGGTACCGACCCGGCCGAGAGCCAGGTCGCCGGTGCCGATCGCCGACAGTTTCACGATCCGGCGGGCGCCGGCGTCGCGCGCGGCTCGGACGAGTGCGCGGTCGGCTTCGGTGTACTCCGGGCCGAGTACACCGACGATGAAGACCGCTACCGCCCCGGCCAGCGCGCGTTGCATTCCGGGGAGATCGGAGTAGTCCCCGCGTACGACTTCCACCCCGGCGGGGAACCGGGCCGTGTCCGGTCTCCGGGTTATTGCGCGAACGTGCTCGCCACGCGCCGACAGGAGGCGGACGATCTCGCCGCCGATGGTGCCCGTGGCACCGGTGATGATGATCATGGGCACAACCGTGCCGTTCTGCGGACCGGACCGATAGGAAATTTCGGCACGGCGCAATCGTCCTCATCTGCATACAGTCGAAGGGTGACCATTGCGCAGGGCCAGGCGCCCGTGACAACCGACCTCACCGAGAGCGCGACGCCCGCACCGAAATCCCTGCGCCCCTGGTTCACCGAGCTCGGGCACATTCTTACGGTGCGCGATACATCCGTCCCGTTCGCCCATATCCCCCAGGCTGCCACCATGATCGTCCTGCGTACCGAGGACTGCGGCCCACGTGATGCCCTCGTACTCGGGCCGAGAACGCGGGCGTCCTATGCCGAAGCGGACAAACCCATGGGCTGTCTCCGGTTGCGGCTCGCTCCGGGCGCCGTCGGATCACTGCTGGGGGTATCCGCCGGTGAGCTGACCGACCGGATCGTACGCCTTGCCGACCTGCCCGGTCCGGCGGCACAATTCGCCGGCGAACTCGTCGAATTGCGGCGCAACGAGCTCTTCCCCTATCTGGAACAGCGGCTACCGCAACGGATCCGGGAGAGCCCGGCCCAAATATCGCATCGGGAACTGCTCCGAACCGCCGTCGAATCCGTATCGGGCCGTGCCGTGCCGGCCACTGTCCCGGAGCTGGCCGGCACCCTGGCGGTGAGCGAACGCCAACTCCGCAATCTCTTCAGTTCCGGTATCGGCGTATCTCCCAAGCACTACACCCGGATAGACCGGATCCGGCGTGTGCTGACCCGTCTCGGAACATTACCGTGGTCGCATCTGGCAGTCGGCGCCGGCTATTACGACCAATCCCATCTGACCGCCGAGTTCCGTTCTTTGATGGGTGTCGCCCCCGGGTCTTTCCTCGGTGGCACCCGGCTGCCGATTGAACCCTGCCGCCCCGCGATGTACGGCCGAACCATCAGATCGCCGGGTCGATGAGTATCTTGCCGCCGGCTCGCCCCTCGGCCGCCCGGCCCAGGGCTGGTGCGGTGTCCTCCAGTGCGCGACCGCGCCGTTATGCGGGGTCACGCGGCCGATGGAGAGCAGTTCGGCGAGTTCGGTCTCGTTGCGCGCGAACTCGTCCGGGTCGATGTCACGGAACTGGAATCTTACGATCTGTACCCCTTTGACCAGCACCAGGTTCAACGGAACCGCGGGACGGTTCCGGAGGCGTAGCCGATGGTGACGAACCGGCCGCCTCGGCGAACGACGGCGCTGACCGGCGGATACGCCATATCCGTGGTTTTTCGGCGGTTACCACCAGGGCCCCCGGTTGTCAGGCGATATAACGATCTCTTCCCGTCGACGCCGGGAGCCTATTCCACAGCGCGACAGGCGGGGTGACGTGCGTCGCGCACCGCCACCCCGCCTGTCACTCAGCCACAGACCCCCGTTGTGCGGGGTCGAACTGTCGGCGTGATGCCACCGTCAACTGGAGGTTTTGCCGGTGACCGGGCAGGTCTTGTAGTCGACCTGGAACTCCTTGATCCCGTTCAGCCATCCCGACCGCAGCCGCTTCGGGTCGCCCAGCTTGCTGATATCGGGCATATGGTCGGCGATCGCGTTGAAGATCAGATCGATCTCCAGTTTGGCCAGGTTGGCGCCGATGCAGTAGTGCGCGCCGGTACCACCGAAGGCCACGTGCTGGTTGTCCTCGCGCGTGATGTCGAACTTCATCGGGTTTTCGAAGACGTCCTCGTCGAAGTTCGCTGCCCGGTAGACCATCAGCACCCGCTGGCCCTTCTTGATCTGGACGCCGTTCAGTTCGGTGTCCGCGAGCGCGGTGCGCTGGAAGGTGGTGATGGGGCTGGCCCAGCGGATGATCTCGTCGGCCGTGGTCTTGGGGCGTTCCTTCTTGTAGAGCTCCCACTGATCCGGGTTCTCCAGGAAGGCGATCATGCCGTGGGTGATGGCGTTGCGGGTGGTCTCGTTACCCGCGACGGCCAGCAGCATCACGAAGAAGCCGAATTCCTCGGATTTGAGCGATTCACCGTCGATATCGGCCTCGACCAGGGTGGTGACGATATCGTCGGCCGGACAGGCCTTACGGGCTTCGGCCATCGCGTAGGCGTATCCGAGCAGTTCGGTGGACGCCTGCACCGGATCCACATCGATTTCCGGATCGTCGTAACCGGTCATCTCGTTGGACCAGGTGAACACCTTCATCCGGTCTTCCTGCGGGACGCCGATCAGTTCGGCGATCGCCTGCAGGGGCAGTTCGCAGGCGATCTGAGTGACGAAATCGCCGGACCCGGCCTCGGCAGCGGCCTTGACGATGGCCTCGGTGCGCTTGGACAGCTCTTCGCGCAGCGAATTGATCGCCCGGGGGGTGAACCCGCGCGAGATGATCTTGCGCATCCGGGTGTGCTCGGGCGGATCCATGTTCAGCAGGATGAAACGCTGCAGTTCGATCTGCTCACGCTCGATATCATCGTTGAAGCGCGGCAGCGCCGTGTTCTCGAAGGTCGAGAACACATCGCTGCGCCGCGACACCTCCTTGATATCGGCGTGCTTGGTGACGACCCAGAAGCCGTCGTCGTGGAATCCGCCGACCTCCGGCGATTTCTCCTGCCACCAGATCGGCGCGGTACGCCGGAGTTCGGCGAACTCCTCGACCGGAATCCGCTGCACGTACATGTCGGGGTCCGTGACGTCGAACCCGTCCGGCAGGTTCGGCCGGGCCATGCGCGTATCCACCACCAGATGTCTCCTTCGACAAACTGAAACACGTTCTACAATCATTGAAGCACAGGCCGGAGAACGGGGAAAGAAACCGGACCGAACAAGCCTCGTGCCGTGTGCGGAACACGTTACAGTTTTATGTCCGAAACGAAAGGTTCAAGATGGGCACACCCGTTATCGTCGAGGCAGCTCGCACCCCCATCGGCAAACGCAACGGCTGGCTGTCCGGGCTGCATGCCGCCGAGATCCTCGGCCTCGCCCAGCGCGGCCTGCTGGATCGCGCCCACCTCGACCCCGCCAAGGTCGAACAGATCATCGGCGGCTGTGTCACCCAGGCGGGCGCGCAGTCCAACAACATCACCCGCACGGCCTGGCTGGCCGCCGGCCTGCCGTGGCAGGTGGGCGCCACGACCATCGATGCCCAGTGCGGTTCGGCCCAGCAGGCCAACCATCTCGTCGCCGGCCTGATCGCCGCCGATGCCATCGATATCGGCGTGGCGTGCGGTGTCGAGGCGATGAGCCAGGTCCCGCTGGGCGCCAATGTCGGAGACCAGGCCGGTCCGCGCCGGCCCGCCTCCTGGGATATCGATATGCCCAACCAGTTCGAGGCGGCCGAGCGGATCGCCAAGCGGCGCGGCATCACTCGCGAGGATGTGGACGCGCTCGGCGTCCGGTCCCAGCGACTGGCCGCGCAGGCCTGGGCCGAGGGCCGGTTCGATCGCGAAGTCCTCACGCTCACCGCGCCGGTGGTCGACAAAGAAGGAAACCCGACCGGAGAGAAGCAGGAGGTCAGCCGCGACCAGGGCCTGCGAGAGACCTCGGCGGAGAGCCTCGCCAAACTGAAGCCGGTACTCGAGGGCGGAATCCATACCGCCGGAACGTCTTCGCAGATCTCCGACGGCGCCGCGGCCGTACTGCTGATGGACGAAAAGGCCGCTCAGCGTGAGGGTCTGCGGCCGCGGGCCCGGGTCGTCACCCAGGCCCTGGTCGGCTCCGAGCCCGAGTTTCACCTCGACGGCCCGGTCCAGGCGTGCAGCCGGCTGCTGGCACGGTCCGGGATGAGCATCGGCGATATCGATCTGTTCGAGATCAACGAGGCGTTCGCTTCCGTAGCATTGTCCTGGGCGCAGGTCCACAAGCCCGATTTCGATCGGGTGAATGTGAACGGCGGGGCAATCGCCCTGGGCCATCCGGTGGGCTCCACCGGGTCCCGTTTGATCACCACGGCGCTGCACGAACTCGAGCGTTCCGATCAGAACATCGCAATGGTTCTCATGTGCGCCGGTGGCGCACTCGCGACAGGAACGATCATCGAACGGCTGTAGTAGCTCGGCCGAATTCCCTATTGCTACAGCACATCGGGGCCCGTACAGGTACCAACCACACCTGTGCGGGCCCCGTGTCGTTCGCAAATTCGACCCGGTAGGTTGAACGTTCATCTCAACTTTGGGCAGACGTGTCGTACGCCACACAATGGATACAGCACGACTTCGGAAGGGATACCAGCTACCCAGAGGCTACTCACCGCCCATCCGGGAAGACCCCCGCGACGGGCGGCTACCTGGCCGTATCAGAGGTCCACAAGTCCGGTGCGGGCAACCCGCAAACGCGGTACCACGGTCCACTTCTCCTGATACGTGCCTGGAAGCTTCAAGGAAATCCTGATTCAGGCGTAGGTTTTCAGTTACTGAGCCGCTAATATCAATGATAGGTATCCGAGATAACGACTGTTAGTACAGTGAAGGGAATTGGGCGGCTCACAATGGCTGATTTCGCGGCGCGGCTGAACAAGCTGTTCGAAACCGTGCATCCCCCAGGGCGAAAGCCGCATACCAATGCAGAGGTAGCGGCAGCACTGACGGCATCCGGTCATCCGATCTCCAAACCGTATCTGTCACAGTTACGGTCGGGCCAGCGCACTAATCCTTCCGATGAGACGGTCGCGGCGCTGGCGAAGTTCTTCAAGGTGAAGCCGGACTACTTCTTCAACGACATCTACGCCGCGAAGATCGACCACGATCTGGAACTCCTATCGCAGCTACAGGGTTACGGTCTGCGCCGGCTGTCCAGCCGGGCGTTCGACCTGTCGGAGGAGTCGCAGAATCTGCTCACCTCCATGGCGGAGAAACTGCGAGCAAGCGAGGGCTTGCCCGAAATTCCTCCGGACGGCACCGAATAGCAGTCACTGTGAGCGCGGTGCGATCCCCGAGCGGGGTCGCACCGCGCTCACAGCTGTGCACTAGAAATCCATGGGCCGAGTTCCCATGGATGGCAAGAATTCTTCGGTGAAGCTATCGGTATGCCTGAACATCTGCGGTACGGAAGAATCCAGACCGACCGCTCGGCACGATTTCGAAGCCTTCGCCGACCATAATCACAGTGACGTAACGCCCATACCGCATACCCCCGGCAACTAGTGAATCGCGACCCCGGCACGCTCAGGGGTTTCCGGCTGCGCTTCGAAGGCGACAGCGATCGCCTGCACCCAGCCACGCGGGCTGATGCCCTCGGGCGGCGCTATCCATCGCGAATCCACCACGGCCGGACCGAGTGGATGCCGTGCCCACTGCGCCACCCGCCCGGCTCGCTCGGCCACCCCGTCGGGAGGTTCTCCGGCAGTGGCGATCTCGACCCCGCCACCGGACTGCAGATAGAGCGCGTCCATGATCTGGGCGACCCGGTCGGAGGCCTTGAGCTGGGTCGAAGTCCCGGTCTCTTCCTGGACGACCTCGGGAAATCGTTCGACCAGCACCTTGTGCAGGGTCCGCACGCGGCGCAGCAGCAACCGGGCACGTACCCACATCTCGACCACGATCCACACCGCACCGAAAGCAATGAGCAACGCGGCGACCTGCCAGAACGGCCAGGCCCAGCCGGGCTCGCCCGGACCGGATCGAGCGGCCCCGGCGGCACTGCGCACCAACTGACCGACAGCGAGCACAACCACCAGCACAGTGCCGGTGACATAGACGGCGATCCCACGGCCGAGCGCGGTCCAGCTCAGATTGCGCAGACCGGTGACCACGACGAATATCCCGGTCAGCCCGGTCACCACCCAGCCCGCGGCGAACGACGTGCTCACCGTGGCGGCCATGGCGAACAACCCGGTTCCGTATATCCCCCCGGCGATCTGGCGCAGATTGCGGCGCGAGACCACAGGCCAGGCCGCCGAGGCGACCACCGAGGTCGCGGTGGTGAAGAGCAGCCATGCTGCGACCACCAGCCCCTCCGACAGCCGGCCCGGCGGCAACCCACCGGGCAGCAGATTGTCGATGGCGAGCGCCACATCGGGAACCGCGACGGTGCATGCCAGCGCGACTGCAGAAACGGCCACCACGATCGCCACCCGCGCGGTGGTCGCCGGTTTCACGAGTACTCGCCCCACCCGCGCACCCGCGGCGACCCAGACGATCAGGGCGGTCAACCAGAACGTCATCCCAGAGCCTCATCGAATCGAAGGACCGAGACGCCAGCGCCCCGGCTGTTGAATACGCGCAGCCGCGTCATCAGCATGGCGGCGAAAGTTTCGGCCTCCCATTCGGCCTGATCGTCCGCACCGTCCTCGAGTGCGGTCTGATGAGCGCGCTGACTCAGCATGTAGGCGATGAGTTCGTCGCTGACCTCAAGGGTCACCTCGGTAGCCGGAGCGCCTTCGTGATCGAAGACGATATGCCCCAGTTCGTGGGCCAGCGTGTGGTCGCGGCTCGGCAGCGCACTGGCCAGCACGATGATGTCCTTGGCCGGGTAGTAGCGGCGCTGTCCGCAGACCCCGGGACCGAGATCGGCATCCGCGATCTCGATCGGCCGGCCACGTTCGGCGGCCACCGCTTCCACCACTTGTTCGAGGGTGGTGGCATCCGCGTCCGCCGCGACCGCGCATACCGCGTCGACCGCCGCCGCCACCCGGCGATAGGCACGAGCGCTCTGTGTCCGGCTCTGTGTCATCGCGATCACGCACCCGTTCCGAAGAATTGGGCGCGCGCGGCGTCGACCCGTGCCTGAGCCTGGGCGGCACTCTGGTAACTCATCACGGCCGAACCGGTCCCGGCGATGGCCAGCGCGATCAACCCCCCGATCACCGACAACACCTTGGGTTCGGGCAGCAGGCCCTCGGCATTCGTCGGTCGCACCGCGTGGTTCGGCGGTGCGGCGGCGATCGAGGGGGCATCACCCGGAGCGGGTGCGGCGGCGACCGGCGGGGCGGCAGGGGAAGCGAGGACCGCGACAGCCACATCCGGCGCGGCCGGGCCACCGGCACCGCCCGGTGCGGGCAGCGCAAGCGGCGGGCCGACCGGCGGTGGAGGTGCCGCCGGAACCGGAAGCAACAGTGCCAGTAGTGGAACCGCGGAACCCACACCGGCCGAACCCACCGCGGCCGAACCGGCAGCAGCCGAACCGACAGCAGCCGAGCCCACCCCCGCCGAACCGGTGCCGAGCACTCCGGCGCCCGCGGAACCGAGACCGGCGGAACCGGTCCCGAGCAAGCCGGCTCCCGCGGCCGAACCCGTTCCGACCGCGGCCGAACCGAGCCCGAGTCCGGCCGAACCGGTGACGCCCACCCCGAGACCGGCGGAACCCACCGCGGCCGAACCGGTGCCTACAGCGGCCGAACCGGTGGCACCGGCAGCCGATCCGGTCACCGCTAGCGGGGCGATCGCGGCCGATCCGACTGCCGCCGATCCGGTGGCGAGGATGGTGCCCAGCGCGGTCGCCAGCCCAGCGGCGCCCAGCGGTTCGGCTATCGGTGCCGGTTCGGGGGCCGGGGCGGCGGGTGTACCGGATTCGATCGGAGCCACGGGTTCGGCGGCGGGGGCGCGGCCCGGGATGTCCAGTGTCCGCCATCGGGCCGAATCATCGGATTCCGTTCCGCTGCCGGCTGTCCCCTCGTCCGGCACAGCGGGTGTGTCTCCGGCCGGCGCGCTGCTGCCGGTGCCGAGTCCGGGACCCGGTTCCGGCTGTGCCCGGCCACCGGCCGCCGGGTCGCCCGACCGATCCGGGATGACGAGCGGCTCCCCATTCTCGGAAGGTTCGGGCGCATCCGGCGACGCCGGTCCGGCACTGCCGGAACTACCGGACGGCCCCTGCTCGACGATCGGTCTGCGGGACGGATCGGCCTGCGCGACTACCGGCCCCCCGAACACGCCCAGGCATCCCGCCGCCCCGGCTACTGCGAGCAATCGCTTGAAGCGGCCCAAGGCCATGCGTCAGCCATCCCCTCGATCGGTCATGCGAATTCACCCGGCGTTGCCGCGTTCCGGGCAGTAGCTACAGATGGTTGCCCATGGTAAACCAGCACACAAGTCGACGCATGACGAAGCGTCGACCCCGCAGCAGGCCTGGTACCGACCCGCAGATAGCGGGCCAGGCCACCGCATTCACCGCCCGGATGGGCATGGGATAGGTCACGATCACCCCACCGCCGCCGGGTAGCTGGAAAGCGACCCCTTCCCGCACCGAACCGACACGAATATCTCCTCGATCTGCCGGGACCGAGACCCGCGTTCAGCGAGGCGGCGCTCCGGGACCGAGGAGACCGAGGAGACCGAGGAGACCGAGGAGACCGAGGAGACCGAGGAGACCGAGGAGACCGAGGAGACCGAGCGTAGGCGTGCGGAACCGGGTTCACGAGAGCCCGGCTCCGCAGCGCCGGAGGCGCCGCCGGTTATCCGGCGCCGTAGACCGGTTCCGGGGTGGCGCCCTTCGCGATCAGTTCCGATACCACCGACCCGAGTTCGGCCGGATTCCACCGCTGGCCGCGGTCCACCGGGACACCGTGGCGCCAGCCCTCGGCCAGCGCGAGGCGCCCGCCTTCGACCTCGAACATCCGCCCGGTGATTCCCGCCGATTCCGCGCTTCCCAGCCACACCACGATCGGGGAGATGTTCTCCGGCGCCATGGCGTCGAAACCGTCTTCGGGCGCGGCCATCATGTCCGCGAAAACTGTTTCGGTCATGCGGGTGCGGGCGGAGGGGGCGATCGCGTTGACCGTGACACCGTAGCGGCCGAATTCGGCGGCGGCGGTGAGGGTCAGGCCGGCGATTCCCGCTTTGGCGGCACCGTAGTTGCCCTGACCGACGCTGCCCTGCAGACCCGCGCCGGAGCTGGTGTTGATGATCCGGGCATTCACCGCGCGTCCGGCCTTGGATTCGGCGCGCCAGTACGCGGCCGCATGGCGCATGGTGGCGAAATGGCCCTTGAGGTGGACCCGGACGACCGAATCCCATTCGTCCTCGGCGAGGTTGACCAGCATTCGATCGCGGACGAACCCGGCATTGTTGACCAGGACGTCCAAGCCGCCGAAGGTGTCCACGGCCTGCTGGACCAGGCGTTGCGCGCCGTCCCAGCTCGCGATGTCGTCACCGTTGGCGACGGCTTCGCCGCCGGCCGCGCGGATCTCCGAAGCCACCTGCTCGGCGGGGGTCTCCGCGGTCGATTCACCGCTGAGGGTGGAGCCGAGATCGTTCACCACGACCTTCGCGCCCTCGGCGGCGAAGGCCAGCGCGTGCGCCCGGCCGATGCCCCGGCCGGCGCCGGTGATGATCACGATCCGTCCGGCGCAGATGCCCTCGGTTGCCATGTCCGTTCCTATCGTCGATGGTCGATATCTGTTCGAGCTGGTCGGGTCAGCTCTCGGGCTTGTCACCGCTGTGTCCGGCAGTGGCGACCGCGAGGAAGGCCGGGGGTTCGCCGCCACCGTGTATCTGCAGGGTCGCCCCGGAGATGTATCCGGCCAGCGGGGAGAGCAGGAAGGCCACTCCGTTGCCGACGTCCTCGGGTCGGGCCAGCCGGCCCATGGGGATGGTCTGGCCGACGGCGGCCACGCCCTCGGCGTCGCCGTAGTGGAGGGCGCTCAGTTCGGTTTCCACAGCGCCGACCACCAGTGAGTTGATCCGAACCTTCGGCGCCCATTCGGCGGCGAGGGAGACGGTCAGCGCGTCGACCCCGGCTTTCGCCGCACCGTAGGCGGCGGTTCCCGGCGAGGGCCGGTGACCGCTGAGGCTGGAGATATTGACGATCGAGCCGCCCTCGTCCTGGCTGCTGATCACCGCGTGCGCGGCCTGCGCGACATGTAGAGCCGAGAGCAGGTTCAACTCGATGATCTTGGTGTGGAATCTGGGGCTGGCGTCCCGCGCCAGCGCGTAGGGCGCTCCCCCGGCGTTGTTGACCGCGTGATCGAGCCGGCCGTGGCGCCGGACGATCTCGGCGATCATCTCCTGGACGGCCTCGGGATCGCGGACATCGCACGGTAGGAAGTCGATCGCCCGCCCGTCCACCTCGACCGGCACGTCGCCGGGGCGGCGGGCGCACGCCACCACCGTCGCACCGGCGGCCAGCAGGACCCGGCTGATTCCGGCGCCGACGCCGCGGACACCGCCGGTTACCAAGACGACGCGATCGGACAGGTCGATTTCGAGTGCCACCGTGTTAACCTACCAAGCAATTGCTTGCTTAGCCAAGATGCTCGAGATGCGAGATGGGATACGCGATGGGGATCAAGCGCCATTCGGAATCCGCCGGTATCGCCGTGATCACGGTCGACTATCCGCCGGTCAACGCCATACCCTCGGACGGCTGGTTCGCCCTCGCCGACGAGATCCGCGCCGCCGGGCGCGACCCGGAGACCCGTGTGGTCGTGCTGCGGGCGGAGAACCGCGGCTTCAACGCAGGTGTCGATATCAAGGAGATCCAGCGCAAACCGGGACATCAGGCACTGATCGACGCCAACCACGGCTGTTTCGAGGCCTTCGGCGCGGTCTACGACTGCCCGGTCCCGGTGGTCACCGCAGTCCAGGGCTTCTGCCTCGGCGGCGGTATCGGCCTGGTCGGTAATTCCGACATCATCATCGCCTCCGAGGATGCGACCTTCGGCCTGCCCGAGGTCGACCGCGGTGCCCTCGGCGCCGCCACCCACCTCGCCCGCCTGGTCCCCCAGCACCTCATGCGCGCGCTCTTCTTCACCGCCAGCACCGCCACCGCCCAGCAGCTGCACCATTTCGGTTCGGTACTGAAGGTGGTCCCGCGCGAAGAGCTGGACGCCGCGACGCTGGAGGTCGCCAAGGACATCGCCGCCAAGGACGGCCGGGTCATCCGGGCCGCCAAACGCGCACTCAACGGAATCGACCTGCAGGACGTGCACCGCAGCTATCGCTTCGAGCAGGGATTCACTTTCGAATTGAACCTCTCCGGAGCATCCGACGAGATCCGCGAACGCTTCGACGAAGACCTGGCGGCGCAGAAGGACAAGAACTGACATGGAGCGGAAAACCATGCGAGACAAGCGGAAGACACTGGACGAGATCGTCGGTGAACTGCGTAGCGGTATGACGATCGGGATCGGCGGCTGGGGTTCGCGGCGTAAGCCGATGGCCCTGGTGCGTGCCCTGCTGCGGTCCGACGTCACCGATCTGACGGTGGTCACCTACGGCGGACCGGATCTGGGCCTGCTGCTCTCGGCCGGGAAGGTCCGTAAGGCCTACTACGGTTTCGTCTCCCTCGACTCGGCGCCCTTCTACGACCCGTGGTTCGCGAAAGCCCGGACCTCCGGGCAGATCGTGGCCCGTGAAATGGACGAGGGCATGCTCAAATGCGGACTCGAGGCCGCGGCGGCGCGACTGCCGTTCCTGCCGATCCGCGCAGGGCTGGGTTCGGATGTGCCGAACTTCTGGGACGGCGAACTGCAGACGGTGACCTCGCCGTATCCGAGCCCGGACGGGCGCTCGGAAACCCTGATCGCCATGCCCGCGCTCGACCTCGACGCGGCGCTGGTGCACCTGAACATCGGTGACGCCCACGGTAACGCCGCGTACCAGGGTGTGGACCCCTACATGGACGACCTGTTCTGCCTGGCGGCCGAGAAGCGGTACCTGTCGGTGGAGCGGATAGTGGAAACCGAGGAACTGGTGAAATCGGTTCCGCCGCAGTCGCTGCTGCTCAACCGGATGATGGTCGACGCGGTGGCCGAGGCGCCGAACGGCGCGCATTTCACCCTCGGCGGTGAGAGCTACGGCCGCGACGAGAAGTTCCAGCGCCACTATGTCGAAGCTGCCGGGTCCCCGGAGACCTGGAAAACCTTCGTCGACACCTACCTCAGCGGTTCCGAGGCCGATTACCAGGCAGCCGTCGCGCGTTTCAAGGAGGAGCAGTGACCAGCACCGAAACCAGTACCCGGGCCGAGGTGTGCGCGATCGCCTGCGCCGAGATCTTCCGTGGCGCCGGCGAGATCTTCGCCAGCCCCATGTCGCCGATGGCGCAGCTGGGTGCGCGGCTGGCGAAACTCACCTTCGAACCCGATCTGCTCATCTCCGACGGCGAGGCGTTCTTCCTCGCCGAAACGCCGCCCATCGGCGGTAGAGCGCCGGTCGAGGGCTGGATCCCGTTCCGCAGAGTCTTCGATGTCCTGGCCTCGGGCCGCCGCCACGTGGTCATGGGCGCCAACCAGATCGACCGCCACGGCAACCAGAACCTCTCCGCCTTCGGCCCCCTCCAGCAGCCGACCCGGCAGATGTTCGGGGTGCGCGGCGCACCCGGCAACACCATCAACCATCCGACCAGCTACTGGGTCGGCCGCCACACCAAGCGGGTCTTCGGTGAGAAGGTCGATATCGTCGCCGGTGTCGGCTACGACAAGGTCGACCCCGGCAACCCTGCCTTCCGCTTCCACCACATCCACCGTGTGGTCAGCAATCTGGGCGTTTTCGATTTCGGCGGCCAGGACCACACCATGCGGGCGTTGAGTCTGCATCCCGGGGTCACTGCCGACGAGGTCGCCGAGAACACCTCGTTCGAGATCGCCGATCTGGGCACCGCCGGTGAAACCCGCCTGCCGACCGACGAGGAACTGCGGATCATCCGCGAGGTCCTCGATCCGAAGAAGATCCGTGACCGCGAGGTCCCGCAGTGACACCCCGGCTGCGAACCCCGCTCACCGAACTCGTCGGGATCGAACATCCCGTCGTGCAGACCGGTATGGGCTGGGTGGCGGGACCGGGCCTGGTCTCGGCCACCTCCAACGCGGGCGGTCTGGGCATTCTGGCCTCGGCCACGATGACCTACGAAGAGCTGGAAACGGCCATCGCCAAAACCAAGGCGCAGACCGATAAACCGTTCGGCGTGAACATCCGCGCCGACGCCTCCGACGCACCCGAGCGGATCGATCTGCTGATCCGCGAGAACGTGAAGGTCGCGTCCTTCGCCCTCGCTCCGAAGAAAGATCTCATCGCGAAGCTCAAGGACGCGGGCGTGGTGGTGGTCCCGTCCATCGGCGCGGCCAAGCACGCGGTGAAGGTCGCGTCCTGGGGTGCCGACGCCGTGGTGGTGCAGGGTGGTGAAGGCGGTGGACACACCGGCCCGGTGGCCACGACCCTCTTACTGCCGTCAGTGCTGGACGCGGTCGATATCCCCGTGGTCGCGGCGGGCGGTTTCTACGACGGACGCGGTCTGGCCGCGGCCCTGGCCTATGGTGCCGCCGGAGTCGCCATGGGCACCCGCTTTCTGCTCACCCAGGAGAGCAGCGTCCCGGATTCGGTGAAACAGGAATACTTACGCCGCCAACTCGGCGAAACAGTGGTGTCGACCAAGGTCGACGGGATGCCGCACCGGGTGCTGAACACCGAACTCGTTCAGAAACTCGAGCACTCGGGCCGGGTCCGCGGTCTCACCGCGGCCGTCGGTAACGCAGCCCGGTTCAAGAGCATGACCGGGATGAAATGGTCCACGCTGGTCAAGGACGGCTTGGCCATGCGCAAGGCCAAAGACCTCACCTGGTCGCAGGTCGTGATGGCGGCCAACACCCCGATGCTGTTGCGCGCCGGGCTGGTCGAGGGCAATACCGAAGCCGGCGTGTTGGCGGCGGGACAGGTGAGCGGCATCCTGGACGACCTGCCGACCTGTCAGGAGTTGATCGACCGGGTCGTGACGGACGCGGTCGCCCGGATCGGGGCCCTCGCCATCCTCCCCCAGGGCGCCGAATCGAACAGCTGACGGCAGTCGAAAGTCCCGTCTGCCATTGGCAGACGGGACTTTTCGTGCCGAGAAGGCCTCGCGAACCTGTCGACGACAAACTCGGCCGCTGGTGGATCGAAATCTTCCGGGTCGGCTCATGGTGCGCGCAAAGGCCACCGCGTCGGGCGCGACGCTCCGGATTCAGCGGCTGCGGATCACGCTCAACCTCGCGGCCAAGGGCGGATCTCGCCCCAGCCCCAGGTGGGCGTGGGTTCACTGGCCCCTTCCGGGGCGTCCGGGCCGGAGAAGAGCAACGCCATCCGGGTGCCCCATTCCAGATATCCCACAAAGGCCGACCGGAACTCGGCGTCGGCGGGCAGCCCGACCTTGTCCGCGGTATCGATCAACAGACTCATCCAGCGCTGACGCTGTTCCTCGGTCAGCGCCCGGCCGCGGTGCCGCGAGATCATGTGCTGATGGCCGCCGTGGTGCTGCGAATACACCGCGGGCCCGCCGAAAACCTCGCCGAGCCAGGCGGCCACATGTTTCGCGTGATCGGGATGCATACCCTCGAACACCGGCGCCAGCACCGGATCCTCGGGAACGCGGTCGTAGAAGGTGGCGAAGAGGTTCTCGAACGCCGCGGCGCCACCGGCCCATTCGTACAGCGAGGGCACCAGCGCGACCGGCTCGTAGTGCCGCATCTCCTCGATACCGGTCACGTAATCCTTGATCTCGGCGAAGAACGCGCGGAACTGCGGACTGTTGCGGAATTTGTCCAGATGATCGCTCGCCGACGTCCAGGTCAGCCGGAGGATATAGCTTTCGGGATCGTCGACGCACCGGTCCAGGTCATAGGTCCGGCAGTAGGGTGAGGCTTGCAGTGATACTGCGGCACGCCGGTAGGCGTCCTCGAACGCGGCCGGATCGGTGATGCGGTACCGGATGTACTCGGTGATCATCGGAGAAGTCGATCACCTTTGGCCGTAGGAGCACAAGAACGTACTTTGTGGTTCGTGAGCGTGCGGCGGACCTTCTACTCCTGCCAGGTCGAGCTGGCCATGGACACGATCGGCGGTAAATGGGCGGTGGTGATCCTCGGGCACCTCAAGGAATACCCGCTGCGCTACGGCGAACTGCGCCGGCTCGTCCCGGATATCACCGAGAAGATGCTCACCCAGCGGCTGCGCGAACTCGAGGCGGCACACCTGATCGAACGAACTGTGGACGAGGCAGCGGTCCGAACAGTGACCTATCGGCTGATCGACTCCGGACTACAGCCGGTACTGCAGGCGCTCTACGACTGGGGTGGCGCCCTGGCGGCCCGCGACGGGATCGAGATCGGCCGGCCCGAGGATCCGCCGGCACCGGAACCCGGCGGTCCCCTCAGCTGAGCGGAATCGACGCGTCCGCCTCGGCCTGTTCGAGGACGCTGTGGGCAAAGATCCGGGACGCGATACTGTCGCGCCCGGCCGCCCGGATCAATGCCTGGTGGACGGCGCGGGCACCGGATAAGGGCACGAAGGCCACATCCGGACGGGCGTAGAAGCCGCCGGCCCAGTCGCAGGTCGGGGTGATGGCTTTGCCCGCACCGATCAGCGACAGCATCTCCTGCCAACCGGCGGCGACCGGACCGCGGAGAATCGGGCGGCCCGACGGGGTCTGCCGCGGAAAAATGGCGTGTAGAACAGCGCCTGATCGGCCGGGACACCATCGTGAATATCGTGATCGGGATTTCTGGCCGGCCGAGTGGACACCGCCCACACCATCAGCGAACCGAATGTCGTGATCGACGGTGATCGTGCGCAGTTGCGCGCAATGGTCGAGGTCCGTCATCGGCTCGTCGCGGATCGGCGTCGCTACGCAGACCTCACCTACCTCTGCACTGCGCAGCTGATCGGCACCGAATCGCGGTGGCTGCTGCGCTACATCGGTATCGATACGGTCCGGCACGAGGGCAATCCCACCGAAATCTATTGCCGCGCACCGGTCGGAGCCCGTCCCCGGCTCCGGTCCGGATAACGCACCTCGTATTCGTCTACCCGGGCATCGGGTTCACGCGGTTCGCCCCGCACGGGCGAACCGGCAGTCTGTGCTGTCGAAAGGAAACAACTCTGATGAACATCGCCTACTACATCGTGGGAGTGGTTGCCGCCCTCTGGGTCGGCTTCTCCGGGTATGCACTGTTCACGAAACAGCAGTTCGTGGTCGAACCGCTCGAACAGTACGGAGTCCCCCGGTCGTGGTGGAACTGGCTGGCAACGGCCAAATCCGCCGGCGCCCTGGGCCTGATCGTGGGGTTCTTCGTACCGGTGATCGGCATCGCGGCCGCCATCGGGTTGATCCTCTACTTCCTCGGCGCGACAGCGACAGCGCTGCGGGCGCGTTCCTACAAGACCGCGATCTTCCCGGTGCTGTACATCATCCCGGTGGCCGCGGCACTGGCCCTGCAACTGGCCCGGTGAGCCCGGTGACGGCCGGCCCGCAACGAGCCGGCCGTCGTTCTCTCAGTGGAACGGAGTCTGTGGCCGCTCCTGCAACTCCCCATCGATATAGATATCGACCTTCTCGTTGTAGAAGCAGGCCAGCCCCGCGATCTTCTGGCTCTCCGGAGTAGGGGTGCGATAGATCCACACCAGATCCGGATACTCGGTGTCGCCGACCCGGACGTTCCAGTAGTCGGCATTGCCTTTGTACGGGCAGCTGGTGTGGGTCTCGGAGAGGCGCAGCAGATCCATCCGGATATCGGTGAGCGGCAGGTAGAAGCGGGCGGGCAGCCCGGTTTCGAACAGGATCCGCGGAGACCGTGAATCGGCCACCGTCACACCGTCGAGTTCCACCCGCACATGCCGCGAACTCGCCAGAATGTCGACCCGGGCGTAAGGGCTGCGCGGGTGGACATAGATCGGCTCGTCTTCCTCGAACCACTCGTCCATCGCGTCCCAGTCCAGCCGCACCAGGTCGCGCAACCGGGGCGATTCCGAGTAGCGAAGTGCCGCGCCGGGAGCTGTGGTTCCGTCGACGACGACGTCGTATCCGGTGCCCTCGCCACGGCTCGCCGAGGTGCGAGTACTGCCGTCGGCTTCGAGTTTCGCGCGGATATCGGCGGCCGGGATGTAATAGGTCGGGTAGTAGGGGTTCTCCCATACCAGTGCGGGCCGCACGGTATCGGCGACCAGGTGTCCGCCGAGATAGACCCGCACCCGCTTCTGGCTGGTCTCGACCCGGACCTCGTCTCGCTGCGCTTCGGTCATACCCTCCGACCCTACGCTCGGCAGGTTTCACCCGGCGGTCGCGAAAAGCGGGCCCCGCCTGTTGGCGGGGCCCGCGGGCGACCTCTCGTGAAGGTCAGTCTCCGACCGTCACCGCCTGCGCTTCCTCCACACTGTGCGGGGCGGGGTCGTGGTCGTCGATATGGGCGAGCGCGGAGCGGCCGGCCAGCAGCACTACAACGCCCGCGGCGGTGCAGACCGCGCCGACCCAGAACGGCAGCGAAACACTGGTCTCACCGAGTTTGCCCGCCAGCCACGGCGCGGCGGCGCCGCCGACGAACCGGACGAAACTGTAGGCGGCGGACGCGGTCGAGCGCTCGACCGGAGCGGAGATCATCACGGCCTCGGTGATCAGGGTGTTGTTCACACCGAGGAACAGGCCCGCCAGAACCACGCCCCCGATCAGCACGGGCTTGTGCTCGGCGAACATCGCCATCACCGCCAGGTCGGCGGCGAACAGTCCGACCGCCACCGCGATCATCGGCAGGGTGCCGAAGCGGTGCTGTAATTTCGGCGCGAAGAACACCGAGGCCACGGCCAGCAGGATGCCCCAGCCGCAAAAGATGAAGCCGATCGCGTAGGTACCCATGTCCAGCGGGAACGGGGTGTAGGCGAGCAGGGTGAAGAAGCCGAAGTTGTAGAGCAGGGCGGTGATGCTCACGACCAGCAGTCCGCGGTGCCGCAGCGCTTTGAAGGGCGCGGCCAGCGACGTCGGCTTCGCGGCCTTCGGGCTCTCGGGCAGCAGGACGACGATCGCGATGAAGGCGATGGCCATCAGCACGGATACACCGAAGAACGGGCCGCGCCAGCTGATTCCGCCGAGCACACCGCCCAGCAGCGGTCCGGTGGCGATACCGATACCGAGTGCGGCCTCGTAGAGAATGATGGCGCGGGCGACCCCGCCGCTGGCGGCGCCGACGATGGTGGCCAGCGCGGTCGCGATGAACAGCGCGTTGCCCAGGCCCCAGCCCGCGCGGAAGCCGACGATCTGCCCGACTGTTCCCGACATGCCGGCCAGCGCCGCGAAGAGAATGATCAGCGCGAGTCCGGCGAGCAGCGTGCGCTTGGCTCCGAACCGGCTCGACACCACGCCGGTGACCAGCATGGCCACCCCGGTGACGAGCATATAGCTGGTGAACAGCAGCGACACCTGCGACGGCGAGGCGTTCAGCTGTTCACCGATGGGTTTGAGAATGGGATCGACCAGGCCGATGCCCATGAACGCGATAACGCTGGCGAAGGCGACGGCCCAGACTGCTTTCGGCTGCCCGGTCGATGTGCTGGTCGGCGCGGTGGCCGTCCTGGTCGTGGTGCTCATCGGTGTTTCCTCGGTTGCGTGTGGTCCTCGGTCGACTCCCGGATCACCGCCAGTAGTTCCCGTAGATCAGCGGCGAGTCCGGTCAGGCGTTCGGCGTCGAATCCCGGTAGCGGACCCGACAGCGCCTCGCGCATGGACGCGCGGGTGGCGGCGAGCCGGGCATGTCCGGCCGGGGTGAGTGCTACGACGACGGCGCGCGAATCGTCGGGGTCGCGGTGCCGGGAGGCGTAGCCCTCCGCCACCAGCCGGGCGATGAGCGCGGTCGCCGTGGGTTGTGATGTGCGATCGATACGAGCGAACTCGCTGATCCGCAGCGAACCGTGTTCGTCGAGCACGGCAAGTGCGCGCACGGTGGCGCGCGGCAGGTCGTCGACGCTGAGCATTCCCGCCGCGCGCGTGAGCCGACCCGCGGTGACCAGCAGATCGACGACGGTGTCGTCCACTTCTGTCATCGGGATCGGCTGCACCCAAATATTATTACATAGGCTAACTATCTATTTCCAGGCCGTGCGGTGGGATGCCCGCCACATGCCGCAACTGCGCAGTCAGCTCATCGCGGCCGAGGTCGACCGCGGCGACGCGACGAAGACCGCGCTGACCGATCTCGAGATCGCCGGATTCCTCTCACTACTGGGCGGCGCCGGCGCCGAAACAGTTGCCGAGCTCGTGGGTATCGCCGCCGCACTGTTCGCCGATCACCCCGATCAGTGGCAGGCCCTACGTCCCGATCGGGCCCCTCGGAGGCGTTCACGGGAGCAGGAGACCCCAGTAGATCGCCCAGAGCACGAAACCTGTTCCGCCGCCGACCATTACCGCCCATCGGGTCCGTGCGCCGGCGGTCGCTCCGGCCAGCGTTCGGTGTCCTCGCGCGACGACGAGGCTCAGTGCGATCACCGCGCACACGGCGAATATCTGCAGTGCCAGCCATGGCAAGGTGCGTCCGAACAGCAAGGGGCCGAAAGAGGTGGCGCGGGTCGTGAGGATATAGCCCAGTTGGACGACGGCGCCGCCGATACCGATCACCCCCGCGGACACGAGTATCCGCGCGGGCCGCCGGTCCGGCAGCCGCCAGGCCCGCACGGTGCCGGTCAGGGCATAGCCACCGAACGCTAGAACGATCGCGCCCAGCAGCACCAGGTTCGCCGCGGCCGACTCCCACCAGGCCACCGGTCCGAGGTCGCGCACCGGACGCCCCTGCACCACGGGTCGATCCACCCGCGGCGTGGCAGCCGAACCGGGCAGCCCGTTCACCCACTCACCCAGGAGTTCGCCGTATCCCGGCGCCAGGCCGGGCAGTTTGTCGAAACCGTCGGTGGTCGGCTGCCCGCCGTGCTGAGCGCCGGGCAGGGTGACCAGCGTGTAGTTCGTCTTCCCGACCCGGTCGAACGCCGCCCGGAAACCACGCAGGCTGTCACCCGGCGGGGTCAGCCGATCCTGCTCGCCCCAGATCGCGAGCACCGGCTGCGCGATCTGTTCCAGCACCGGAATCGGGTCGTAGTCGGCCTGCGCGAACAGCCCGGCCCCGACCAACTGTCGAATCCCGTTGCGCGCCAGCACGTCGACCATCGATCCGCGCACTCCCGCCGCACCGAACCTGGTCTCGTTCGCCCACGCCTGCTGTGCGGCGGGCGCGACCGAGTTCGCGCCGATCGTGATCAGGAAAGCGGCGTCGGTGGACCGCGAAGCGGCCAGCGGTGCGACCCATCCGCCCTCGGACAACCCCCACAGGCCCACGCGGGTGGGATCGACTTCCGGCCGACTCCGCAATGCGGCCAGACCCGCCAGCGCGTCATCGGCCAGCAGCGAATAGTCGCGGTGCGCCGGCGTATACCCCTCGGTGCGCTTCTCGTAGCGCAGCGCGACGATCCCCGCGCGAGCGAAAGCATCGGCGACCTGGTCGTATTGAGCGCCCCGGCCGTCGCCCGAACCGTGGACGAGCACGACACCGGGCCGTCCGGTGGCGGCGGCCGGCGCGTGCACAGTGCCGGTCGTCGTGGTGCCGTCGCCACGGGTGAAGGTGATATCGACGGTGGTGCGTTCCTGCGCGTGTGCGTATGGCATCCCGCAACACACCGTCGCGATCATGATGGCGGACACTGCGATACGCCGGACTGTCGAGAGCATCGTGGTCCTACTCGGCCGAGGTCGCGTCGGGCGCGGGGAAAGCGAGAAAACGAGTCAGTACGCGGCGGGTGCCGGGCCGGTCCCGCTGGTGGGTCGCCTGGAAACGCTTCAGCAGCGCCAGGTAGTCCTCGAAGAATTCCTCGATTTCTGCGGGCGTCGCATAGATCGCGCCCCGCGAGAAGGGCATGAGGTCCGCCCACTCACCCATCTCCGCGCGTTCGGCCTCGAACCGCCGGAACATCTCGATATCGTCGGCGAGGTGTTGCGCGAACAGCCGTTCCAGCAGCTCGCGTACCTCCGGGGACTGTTCGCGATCCATCCGGTACCGCAGATCCTTGGCCGGCGAACGCCACCACCGCTCCTTCCCTTTCGCCAACTCGGGAGCCTCCTCGATGAACCCGTGTTCGGCGAGCTGTCGCAAGTGGTAGCTGGTCGCTCCGGTGCTCTCGCCCAGCAGCGCGCCGAGCGCGGTGGACGTCGCGGGGCCGTTCTCGGCGAGCGCGCGCAGGAGTCGCTGACGTAAGGGATGCGCCAGCGCGCGGAGCGCGGCCGGATCGGCGATCTCCCTGGGTGGTATCTCCTCGGACAAGGGTCGAGGCCTGTCTCGCCGTTCAGGCCTCGAAGCGCATGCGCCGCAGGCGCGAGTCCCGAGGCCCGAACGGCGAGACCAAGGGGGCCTCGACCCCGCGCCGCCGCAGATCAAACACAGCGTTCGATGATTGTCGCGTTGGCGGTGCCGCCGCCCTCACAGATGGTGAGCAGCCCGTAGCGGCCGTTGATGCGCTCGAGTTCGTTGAGCAGCGAGGCGAAGAGTTTCGCGCCCGTCGCGCCGAGCGGGTGGCCCAGGGCGATCGCGCCACCGTTGACGTTCACCTTCTCGGGATCGGCGCCGGTTTCTTTCAACCAGGCCAGCACCACCGGGGCGAAAGCCTCGTTGATCTCGACCACATCGATATCGTCGATGGTCAGGCCGGTCTTCTCCAACGCCCACTTGGTGGCCGGGATGGGCGCGGTGAGCATGTACAGCGGGTCGGCGCCGCGGGCGCTGACGTGGATGATGCGGGCGCGCGGGGTCAGGCCGTATTCCTGGACCGCCCACTCCGAGGCGAGCAGTGTGGCGCTGGCACCGTCGGAGATCTGCGAGGCCACGGCGGCGGTGAGCGGGCTGCCCTCCTCCAGCGCGGGCAGCGAGGCCATCTTCTCCAGGCTGGTCTCGCGCGGACCCTGGTCGATCCAGAAATCCCCCACCGGCACGATCTCGTTGTCGAACCGGCCCGCTTTGATGGCGGCCCGGGCGCGCTCGTGGCTGCGCAGCGCCCACTGCTCCATATCCTCGCGGCTGATCCCCCACTTCTCGGCGATCATCTGCGCGCCGCGGAACTGCGACACCTCACCGGTGCCGTAGCGGTGATCCCAGCCCTCGGCGCCGACGAACGGCGAATCGAAGCCGTACTCCTTACCCGCGATCATGGCGGCGGAGATCGGGATGGCACTCATGTTCTGCACGCCACCGGCCACGATGACCTCGGCGGTACCGCTCATGATCGCCTGGGCGCCGAAATTGATGGCCTGCTGGCTGGATCCGCACTGACGGTCGACGGTGACCCCCGGCACCTCTTCCGGATACCCGGCGGCCAGCCAGATGGTGCGGCCGATATTGCCGGCCTGCGGGCCGACATTGTCGACACAGCCGACGATCACATCGTCGACCCGCGCCGGATCGATCGAATTGCGCCCGAGCAGGCCCTGGAGCGCGGCGGCACCGAGATCGGCCGGGTGGACCTGCGCGAGCGCGCCGTTGCGCTTACCGACCGGGGTGCGCACCGCGTCGATCACATACGCCTCGCTCAGCGGCGTATAGGGGCGGCGGGCAGCTGTTGCCATGGATTTCTCCTAATCGGTGTGGCCCGGCACGGTGAGCCCGTCGAGCACGATGGTGAGGTACTGCTTCGCGAGGGTGTCGACGGTGACCGAACCGCCGCCCGGCCGATACCAGCGGACCGCGACCCAGACCGTGTCGCGCAGGAAGCGGTAGGCCAGATCGATATCGAGTTCGGCGCGGAAACTGCCGTCGGCGACACCGCTGGTGAGGACCCGCCGCCAGAGTTCGCGGAATTCACGGTTGTAGTCGTCGATATAGGCGAACCGTTCGGCGGCACGCAAGCGTTTGGCCTCGGACTGGTAGATGGCCACGGCAGCGTGTGAGCGGTCGAAAGCCTCATAGGAGGCCAGTACCAGAGCTTCGAGGGTGGCGCGTGAACTCAGCCCGGCGGCGACGATCTCGCGGTAGCGTCCGAACAACTCGTCCAGGAATCCGCGCAGGATCTCGTCCACCATGCCCTCTTTCGAGGAGAAATGGTGGTAGAGACTGCCGGAGAGGATGCCGGCCGCGTCGGCGATATCACGCACCGTGGTGGCGCGCACGCCCCGTTCGGCGAACAGCTCGGCCGCCAGGTCCAGTAGTTCGGTTCGCCGGGCCGATTTCGAAGGGTCGGGTGCGGTCACCCCGCCATGATACAACCAAGCATTTGCTTGGTAAATGGCGGTAACGATACCTAGCCCGCGAGGCCGAGACGATACCGGCGAGAAGGCCCGAGGTTTCCGGCTCCCCCCTCCTGTCGGAGCCGGACCCCTCGGGCCCATATCTCGGAAGAAGCACGAACTCCGCACTGCTTCCGATCTTTTGGACGCAACAGATCCGGAACCGGTTCCACCACATAGAAATATTCGAACCGGGTTGATCCCGTGCGCTGGCCCGCACACCGGAAATCCCCACGTCGGTCCGGTGCCGCGGCGCACCCGGCCGAACCACGGCGAGCCGGCCGCGCTCGGACCGGCCCCGCTGGACACGACGGCCGCGCCGGTATATTCCGGCGTATGACGACGCCGTTCCCGCAGCGACAGTGGGGCTCCCCGGAGAGCCCGCTGGCCCACGCGGCCGACAGGTTCGCCGGCACGAAGATCGGCTCCCGGGTGATCCGCGCTCTCACCCCACTGGATCGAAAGGTCTTGGAGCGCACCGGCGCCCGCTACACAGTGCTCGGGCCGGTCGGCGCACCCGTGATCCTGTTGACCACGACGGGCCGCCGGTCCGGGCAACCGCGCACCCAGCCGCTGCTGTGCGTGCACGACGGCGCCACGCTCTATGTCATCGGCAGCAATTTCGGCGGTGCCCGCCACCCGGCGTGGACGGCGAATCTGCTCGCCGAGCCGAGCGCGACCGTGTCCATTGCGGGCGAACGTATCCCGGTCACCGCCGCCCGGGTCGAGGGTCCGGAAGCGGAATCTGTTTTCGAGCGTTTCGTAGAGATCACCGGCGCGTATGCCGCCTATCGGGGTCGTACCGACCGTGAGCTGCGCATCTTCGCGCTGACCCGCGCCTGACCGACCTCGACATCTCCTACGGCCGCCTTCCGGTGGCCTCGGACCCGGCAGTCCCCGCCACGGCTCGTCGCCGAGCCCGGCAGCGCCGGTGCCGGCGTGGGCCTTTGTGTGTGCACCGATACCGGCCGGGCCGTGCGGTAGCCGATATCGGCCCGGCAGCCCCGGGCCGATATCCGGCCGGTCACGGGACCGGCCCCGGACCACAGCGCTCAGGCGCGCTGGCTGCTGATCGAGACCACCTCGCCGGTGAGGTAGGTGGTGTAGTCGCTGGCGAGCATCGCGATGGTGGCCGCCACCTCCCACGGTTCGGCCGCACGACCGAAGGCCTCCCGTTCGGAGAGCCGGTCGAGCAGTTCGGTGGAGCTGGTCTTGTCCAGGAAGGCGTGCCGGGCGATACTCGGCGAGACCGCGTTGATCCGGACCCCGAGTTCGGCGGCTTCCACCGCGCTGCACCTGGTCAGCGCCATCACTCCGGCCTTGGCGGCGGCATAGTGCGCCTGACCGTACTGGGCCCGCCAGCCGAGCACGCTGGCGTTGTTGACGATGACGCCGCCGTGTTTCGCGTCGCGGAAATAGTTGAGCGCGGCGCGAGTACAGCGGAAGGTGCCGTTGAGCGTGATGTCGAGCACCCGGTCCCACTGTTCGTCGGTCATATCGACCACCGGCGTCTCACCGCCCAGCCCGGCATTGTTGACGAAGATATCGACTCCGCCGAGCGCACCGGCCGCACCGCGCACCAGTTCGTCGACCTGCCCCGTGCTGGTCACATCACAAACGATCGCGGCGACTTCCCGGTCGGCGAATTCCTCGGCCAGTTCGGCCCGGGTGGCCGCCAACCGGCGTTCGTGCCAGTCCGAGACCACCACATCGGCGCCTTCGGCGAGCAGCCGGCGAGCCGTCGCGGAGCCGATCCCGGTACCGGCGGCAGCGGTGACCACGGCCCGGCGGCCGGTGAGCAGTCCGTGTGCCGGGGTCTGCTGGGGCGCGACCGACAGCGGCCCGCTCACTGCCGGGCCTCACGGGGCAGGCCGAGCACCCGCTCGGAGATGATGTTGCGCTGCACTTCGTTCGAACCTCCGTAGATCGTATCGGCGCGGGTGAACAGATACAGCCGCTGCCATTCGTCGAGATCGCCGTCCGCGGCGACCAGTCCGGCGGCACCGCGTACCGCCATGGCGAGTTCGCCGAGCCCGCGATGCCAGTTCGCCCACAGCAGTTTGCCCACCGAGGCCTGACCACCGTCGTCCGCGGTCTCGGCCATGGTGCGCAGCGCGTGCGCGCGCAGCACCCGCAGCCCCACCCAGGCCCGGTCTATCTTCTCCGCGAGCAGCGGATCGTCGAGGGCACCGGATTCGCGGGCCAGATTCTCGATCGCGGCGAGTTCCCGGGCGAAGCGGATCTGCTGGCCGAGCGTGGAGATACCGCGTTCGACATTGAGAGTGCCCATGGCCACACGCCAGCCGTCGCCCGGTTCGCCGACGACCAGGTCGGCGTCG
The DNA here is from genome assembly GCF_053594175.1 of Nocardia sp. NPDC001965. NCBI lineage: Bacteria > Bacillati > Actinomycetota > Actinomycetes > Mycobacteriales > Nocardiaceae > Nocardia > Nocardia sp. NPDC001965. The sequence goes on from NZ_JBSFDZ010000018.1 coordinate 58,013, forward strand.
GTGCGGGCGTTGTCGAAGAACACCTCGTTGAATTCGGAGGTGCCGGTGAGCTGGACGATCGGGCGAACCTCGATACCCGGCTGATCCATCGGTACCAGCAGATACGAAAGACCTTTGTGACGTTTGGAGCCCGGTTCGGTGCGGCAGACGGCGAAACACCAGTCGGCCACGTGCGCCAGCGAAGTCCAGATCTTCTGCCCGTTGATCGACCACTGGTCGCCGTCGAGCCGGGCCGAGGTGGCGACCGCGGCGAGATCGGAACCGGCGCCCGGTTCGGAGTACCCCTGGCACCACAGTTCGGTGACGGTGCGGATCCCCGGCAGGAAGCGGTCACGCTGCGCGTCGGTGCCGAAGGCCAGCAGTGTCGGCCCGAGCAGCTCCTCACCCACATGGGAGACCCGCGCGGGCGCGTTCGCCTTCGCGTACTCCTCGTGGAAGATGATCTGCTGCGCGACGCTGGCATCGCGACCGCCGTATTCCACCGGCCAGCCCAGACAGGTCCAGCCGGCGGCCGCCAGCGCGCGGTCCCATTCCAGGCGTTCGTCGAATGCCTCGTGTTCGCGGCCGGGTCCGCCGAGCCCGCGCAGTTCCCGGAATTCTCCGTTGAGCTGCTCGTCGAGCCAGCTCCGCACCTGATCGGCGAATTCGCCGTCGTTCAGGGCGGCCACGCTGGTCCGCTCGGCCGTCGGCCGCGCCCGGGCGGCGGGTTCGGCCGATTGCCGTCCGCCGTCGCGACCGGTACCGGATTCTGAGGTCTGGATAGCACCCACGCCGGTAGGATAACCTACCAAGCACTTGCTTTGTAGACCGCAACTCGCAGACCGCGCACCGCCCACGGCCGCACGACATCGAGGACACCCGTGACAACCCCTGCGCACACACCACCGACGGACCGGACCACCCCCCTGGCCCTGCACGCCGCCGCCCGGAGCTACGGCGCGGCGCCGGCACTTGCCGACGGCCCGGTCCGGCTCGACTGGAACCAGCTGCTCGGACAGGTACAGGACGTGGCACGCGCGCTGCTCGCCCGCGGTATCCGCACCGGAGACCGCATCGGTATCTGGTCGCCCAATACCCACCACTGGGTGATCGCCGCCCTGGGCGCGCACTACGCGGGCGCCACTCTGGTCCCGCTCAACACCCGCTACGTCGCCGACGAGGTCGCCGATGTGCTGCGGCGGGTCGATGCCAAAGCGCTCTTCATCGCCGGCACCTTCCTGAAACGGGACCGGCTCGCCGAACTGCGCGCGGCCGCGCCGGATCTGCGGATCGACACCGTGGTCGTACTCCCGGTCGAAGGCACCGAGGAGGCGGTCGGCGACGCGCTGAACTGGTCGGATCTGGAGGCGGCCGGTGCCGGCGTGAGCCGCGAACAGGCCCGGGAACACGCCGAATCGATCAGCCCCGAGGATCTGTCCGACATCCTGTTCACCTCCGGCACCACCGGGCGCAGCAAAGGCGTGCTGATCGCGCACCGCCAGACCCTGTCCGCGGTCCGCGGCTGGACCGAATGCGCCACGCTGAACAGCGACGACAACTACCTGATCGTCAACCCGTTCTTCCACAGCTTCGGCTACAAGGCCGGAATCATCGCCTGCCTGCTCACCGGGGCGACCATGGTCCCGCAGATCGTCTTCGATGTGCCGACCACCATGCGGCTCATCGATCAGGAGAAGATCACCGTCCTGCCCGGCCCGCCCACCATCTACCAGTCGATCCTGGATTTCCCGGACCGCGGCGAGTACCGGTTGGACAGCCTGCGGGTGGCGATCACCGGGGCCGCGCCGGTACCGGTCGTCCTGGTGGAACGGATGCGATCGGAACTGGATTTCGATGTGGTGCTCACCGCTTACGGGCTCTCCGAATCCAGCGGTTTCGCCACCATGTGCCGGGTCGACGACGATGCCGAGACCATCTCCGCGTCCAGCGGCCGGGCCATGGCCGGGTTCGAGCTGAAACTCAGCGAGGTCGGCGAGGTACTGCTGCGCGGACCCAATACGATGCTCGGCTATCTGGACGATCCGGAGAGCACCGCGAAAACCGTCGACCCCGACGGCTGGCTGCACACCGGCGATATCGGCGAGATCGACGACCGCGGATATCTGAAGATCACCGACCGCCTCAAGGACATGTACGTCAGCGGCGGCTTCAATGTGTATCCCGCCGAGATCGAACAGGCACTGGCCCGGCTGGACGGTGTCGCGGTATCCGCGGTGGTCGGCGTGCCGGATACCCGGATGGGCGAGGTGGGCAAGGCCTTTATCGTCCGGAAACCGGGCGCTTCGCTCACCGAGGACCAGGTGTTCTCCTACGCCACCAAAGCACTGGCCAATTTCAAGGTGCCCCGCTTCGTCGAATTCCGCGACGAACTGCCCTACAACGCCAGCGGCAAGGTGCTCAAACGCCAGCTACGTGAGGAGAATTCGCAATGACGGACAACGGGGCCGCCGACACCGCCGGGAGTATTCCCTACGAGCCGGATGTGGTCACCTACGAACGCCGCGGCGCGATCGCGGTGGTCACCCTGAACCGCCCGGATTACCGCAATGCGCAGAATTCGGTGATGACCTACGCCATCGACGCCGCGTTCGAACGGGCGGTGGCCGACCCCGACGTCAAGGTCATCGTGCTGGCCGGAAACGGGAAGCACTTCAGCGCCGGTCACGACCTCGGTACCCCCGGCCGCGACCATCACGTGAAGTACCCGAACAAGGCCGCACTGTGGTGGGACCATGTGGACCGGCCCGGCGGCGACCAGCGGTTCGCCCGCGAGACAGAGGTCTATCTGGGTATGTGCCGCCGCTGGCGGGAGATCCCCAAGCCGACGATCGCCATGGTGCAGGGCGCCTGTATCGCGGGCGGGCTCATGCTGGCCTGGGTCTGCGACATGATCATCGCCGCCGACGACGCGTTCTTCTCCGATCCGGTCGTGCGCATGGGAATTCCGGGCGTCGAATACTTCGCCCACCCGTGGGTGATGGGTCCGCGCGCGGCCAAGGAGTTCCTGTTCACCGGCGACCGTTTCGGTGCCGACCAGGCCAAGGAATGGGGCATGGTCAACCGGGTCGTACCGCGCGCCGAACTGGAATCGGAGACCATGGCGCTGGCCGAGAAGATCTCCGCCATGCCGCAGTTCGGGCTGGCATTGACCAAGAAAGCGGTCAACCAGTCCGAGGATCTCATGGGTATGCGCGCCGGTATGGACTCCGTGTTCGGCCTCCACCATTTCGCACATGCGCACAATGCCGAGGTCGGCACGGATTCACTGGGCGGTATGAACGCCAAAACGATGGCGCAGGCGAGTTCGGCCGCCGCGAAGAAAACTGATGGGAAAGACTGAATGGACCTCGATCTCGACGAAGGCACCCGGGAATTCCAGCGGGAGGTCCGCGAATTCCTGGCCGTGAACGTTCCACCGGAACCTCTGCCGTCCATGGACACCGAAGCCGGGTTCGAAGCCCATCGCGCCTGGGAGCACACCCTGGCCGAGGCCCGGTTGTCGGTGGTGTCGTGGCCGGGCGAGTTCGGCGGGCGCGACGCGTCACTGCTGGAATGGGTGCTCTTCGAACAGGAGTACTACGCGGCGGGCGCGCCCGGCCGGGTGAGTCAGAACGGTATCTTCCTGCTGGCCCCCACCCTGTTCGAACACGGCACACCCGAGCAGCTGGCGCGGATCATGCCGCGGATGGCGCGCGGCGACGATATCTGGGCGCAGGCATGGTCGGAACCGGAAGCCGGCAGCGATCTGGCCGGTATCAGGTCCACCGCCAAACGCACCGACGGCGGCTGGTTGCTCAGCGGCCAGAAGACCTGGAGTTCGCGCGCGGCATTCGCCGACTGGGCCTTCGGCCTGTTCCGCAGCGACCCCACCGCCGAACGGCACCGCGGTCTCACCTATCTGATGTTCCCGCTCACCGCCGACGGTGTCACCGTGCGCCCGATCCCCCAACTCGACGGTGAACCGGGTTTCGCGGAGATCTTCCTCGACGATGTGTTCGTCCCGGACAGCGATGTGATCGGTGCCCCGAACGAGGGCTGGCGGGTGGCTATGAGCACCTCCAGTAACGAACGCGGTCTCTCGTTGCGCAGCCCCGGCCGGTTCAGCGCGACCGCGCAGCGGCTGATCGACCTGTGGACCGAGCGCGGCGATACCGGCACTGCCGCCCGGGACGCGGTGGTGGATGGCTGGATCGGCAGCGAGGCCTACCGGCTGCACACCTTCGGCACCGTCACCCGCCTGAACGAGGGCGGCAAACTCGGTGCCGAATCGTCGATCACCAAAGTGTTCTGGTCCGAGCTGGATATCTCGATGCACGAGACCGCACTGGAGCTGCTGGGCGCCGAGGCCGAGCAGGAGAGCCGCTGGACCGACGGCTATCTGTTCTCACTGTCCGGCCCGATCTACGCCGGCACCAATGAAATCCAACGCAACATCATCGCCGAGCGGCTCCTCGGCCTACCGAGGGGAAGCAGCCGATGAAATTCGCGCTCAGCCCGGAGCATCTCGACTTCGGTGCCAGTATCCGCAAACTGTTCGAATCCGGTTCCACCACCGCCGCGGTGCGGGCGTGGAGTGCCGACGATCCGGCGCCCGGCCGCGCGCTGATCGAACAGTTGGCCGCCGCCGGGGCATTCGGCCTGACCATCGGTGAGGAATTCGGCGGCCTCGCCGCCGAACCGCTCGACCAGATAGTCGCCTTCGTCGAGATCGGCCGCGCCGCCGCGGCCGGACCGCTGGTGGAATCGGCCGCGGCCGTTCCCGCGCTGCTGCAGGCGCTGGCGGCCACCGACCAGGAACCCGCCCGGCGCTGGTTGCCGGGTATTTCCGAGGGCACGCTCGCGGCCACCGTGGCCTTGCGCGGTCGCGGCGGTCGAGCGGTGGCCGTGGACGCCGACCGGGTCGACCTCGTCCTGCTGGTCGACGGTGATCGGGTGAGCACCGGCCGGATCAGGGAACAGGTCCGCTCCGTGGACCCGGCACGCCGGCTGTTCGTGGTCGAGGCCGAGGAGCTCGTGGCCGAGGGCCCGCAGGTGGCCGCGGCCGCCGCGGCCGGGTTCGACGCCGGCGTCCTGGCCAACGCCGCGCTGCTGCTCGGTGCCGGCAAGGCGCTGCTCGATGCGTCCACCGAATACGTGAAACAGCGCAAGCAGTTCGGTCGGCCGATCGGTGAGTTCCAAGCCCTCAAACAGAAACTGGCGGATGTCTTCATCGGCCTCGATCTGGCCGAACCACTGCTGTACCGGGCGGCGCTGACCACCGCGACCCCCAACCGGGCCCGCGACACCTCCGCCGCGGCCGTGGCCTGCGCCGACGCCGCCTACCGGGCGGCGCGCAGCGCCCTGCAGGTACACGGCGCCATCGGCTACACCGCCGAATACGATCTGTCGCTGTGGCTGACCCGGGTCACCGCCCTGCGCACCGCCTGGGGCACCCCGGATCTGCATCGGGGCCGGGTGGCCGACGCCCTGCGCGCCCCGGCCGCGGCCGACCCGTCGGGCGCGCTCACCTGACCAGAACCAGCAGGCAGCGGCGACAACGGACGGATGCGCTGCCGGTGTCCGTCCGGAAGACACGGGAGAAGAGATGATCAGCGAGGAACAGCAGGAGCTGGTGACGGCGGTCCGGGGACTGCTGACCAAACGGGACGCCCGGGCCGGTATCCGCAAGGCCATGGACACCGAACTGGGTTACGACCCGCAGCTGTGGGCGCAATTGTGCGAACAGGTCGGGGTGGCCGCATTGGCCATACCCGAGGAGTTCGGCGGGTTCGGTGCGGGACTGGCCGAATCCCTGCTGGTGGTCGGTGAACTCGGCCGGACCCTCGCCGATGTGCCGATGCTCGGATCGGCTGTGCTGGGGGCGCAGGCGGTGCTGCTCTCCGGGGACACCGAGGCCTGCGCGCGTCTGCTCCCCGCTGTCGCCGAGGGGAGCGGCACGCTCGCCGTCTGCTGGGCCTCGGCGAAAGGCTGGGACGATTTCGGGGTCCGGGCCGACGGCGACACCCTCGACGGAACGGCGCACTACGTGCTGGACGGCACCGTCGCCGACACCCTGATCGTGGTCACCGGAACCGGCCTGTTCGAGGTGGACCCGGCCGCCACCGGTGTCGAACGGCGCCGCGTCGCCGCCATGGATCCCTCGCGGGCCCTGTCCGAGATCTCCTTCACCGCGACTCCCGGCCGCCGGCTGGGCGATGCGGATCCGGGGCCGATCATCGAACGGCTGCACCGGATCGCCTGGGCCGCCGTCGCCGCCGAACAGGTGGGTGCCGCCGAGTACTGCCTGGAAGCGACCGTGGAGTACACGAAGTCACGGGTGCAGTTCGGCCGGGCCATCGGCAGCTTCCAGGCCCTCAAACACCGGATGGCCGATATGTACGTACTCGCCGAGTCCGCGAAATCCGCGTCGCTGGCCGCCACCTTCGCAGTGGCCGAGGATGCCGCTTCGGCGCCGGAGGATGTCTGGGTCGCTCGGCGGCAGTGCTCGGAATCGTTCTCCGAGATCGCGTCGGAAACCGTGCAGCTGCACGGCGGCATCGCCATCACCTGGGAACACGACGCGCACCTGTACTTCAAACGCGCCCACGGCGACGCCGAACTCTTCGGTGTTCCGCGCCGGCCGCTGGTCGACCACTGACGGCACAGCGTTCATCGACTCACCGCCGGCTCGGCCGCCTCGGCTACCCGCCGGAAGGCCGAGCCGGTCGGCGATCCGGGACTCGCGCAGTACACGATCATCCGCTGGTCGGTATCCGGTACGTGTAGCACCTGACATTCGAAGTCGAGCTGCCCCAGATCCGGGTGGGGCACCTGCTTGCGATGGGTGCGCCGCACCGCGACGTCCTGGGCGGCCCACAACTGCGCGAACCGCGGTGCGGTAGCGAGCAGTTCGGTCACCAAGCCGGTCACCGAGGGATTTCCCGGATATCGAGCACAGGTGGCGCGCAGATCGGCGACCGTGGTCCGGGCGAAGGACAGGATCTCCTCGTCGTCCCATCTCGGATCGTCCGCGGGCTGCCGGAAGATCCAGCGGACCATATTGCGTTCGGACCCCGGCAGGGTGGCGAGATCGCCGATGAAGGGAACCGCACACCGGTTCCAGGCCAGCACTTCGTAGGCGGCGTCGACGATATAGGCGGGAAGCGGCACCATTGCGTCGAGAATCGTGCGCACAGCCGCGGACACGATCCGGTTCGGGCCGACGATATCCGGCGCCCGATAGCCCGCCGTCCGGTACAGATAGGCGCGTTCGTCACCGGTGAGCATCAGCGCCCGGGCCAGCGCACCGAGGACCTGCTCCGACGGCCGGGGCCCACGCGCCTGTTCCAGCCGCACGTAGTACTCCACCGAGATACCAGCCAGCTGCGCGACCTCCTGGCGGCGCAACCCCGGAGTACGCCGCCGGCCCGTCTCGGGGAGCCCCACATCGCGCGGACGCAGTTCGTCGCGCCGGGCCCGCAGGAACGCGGCGATAGCGATGGCGTCGGTCATCGTCCCATTCTGGGCTGTCCGGCCCTGTCCAGCGTGGTACAGCCGATACCACGTTCGCCCGGGACTCCCTGCCCGGCGCCCGCCGATGGAACCTTCTGCCCATGACGACAATCGCCTTGATCACCGGAGCCAACCGGGGCATCGGATTCGAAACCGCCCGCCTGCTCGCCGAACGGGGAGCCACCGTGTTGATCGGTGCCCGCGATTCCGGCCGCGGCCGGGCGGCCGCCGAGAAGCTGGCCGCGGGCGGCGGGGACGCCCGGTTCCTCCGGCTGGATGTGACCGATGCCGATTCCATCGCCGTCGCGGCGTCCGGTATCGACACCGAGTTCGGACACCTCGACATCCTGGTGAACAACGCCGGTATCCCCGGCCGGCTCGACGGTGACGGCACGCCGTCCGCGACCACCCCGGACACACTGCGGGAAGTATTCGAGACCAATGTGTTCGGGCCGGTCGCTGTCACGAACGCGATGCTGCCGCTGCTGCGCCGGGCCACCGCCGCCCGGATCGTCAACACCTCGAGCGAGGTGGGGTCGATGGCGCTGGCCGCCGATCCGGACGGCCCGCTGTGGCCGATGGCGGCCATCACCTATCCCACGTCGAAGACCGCGCTGACGATGATCACCCTGATGTACGCGAAGGAGTTGCGCGATACCGCGATCAAGGTCAATGCGGCCAATCCCGGCTACTGCGCGACGGATTTCAACGGCAACACCGGTTTCCGCACCGCCGCGCAGGGCGCCGAACCGGTCGTGCACCTGGCGACACTGCCCGACGACGGGCCGACGGGACAGTTCTGGGGCTATCGCTGGGGCGCCGCGGACAGTGCGGAATACGGACCGCTGCCTTGGTGAAAAGGTGCCGCCCACGCCGCCGGGGGCCGGTCCGGTGGGAATCCGGCCTGATCGGTGGTATCCATTCGCACCGCCACCCGCCCGGTGTTCCGGCGCTTCTCGATGGATTCGATCGCGGTGGCGATCGGTTCGAGCGGGTAGACGGTGTAGCGCGGGCGGATCCGGCCGCTCGCGTGCAGCCGCCACAGCTCGGCGCGGTAGGCGTCGACGAGTCCGGCTCGGTGCGGGCGAGCAGCCCCATCGAGAAACCTGTTACGGTCTTGTGCTCCGCGAGCAGAGTTCCCGCCTCCACCGTGCCGCCGCCCGCGCTGTAGACCACCAGTCGCCCGCGCGGCGCCGGCGCTTCGACCGCCCGCGGTACCAGCGCACCACCGACACCGTCCACGATCACATCGAACCGTTCGTGCCACGGCTCGTCGTAGCCGAGTACGGCGTCGGCGCCGCATTCGCGCACGAAGTCGGCCTTGTCCGCCGAACCGGCCGCGCCGACCACCCGTGCGGCGTCCATGATTCGCGCGAGCTGCACGGCGAGATGACCGGATCCGCTCGCCGCGGCTGTCACCAGCACCGATTTCCGTGCCAGGGAACCGGCCGCGTGCAGCGCCCCGGTCGCCACCAGGCCGCCGCGCACCAGCGCGAGCGCGGCGGCGGGGTCCGCCTCGGCGGGTAGTTCGGTCACCAGGGCCGGGTCGGCGAGGACGTAGTCGGCATAGACCTCGTCGAGAACCACACCACCCACGTCCTTCCCGAGCCAGGTAGCGGGAAGTCCGGGGCCGACCTCGATCACCGTGCCCACCATCTCTCCGCCGGGCCGGTGGCTGCTGCCGGTCCGCAGCAGCCGGACCAGGCCTAGATGGACACCCACCAGCCGGGTACGAACCAGCAACTGTCCCGGGCCCGGAGCCGGCCGCGGGACATCTGCGGTTCGGAGGTTCTCGCTGTACCGGATACTGCGCACGACTCCGCCTTTCCTTTTCGCCGCCGGGAAGACCAGCGATCACCCGTGCGGTCCGTGGGCCGAAACGGGTGTCGAGCCGACCACTCCGGCAGTCGGGCCATCCCGTGCCCGGGGCATCTCCGCGCTGGCCGCCTTGCGCGACGAATACGTGGCCGCCGCAAGACGTTCCGACGCCCTGGCCGGTTTTTCCGGCCCCGGCTTCTGCCGCATGATCGCCGACAGTCCCACGCTGGTGGCCAGACTGCGCGAATTGCACGAACTCCGCGAACAGGCACTCGGCGCGGTCCTGCCCGGTGACGAGCTCACCCGCCGGGCGGCGGCCGCCCAGTTCGGTGCCGCCCACCGTCTGCTGTTCCAGCGAGTCCAGGAGCTGACCCTGCGCGGGCTCCCCGTCGAGCGGATCGTGGCCAGGACGGTCGAAGACGCCGGCCGGGTTTTCGATCTGCTCGAACCCGGGCTCGGCGATTACGCGGTCGCCTGAACCTCCCGACGCGGCATCCGCCGGTAACGGTGCGATCGCCGTGAAAAAGGATTGCGCGGCGTCGAGGGGCGTGCCAGAGTAACCGAAACAGCGAGTCGTGAAGGAGGTGGAGAACGTGACGGTCGCCCGGATTGCCGTGGCGCGGCGAACCGTATCGGTTCGTACCGCCCCGTCGTTCTCCCTCTCGAATTCCACTCGCTGAGCCCGTCGGGCTCGGTGCCCGACGAAGGATCTTCTTCCGATGGTCGACTTCGACCCACTCGTCCCTTTCGGCTGGACTGAAGCCGTAGCCGCGCAGTGTCTCCCCCTCCTTGAAGCCGATTGCGTTCCCGCGCGCATCGTCCGGATGGATCGCGGCGAATGTGATGTCGTGACCCCCACCGGCCCCGCCCGGGCCACCTGTCCACGCGCGGACTCGCCGGTGAGCGGTTTGTGCACCGGCGACTGGGTGAGCCTGGACGCGCGTTCGCATGTCCGCGCGCAGCTGCCCCGACGCACCGCCATCACCCGTTCGGCCGCGTCCGGGCGGTCGGAGAGCCAGGTACTGGCCGCCAATGTCGATACCGTGCTGATCTGCGCGCCCGCCGACGGCGACGTGGATCTGGGACGGATCGAACGCATGCTCGCCCTGGTCTGGGAGAGCGGCGCCCAGCCCGTGGCCGTGCTCACCAAAGCCGACGCCACCGAGGACCTACCGCTCGACGAGGTGCGGGCCGTGGCGCCGGGGGCCTCGGTCCTTGCGGTCAGCGCGACAGCCGGTCTCGGGCTCGATGTGCTGACCGCCGTGCTGGACGGCACGGTGGCGTTGCTCGGGCCCTCCGGCGCCGGTAAATCCACCCTGGCCAACGCGTTGCTCGGTGCGGAGGTCTTCGCCACCGACGCGGTGCGCGCGGCCGACAAGAAGGGCCGGCACACCACGGTGCATCGCGAGCTGCGGCCGCTGCCCACCGGGGGCACCCTCATCGACACCCCCGGGCTGCGGGGGATCGGTCTGTGGGACGCGGCCGAGGGCATCAGCCGGACGTTCAGCGATATCGAGGAGCTCGCGGCGGGCTGCCGGTTCGCCGATTGCGCCCACGACGCCGAACCGGGTTGCGCGGTCCGCGCGGCGATCGACGCCGGGGAAGTCCCCGAACGGCGACTGCGCAGTTATCGCAAGCTCGGCAAGGAGAACGCCTGGATGGAGGCGCGGTCGGACAAACGACTGCAGGCCGAGCGCAGCCAGGTGTGGCGGGGTATCGCCAAGGAGCAGCGGCGGATGTATCGCGAGCGCGGTAACCGGCGCTGACCGCGCATTTCGGTACGCACGAACATCGTCGGGTGTGGCCTGCTTCCGAACCCTCCGGAAGGAGGCCACCACCACGAAATAGGTGCGGCCGTATTCGTACCTCGGCGCGGACCGCGGACGGTCAGACCGCCAGTGTCGGAACTTCGTATTTGCGGCACCAGGGATCGCGGGTGGCGAGCACCAGATTTTCCGAACTCGCCTGCGCCAGCAACATCCGGTCGAACGGATCGCGGTGGATCAGCGGCAGCCGACCGGCCGCGATGGCGTGTTCTGCATTGATCTGCAACAGAGTGAAACCGCTGTCGCGTACCCGCTCGGGAAGATCGGCCGGCCCGTGCAATCTCCCACCCGAATGCTTGATCGCCACTTCCCACACCGAAACAGCACTCACGAACACATCCGGATCGCGATCGAGCCGATCTTTGATCTCGTCGGCGAGTGTCGGATCGTCGGCGAGCCACCACAGCACAACGTGGGTGTCCAGCAGCAAGCTCACCGTGGAATGCCGAAGTCGTCGGCTATCGCCTCGTTCGTCTCATCGGAGTCCCAGTCTGCGTCGAGCGTGAGCGTTCCACGCAACGATCCACGGCCGGTACGGTCGGCGCGCCGGACCAGCGGCACAACCTTGGCCACCGGATGGCCGGCACGGCTGATCACGATTTCCTCGCCGCGCTCGACTCGTTCCACGATTCGCGACAAGTTCGTCTTCGCGTCGTGGATATTGAACTGCTCCGCCGCGTTTCCGGCCATGGCCACCTCCTTAGCTAACAGGTTAGCCCACTGGCACTTTTTCCCAGAGCGCCGCAGCGAACCGGGCCGGGCTCCCGTTCACACACGAGCCCGGACGGATGTCCGGTGGAATCCGGCCGTTTACTCGGGTACTTCGAGAACGCCCTCGTCGACGGCCCATTTGATGGTTTTCTGCAACCGTTCGCAGGTATCGGGCCGACCGGGCCCGTAGCCCTTGGCACTCAGTTCGGCGAAGACCGGGCAGTGGGTGGCGGGGTTCTGCGACCACTGCACCGAGGTCTGCCGGGAACTGCTCTTGCGGACCCGTACCTCGATGTGGCAGGCCTGACACCGCAGCGGTGTCAGGCCGTCCTCCAGGTACCGTTCCTGGTCCACGACCGTCTGGGCCCGCACCTCGGCCCGCCGGGCGGGCTGGTCGGCGAAGTCGGGTGCTTTCGCCCAGCTGGTCATATCAGACTCCTGCCTCCGCCTGGTCGGCGTCCGCTTCTTGTTCGCGTTTGCGCCGCAGGTTCTCTTCGACCTCGGCTTCCCATGCCTCGTTCGCCTTCGTGGTGTCGACCTCGAATTCGAACCGCTGGGTCATCTTCTCGGTCACGTCCGCGATATCGACGTAGAACTGGTCGTACCAGCGCCGCAGCTGATAGACCGGGCCGTCTTCCTCGCAGAGCAGCGGATTCTCGACCTTGGACTTGTGCTTCCAGATCTCCACGTCCTGCAGGAATCCGTCGCCGAAGAAATCGGCCATGGTCTTCGCAAGATTCTGGGCGGTCGCATCGTCGAGGCCCTTGGGCTTCTCGACGGTCAGGCCCCACTGCAACATGAACGAATCCTGCGATACCGGATAGTGACAGTTGATCAGCTGGACTTTGATCTCATAGCCACCGTAGCTGTTGATCAGCGGATTGATCATATAGGAGGGGCCGAAATACGACGCCTCCGATTTCAACAGCTGCTCACCGGCGTACTTTGCGCCCGCACCGACATCCGGGCGCCCCTTGGTCTCCAGGAACTGAGTGGCCACGTGCCCCTCGAAAACGTTCTTGAAGTAGGTGGGGAACGCGTAGTGGATATAGAAGAAGTGCGCCATGTCCACGACGTTGTCGATGATCTCGCGGCAGTTCGCGCCCTCGATCAGCAGGTTGTTCCAGGTCCACTGCGTCCAGCCGCTGTCGAGTTCTTCGACCGGGTTGCCGTCGGCATCGGTGTAAGGACCCTCGATATGCGGAATGGTGACCTCGGGCGGAGGTTCGTTGCCTTCGTGGTCGTGCCAGACGAAGAACTGACCGTTGCGTTCGAGAGTGGTCCAGCGCCGGGTCCGCGCCAGCGGCGGTACCCGCCGGGCGTAGGGAATCGAGCTGCATCTACCGTTCGCGCCCCAGCGCCAGTCGTGGAACGGGCAGGCGATATCGTCGCCCTTCACCTCGCCCATGCTGAGGTCGCCGCCCATATGGCGGCAGTAGGCGTCGAGTACGTGCAACTCGTCGGCACTGTCGGCCCATATCACCAGTTTGGTTCCGAACGCCTGCACCGAATGCGGTTTGCCGTCGCGGAAATTCTCCGCCAGTCCCAGGCAATGCCATCCGCGCGCGTAGCGGGTGGGGGCCGAGCCGACATCGAGTTCCCGGACCTTCGCACCGCCGCCCGGCGTGCTTGCTGCCATCGCAATTCCTCCTCCTGCTGTACTAGAACACGTTACAAAACTGGCGCCTCGAGCGCCAGCTATTCGCGCCACATCCAGCACATGTCGCATATTCGCACCACGTTGGCACCGGTTCTCGACATGAACAAGAACCTGTTCTAGTCTCAGAGGTAAATTCTGCCGTGAGCAGATGACTACCGCTTAGCAAACGACCAGGCAGGAGCAGGGGCCGAAGATGACGCGAGAAGTGACCGAACGGGTCGAGGCGCTGTTGCCCACGCTGCGCGCCCGCGCACAGGAGGCCGAAGACCTTCGGCAGATTCCCGAGGAATCCATCAAGGACCTGCAGGAAGCCGGTTTCTTCCGGCTGTTGCAACCGAAGCAGTGGGGCGGGCACGCCGCCGATCCGGTCGTCTTCTACGACACCGTCCGCAAGATCGCCAGCGCCTGCGGTTCCACCGGCTGGGTCGCCGGGATCATCGGCGTGCACAACTGGCATCTGGCCCTCTTCGGCCAGGAGGCCCAGCAAGAGGTGTGGGGCGAGAACACCGATGTCCGGATCTCCTCGTCCTACGCTCCCATGGGCGCCGGCACCGTGGTCGACGGCGGCTACCGGGTCAGCGGTTCCTGGGCCTGGTCCTCGGGTTCGGGGCACGCCGACTGGACCTTCGTCGGTGGACCGGTGATCAAGAACGGTAAGCCGGTCGATTTCGGCAGCTTCCTGATCCCGCGTTCGGAATACGAGATCGACGACGTCTGGAACGTGGTCGGCCTGCGTGGCACCGGGTCGAACACTCTCGTGGTGAAGGACGTATTCGTCCCCACCCACCGATTCCTCAGCTACAAGACGATGAACGATCTGAAATCTCCCGGGCTGGAGCGCAACACCGACCCGGTGTACAAGATGCCCTGGGGCACCATCCATCCCACCACCATCTCCGCACCGATCGTCGGCATGGCGTACGGCGCCTACGAAGCCCACGTCGAGCACCAGGGCAAGCGACTGCGCGCGGCCTACGCCGGGGAGAAGGCCAAAGAGGATCCGTTCACCAAGGTTCGGATCGCCGAGGCGTCCAGCGATATCGATGCCGCCTGGCGTCAGCTCGCGGGCAATGTCGCCGACGAGTACGCGCTGCTGCTCGAGGGCAAGGAGATCCCGTTCGATCTGCGCGTCCGCGCCCGGCGCGACCAGGTCCGCGCGACCGGCCGGGCCATCGCCTCGATCGATAAACTCTTCGAGAGCTCCGGGGCCACCGCACTGGTGAACGGCACCCCGCTGCAGCGCTTCTGGCGCGACGCGCACGCCGGTCGGGTGCACGCCTCCAACGATCCCGAGCGGGCCTACGTCATGTACGGCACCCACGAGTTCGGGCTCCCGGTCTCCGACGGGATGGTGTGATGACCTCCACCGCCGAACTCACCTACGAGTCCACTTCGCGGTTCGCGCAGGTTCGTCCGGATCTGAAACTGCACTATCACGAGGCCGGGGTGGGCAACGGCCCCACCATCGTGCTGCTGCACGGTGGCGGCCCGGGTGCTTCGTCGTGGTCGAACTTCTCGCGCAATATCCCCGTACTGGCCCGCGACTTCCATGTGATCGCGGTGGACCAGCCCGGGTACGGGCAGTCGGACAAGCCGACCGAGCATCCGCAGTACTTCGTGCACAGCTCCTCGGCGCTGAAGGATCTGCTCGACACCCTGGAGATCTCCGAGCGCGTGCACCTGCTGGGCAATTCGCTCGGTGGCGGTGCCGCGGTACGGTTCGCGCTCGACTACCCCGATCGCGCCGGAAAACTGATCCTGATGGGCCCAGGCGGGCTCAGCACCAACCTGTTCGCTCCCGATCCCACCGAGGGCGTCAAACTGCTGGGCAAGTTCAACTACGAACCGACCCGGGAGAACCTCGAGGCGTTCCTGCGGATCATGGTGTTCGACCAGTCCCTGGTCACCGCGGAGCTCATCGAGGAACGCTTCGCTTCCGCGAGCACGCCCGAGGCCCTCGCGGCTACTCGCGCGATGGGCAAATCCTTCGCGAGCGCCGATTTCGAGAAGGGCATGCTCTGGCGCGACGCCTACAAACTGCGTCAGCCGGTACTGCTCATCTGGGGTCGCGAGGACCGGGTCAACCCGCTCGACGGCGCGCTGGTGGCGCTCAAGAACATCCCGCGCGCGCAACTGCACGTCTTCGGTGGCTGCGGACACTGGGCGCAGCTGGAGAAGTTCGCCGAGTTCAACCGGCTGGCCACCGATTTCCTGCTCGGCGTCAAGGAGAAGTGACAATGAGTATCAAGGCACTCGGGTACATGCGCATCGAGGCCACGGATATGGCGGCCTGGCGCGAGTACGGCCTGAAAGTGCTCGGCATGATGGAGGGCGACGGGAACAACCCCGATGCGCTCTATCTCCGGATGGACGATTTCGCCGCCCGGCTGGTGATCGTGCCCGGCGAGAAGGACCGGCTGCTGGTGTCGGGCTGGGAGGTCACCGACGGTCCCGCTCTCCAGCGCCTCCGGGAGACGCTGGAGAAGAACGGCGTCGCGTTCGAGGAGGGCACCAAAGCGGAGCTCGCCGAGCGGCGGGTCGAGGGCATGATCCGCTTCCGGGATCCCGCCGAGAACACCCTCGAGGCGTTCTACGGGGCGCAGTATCTCGGCCGCCGGTTCGTCAGCCCGTACGGCCACAAGTTCGTCACCGCCGAACAGGGCCTGGGCCATGTGGTCCTGACCTGCAACGACGATGCCGCGGCCCAGGCGTTCTACCAGGATGTGCTCGGGTTCCGGCTGCGCGATTCCATGCGCCTGCCGCCGCAACTGGTGGGCCGTCCAGAGGACGGCGATCCGGCCTGGCTGCGGTTCTACGGGTGCAATCCGCGCCACCACGCGCTGGCGTTCCTGCCGCTGCCCAACCCGACCGGCATCGTCCACCTCATGGTCGAAGTGGAGAACTCCGACGATGTCGGCCTGTGCCTGGACCGCGCCCAGCGCAAGAAGGTCAAGATGTCAGCCACCCTCGGCCGGCACATCAACGACAAGATGCTGTCGTTCTATATGAAGACCCCGGGCGGATTCGACGTCGAATTCGGCTGCGAGGGGCTCGAAGTCGACGATCACAGCTGGATCGCCCGGGAATCCACCGCGGTCAGCCTGTGGGGCCACGATTTCAGCGTGGGTTTCAAGTGATATCCGGCCGGGCCCGGTGCGATACTCGCACCGGGCCCGGCGCAATCCGGCGGTCCGTCCGCCGGCAGCTCCACCGAACGAGGCGAGGACGGTATGAACGTGACGGCACCAGCTGATCCGGCGGGCGAAGCGACCACGGACGAGGCCACCACCATCGACCCCCGGCAGTTCCGCAATATCCTCGGGCAGTTCTGCACCGGTATCACCGTGATCACCACGTTCACCGACGGCGATACCCCCATCGGGTTCGCCTGTCAGTCCTTCGCCGCGCTCTCCCTGGAGCCGCCCCTGGTGCTGTTCTGCCCGACCAAGGGGTCCCGCTCCTGGGCCGCCATCGAGGCAAACGGGCATTTCTGCGTGAACGTTCTGGCCGAGGAGCAGCAGTCGGTCTGCGCGAAATTCGGCTCCCGCGAACCGGACAAGTTCGGCGGAACCGATTGGCACACCTCGGAACTCGGCCTGCCCCGGCTCGACAACTCACTGGCCACGATCGAATGCCGGGTGGACAGCGTGGTCGACGGCGGTGACCATTTCATCGTGATCGGCCGGGTCCTGGCCATGTCCGAAACCCCGGCCACCTCGAACGGCCGCCCGCTGCTGTTCTACCGCGGCCAGTACACCGCCATCGAGCCGGAGAAGACCACCCCGGCCCCCTGGCGGGCCGACCTCGACCATTTCCTCACCACCACGACTCTGGACACCTGGTTGTAGCGCCGCAATCGCAGTCGATATCAAAATCAACCGTGTGCGATATTCCGGGTGGCTCCGGCTCCCCGGAGGTGATGCGCCATGGCACGAACCGTGATCGACGTAGACGACGAGAAATTGGCCGCCGCGGCTGAGATCTTCGGTACCACCACCAAGGTCGCGACGGTCGACGCGGCTCTCGAGGGCGCGATCGAGCGCCGTCGGCGACAGTCCTTTCTCGACCGGATCGGAAGCGACTACGACATGATCGCCGCCGTCACCGGGCAACCGACCCGATGGTTGGTCCCGGCCGGCACAGCGGACTGTCCGCGGGGGTGCCTGCGGAATCCGACTAGCCGAGCTGCAAGAGTTCGGGATGGCTCGCCAGCGCGCGCCACTGCCGGGCCGGGTCGGCCACGAGCCGGCGCGAGGTGAGGTCGAGCAAACCGCTGACGTGTGTAACCGTTGCGGCGACCTCGCCGTCGGGGCGGGTGAGGATGTGCTCGACCCGATAGGTCTTGCCCGTCCCCCACGCCCACGTGCACGAGATGTCGACATGGTCGCCACCACGTAGTTCCCGCTGGAACCGCAGTACCGTTTCCAGGTTGACCGGGCCGAAGCCCCCGGCGATCATCTGTTCCACCGAGATCCCCGCCGCCTGCACACATGCGAACCGGGAATGGTCGGCGTACTGGTGGTAGGCCGCGCCGGTCACGTGGCCCTGGAGATCCAGATCGGAGACGCGGACCTCGATACGGTTGTTGAACGCCATGGCCGGATCATGCCGGTGGCCACCGACAATCTCGGTGGCGGGACGGGACCGCCGCCGTGCTAGCTCCGATTTCCCGCCAGTTCCTCGGTGATCCGCTCCAGACCCTCCCCCGCCCGGCCGTCGGCGATCTGCCGGTCGATGAGGTTCTTGACGGGTCCGATCACGTCCAGTGCGACCCCGGCATCGCGACTCGCACGCACGATGGCATCGAACGCGGGTTTGTGGAAGCGGGCGGGCTGTACCTCGTCGGCGTAGTCGCCGCTGTCGATCACCGCGGCGTAGGCGGGCAGCAGTTCGGCCATGGCGGTGAGGTAGGCCGCCGCGCGCGGCGCGAAGGACCCGGCGGTCACCCCGGCACTACGCACCATGGCGGCGCCGTGGAAGAACCCGGCGAACATCGAGTACATGCCGGCGAGCAGCGCGAAATCGTAGAGCGCCGCGGTGCCCGGATCGGCACCGAAATAATCCGCCGCACCGAGCTTTTCGAGGTCTTTTCGAAACCCCTCGAATACCTCTTCCGCGCCGCTGTAGAGGATCGAGGCGCCTGGGCCGCCGATCATCGGCGGGACCGCCATGATGCCGCCGTCCAGGAAGGCGATATCCCGCGCGGCGGCCCATCCGCCGAGTTCCCGGGATTCCTCGGGCGCGGTGCTGGTGAGGTCGATCAGCGATTTACCCCGCAGCCGGTCGGCGATCGGTTCCAGCACCGCGTGGACCGACGCGTGATCGCTCAGGACCACGAGTACCAGATCGGCGGCGGCTACAGCCGCGGCCGGATCGGCGGCGCGCTGTGCGCCCAGCCCGACGAGTTCACTGTCCTTCCCGGGTGTGCGGTTCCATACGATGGTCGGGTTACCGCTCTTCACGAGAGCGGAAGCGATGGCCCGGCCCATCGGCCCGAGGCCGAGTACCGCCACAGTGGCCTGTTCGTTTTCGGTCATATCTGTGCCGACTCCCTTGCTGACGGAGCGGAAGCTCCGGTGAACACTGGCTCGGCGCGCCGTATCCGAGAATCGCCGACCCGGGATGCCGTGGCAAGTACCTACTATTCGGTGCGGTGGTTACGACGAGGTATGTGAACAGGTAGTGAGGCCGGGATGGGCGCGAAAAGATTCGGACCGTACTTCTGCGGAATCGATGCCGCCATGGATGTGATCAGCGGCAAATGGAAGAGCCTGATCCTCTGGGAGCTGGACAACTACGGGGTGCGCCGGTTCGGTGAACTGCGCCGGGGACTACCGGGTGTCTCGGAGAAGATGTTGATCCAGCAGCTGCGCGAGCTGGAGGAGGACGGTCTGATCGACCGGTCGGCCTACCCGGAGGTCCCGCCCCGGGTGGAGTACCGGCTCACCGCACTCGGCCGCTCACTCAATGCCGCGCTGGAACCACTCGGCGCGTGGGGGCGGGAACGTATCGACCGGATCGGCGCCGCCCGTATCCAGCCGCACAGCGAGAGCTACGGTCAGGACGCGGCCGCGAAGTAGGCCGTTCGTACGTCCACGATCGTCGGCGGCGGCAGGTCCGGGGAACCGGCACCGAGTTCACCCATGGACACATGCCAGGTGGGCGCGGCGGTATCGATGGCGGTGCGGGCGTCGGCGGGTTGCAGCACGACCTCGGCGCCGCCGGTGCACGAGTAGGCACCGACCAGCCCGTCGGCTCGCCCACCCCAGGCCCCACCGACCCGGATACGGCATTGCCGGCCGTCGGCGAGTTCGAGCGCCCACGGCTCGGGATCAGCGGTCTTCCCAACCGGTTCCAGTGGGGGGCTCACGCTGTACCAGCGCAGTTCGCGGCTCCAGGGATCGTCGGCGCAGAGCACTTCGCTGCGAGCGGTCCTGGCCCAGCACACGTCGGCGGCGTCGGCGGAGGCGCCGCAGCGGTAGATACCGGGGCTGGTGGCCGAACGGCTGGATGTGGTCTTGTCGCAGTCGATTTCGCCGGAGGGAGCGGTTCCGGTGACGACGAAACCGTCGGCCGGCTGGCCGGCCGCGTCGACGGCCACCAGCGAGACCACGGCGGTGGGAGGCGGATCCGACCGCTCCGATGTCGAAGTCTGCGCGACCGTCGACGTTGCGACCGGGCCCGGCGACGCGGTGGCCGAAACCACCGACCCGGGATCACCGCCGCTCGTACTCGCACAACTGCTCAGCGCTGCCACCAGCAGCACCGAACAGACCGGAATCGACCGCACCCATACCGCGAAAGCCATGAGTCACCACCTGACTCGGGGACAGTGGGCTCGAGTGTAGGCCCGAACTGCCGCGATCGCGGCAGAACCGCCGGAGTACTCCAGCGCGGGCGTCGGTATGCGGCCGCGCACCGAGCGACCGGCTGTCGGCTGTCGGCTGCGTAGAGAAGTTGCCGGAGAACATCACCGCCCGGCGAGTCTCATCCGGACACCGCGAACCTCGCGCCCGCCCGTTCGATCACCTCGTCGAGCACTTCCCGGGAGCGGAGCAGATCGGCGATCATCCGATCGATCCGCGCGCGCTCGACCTCCAGTTCGCCCACCAGTTCGGGGGTGGCCTTCTCGTTCGCGCCGCCGTCGGAATCGCGCATGCAGGGCAGTATCTGCACGATCTTCTTACTGCACAGTCCGGCCGCGAACAGTTCCTGGATGTGCACGACCCGATCGATCGCCTGTTCCGGATAATCACGCTGCCCGCCCGGCGTACGGTCGGCCGCGAGCAATCGCTGCTCCTCGTAGTACCGCAGCGACCGCTCGCTGACCCCGGTGCGCCGGGCCAGTTCTCCGATTCGCATCTCCACCTCGTAGTTCGCTTCCGGACTTGCACCTCACATCGATGTCAGGTCTTACCGTCCAGGCATGACAACCACAGCGCCCCTGGATCTATTCGCCACCACCCGCCTGGCCGGCCTCGAACTGCCGCATCGCCTGGTCATGGCACCGTTGACCCGTAACCGCGCGGAGGCCGACGGCACCCCCTCGGACCTGATGGCGACCTACTACGCGCAGCGGGCCGGTGCGGGGCTGATCATCGCCGAGGCCGCGACTCCGAACCAGGTAGGCCAGACCTACGCCAACATCCCCGGTATCCACCGCCCCGAGCACATCGCGGGCTGGCGGCGCGTCACCGAAGCAGTCCGCGCGGCCGGAGGCCAGATGTTCCTGCAGATCCAGCACGGCGGCCGGGTCGGCCACCCGGACAACAGCGGCCTGCTGCCCGTCGCGCCCTCATCCGTTCCGCTCCCCGAGACCGTGCACACGCCGTCCGGTCACCAGCCGGCCGTGATCCCACACGAACTGACCGTCGACGAGATCCGCTCGACCGTAGCCGATTTCGTCGCCGCTGCCCGCAATGCGATCGAGGCCGGTTTCGCGGGTGTGGAAGTACACAGCGCCAACGGTTATCTGCTGCACCAGTTCCTGGCCGCCAACACCAATCACCGGACCGACGCCTACGGCGGTCCGGTGGCGAACCGGATCCGTTTCACGGTGGAGATCGTCGAGGCCGTGGCGGCGGCGATCGGGCCCGAGCGGGTGGGTGTGCGGATCTCCCCCGCCAACCCCGTCAACGGGATCGAAGAGGGCGATACCGCGGCGATCTATCCGGCACTCGTCGGCGCCCTCGCGCCGCTGGGCCTGGCCTATCTGCACATAGTCCGGGTCGACGCGGACGATCCACTGTTGCGGCAGCTCCGGGAGATCTGGCCGGGCAGTCTGATCGCCAACCCCGCGCAATCCGGTGATACCCGTGATCCACGCGCCCTCGCCGAGGAAGCCACGCGGCTGCTCGCCGTCGGCGCCGACCACATCGCCCTGGGACGCTCGTTCCTGGCCAACCCCGACCTGGTCGAGCGGCTGCGCGTCGGCGCACCGCTCAACGCGATCCGCGATACCCACCTGATGTACGTGGGCGGAGCGGAGGGCTACACCGACTATCCGACCCTCGCGGAACTCGCGGTATGAGGAGGCCGGGCACGGCGGCCCGGGCCAACGGACCGGCACCGGTCACAGGTGCGCGACCGCGTCCCGATAACGCCGGCCCAGCGTACGGACGTGTTCGACCAACTCCGGCGGACCGTCGATCCGGAAGTCCATCATGAGCATGCTCAGATAGATCGCGATGGTCTCCATCGCGTCCGCGCCGGTGAGCAGCAAGCACGAGTTCTCGTCGACGGGTACCACCACCCCGACCGCGGGATTGATCCGAGCGATAACGGTTTCCGCGGGTGCGAGCACCGTGACCCGGGCGTGTACCGCGTAGCCCGCGGAGGCCACCTCCCGGAGCACGAAGGCGACCAGATCGCTGTCGGGCGGGGTCCGGGCCGCGAAGCGCCGGGTGCCCGCCACCACCCGACCGACGTTCGCCACCGGGAAAGCGCGCCAGGTGTGCGCATCGAGGCCGTAGCCGACCAGATACCAGCGCCGCTGCCAGCTGACCAGCCGGTACGGCTCGACCCGGAGATCGTCGAGTGCGAGTTCCCGGGCGGCCCGGATCGCCGCCGCGATCGTGGCCAGGGTTTCCGCGGGAACCGGCGCGTCCGGCTCGCGGGACCCTATCGTGGCCGGGCCCACCGCCGTGGCCTCGCGCAGCGCGTTCACGGTGCGCTGCAATCTTTTCGGCAGGATCCGCTCCAGTTTGGCCAGCGCCCGTTTGACGCTGTGGTCGATATCGGCGATACCGGTCGACCCGTCCTCGGCCAGGCCCACCGCTACCGCGACGGCGATCGCCTCGTCGTCGTCGAGCAGGAGCGGCGGCATGGTGGCCCCCTGCCCGAGCCGGTAGCCGCCCACCGGGCCGCGGGTGCCGTGCACCGGATAGCCGAGTTCGCGGAGCCGGGCGATGTCCTGGCGCAGCGTGCGATCGGTGATGCCGAGCCGTTGTGCCAGTTCGGGGCCGGTATGGGAGCGATCCTGGAGCAGCGACAGCAGCCGGAGCACCCGGGTTGTGGTGGAGGTCACAATTTCCTCGTTCACACGGTGGTTCTATCAGGAAAGAAATGAGCCTAATAGCGCCATAGTCTGAGTTCAACGCCGAAAACGACGGAGAGGCAAGACAATGGAAACCACCACCCCCGAGATCGTCACCCAGCTCGCACCGGTCTGGCGCGATGTCCTCGCCGGCGCATACGAGGCGCTGCGCTCGGCCGTCGACGGAGTCGAGGCGGACCAGTGGCAGCTCGCGACCCCGTGCGCCGAATGGACCGTCGCACAGGTGGCCGAGCACGCGGCCGGCGATCAGCGGGCCTTCGCCGCGGCCCTCGGAGTGGGCACCGGCCCGGATTACGACCCCTTCTCCCCGTCCGGCACGATCGGCGACGGACCCGTCGCACTGGTCGCGGCAGCACTGACGGAGACGACGACCGCCTGGGCGACCGTCACCGACGACACCGAGAACGTCCCCACCCCACTGCCGTTCGGCCCGCTGCCCACCCCGATCGCCGCGGTACTCTGCGCCCTGGACGCGGCGGTGCACGCCTGGGATATCGCTGTCGCCACCGGCCAGGAGTCGCCGCTCACCGAGGAACTGTCGGCGCCGATCCTCGCCGCCGCCACCGGCCGCATCGAGCCACTGCGCGACTGGGGCGCCTACGGCCCGATCGTCGCGGGCGAGGGCTCGAGCACGGACCGGTTGTTGCGCTACCTGGGCCGCCGGCCCCAGAACTGAATTCCGAGCCGGCCGGTCGGGCGTGCGACGACCCCGACCGGCTCGAACGGTCGCACACTCCGATGGTCGCAACTGGCATCGACCGGCCCCCGCGCCGATCCGGCCGCACTCCGCCCCGCCCGCCGGCCGGAGAAAACGCAGTCCGACAGGGACAGTCCGCTGACGTAGGAGTTCACGCAGATACCCGCCGCCGTCCGGCCCGCCGCGTACAGACCCGGAATCACGCCCCCGCGCGTATCGCGGACCGCACCGGTCTGCTCGTCGACCGCGAGACCGCCGACGGTGAACATCGGGCACGGATTGGTCAGGCTCGGTTTGATGGAGACGTCCAGCATCCAGTACGGGCCCGCGCCCACCGGGCGGACGTACTCGGCGGGCTTGCCCACCGGATCGGGTGCACCGGTCGCGTAGGCGGTGTTGTGTGCTGCCACCGTCTCCCGCAGACCGTCCGGGTCCACTCCCGCGGCGGCGGCCACTTCGCCGAGGGTCTTCCCCCGCTTCGCCTTACGCCGCATCACTTCGAACTGCATCCGCTGGAACCAGGCGGCCTGCGGCCCGATCTGGGAGATCGCCGTGCGCATGAGGGCATCGTCCGCGAGGAGCCAGCCGATACCGTCGTGCCGGTTGATCAGTGCATCGCCGACCGCCGCGCCGTAGCGGGTCTCGTCGATGACCCGCTGTCCCTTCCCGTCGACGAGCATCGCGCCGGCGAACGAACTCGGTGGGAGCAGGAATCGCCAGGCCGAGACATTGCCCATCCGGTCGGTCGCGGCACCGATACTGCGCCCCAATTCGATCCCGCTTCCGTCGTCGCCGGAGCTGCCCAGGGCCAGGCCGTTGCGGTAGGCGGGCGCGTGGGCGTGCAGCATCTCGCGGTTGGCGATGAAACCGCCGGCGGTGAGCACCACCCCGCGCCGGGCCAGCACCCGGATCGTGGTCCCGTACCGGCTGTCCAGCCGGGCCAGGCGTTTCTCCAGGGCGCGGCGCAGCGGTGGGTAGTAGATACCGGGTTTGGCGGCGATCGCGGCCATCCGCGTGTAACGGCTCTTGATACGTGCGGGCGCATCGCGCAGGGTCCGGCATTCCACGCCCGCGACCGCACCGGTGTCGTCGGTGACGAGTGCGGTCGCGGTGGTGAGGGTTTCGACCCGGATGCCCCGGTCGGCCGCCGAGCGGGCCAGTGGCGCGAACAGTTTCTTACCGGAGGTACCCCACCCCTTGACCCGGTGGCCGCGCTGCGCCGGGGTGATATCGGCGAACGCGCCCGAGATCTCGCTACCGGAGTAGTAGAGGTAGTAGTCGTTGTTCGGATAGGAGGTCTTGTAGGGGCACAGCGAGGCCTCGAACGGCACTCCGTGCCCGGTCAACCAGTCGATCATGGCGGGGCTGTCGTCGACGAAACGGCGCAGGGTTTCCGGGGAGACGGCGTCGCCGACCTCGCGTTCGAGGTAGGCCAGCATCAGCTCCGGGGTGTCCTCCACCCCGCCCGCGCGCTGTACCCAGGTGCCGCCGCCCGCGTAGATGATGCCGCCGGACAGCGCGGTCGCGCCGCCACCGGTGAATCGATCGAGCACCAGGACCTGGGCTCCGTCCTCGGTGGCCTGCAGAGCGGTCGCCGCGCCCGCCGCGCCGTATCCGACGACCACGACATCCGCGGTCAGGTCCCATTCGTGCGCCATCTGTCAACTCCACCAAAACTGAAACGAGTTTCCCTGCTGTTACGCCACGGATCGAGCCTTCTGCCAGACAACATAAACCCACAGCCGCATCATTCTATAACGTGTTCTACACGAACGATGGGGAATACGATGTGGTGGAGGTCGGCAGCGGCGCCGCCGGGATGGCCGCCGCCGCCCTTCACCGCCGCGCACAACGGACTGGGTGTGACGATCCTGGAGAAGCCTCCCCACCCTCCCTACCGACCCCGGCTTCACTCGGTGCGAAGTCGGGCCCTTCCTCTCGGTGTCATAGGTGTCCGGAGAGGTGGGGCCCATGCCCGACAGACGATCACGGCTTCTGCCGTCAAGACCGCCGAGGCGTTGGGCGGCCGGGCGGTGGCTGCGCCGCACGGATGGATCGGATGATCAGATACAGCAGGACACCGAGCGGCGCGAACAGGATGGTGAGTGCGAGCAGCGGGCTGATGAGTAGCGCGGGTAGACCGCGCGCGCGGCTGTCATGGAAGATCCACCGCCCGAGAAACAGATCGAATGCGACGAAGTGCGCCCAGGCCGCTGCCGCTCCCGTACTGCTACCGAGCACGGCCTGCAGCCCGGACAGGCCCGGGCTGATCAGCTCCCCCGCTAAATGGCCGAAATCGGGAATGATCAGCATGCTGTAGATGACCAGCGGCGGTAGGCAGATAAGTGGCGATGCCACAGCAGCGCTGGTTCGACGCCATCCGGGAGCCAGGATCATCAGCGCCCAGAACGGCGCCGCAAACCAGAAGCTGATATCGAAGAGCAGCTCGGTCACCGGACCGGCTCCACCGAGTCGACGGGCACGGCAACGGGTTTCGTCCGCAGGACAACGCTTGCCGAACACACGGCAGCGATGGCGATCACGATGAAGGCGAGCACCGTGGGGACGTCCGGATGTGCAACCGACTGGCCGCGCAGCGCCTGCCAGGTCAGCACGGCGAGCAACGCTGCGTACGCCGCTGCCGCGGTCACGACGAGTTTCTGCCGTACCTGCGTCGACCGCAATGCCGGCATCCGCCGCGCCCCGAACTCGAAGGCAACCAGTAGCAGCGGAATCGCCTGCAGCGCGTGCATACCGATGAAATGCGGGACCCGCAGGTCGCCGCCGGCAGTGCTCCAGCCCAGGAATGGCAATCCGGGTCCACCGTCGGGGAGACCGACGGTATGCGCGCCGATGACCGAACTGTTCGTCTCTCGCTGTGCCGGGGTCGCCGGAACCATCAGCAGGCCGAGCGCCGCACCGGCCAGGGACAGCGCGCTACCGTAGCGGATCGCCGTATTGCGGGCGCGTTCCGCTGTGCCATTCCGGAACAGCGCCACCGATACAACCAGCGTGGCGACCCAGACCAGCATGATCGAGGCCCCCATGATCCGCCACAGGGTCGCGTTCAGCGGCGTCGTGTAATTGAAGTGACTGGTGGTCCCTCGCACGATTTGAGTGACAATGATGATCAACTCCACCGCGAGACCGGCCGCCGCGATCGTTCCGGACCACCACGCGATCCTCCGCCAGCGGGTGAGCTGAGCAATCAGCCAGGCCCACGTCACAGCGTAGATCACGACGGACAAGGCGAATTTCACAGATTTGGTCCAGATCGGCAGGCCCGTCAGGGTGCGATCGTCGATGACCATGCCGATGAGGGACGCGACGGTGAGCGCTGCCATGGCGACAGCCAGCAGCAGCAACGGGCGGTGCCAGCGGAGTGCGGGTAACGGAACTGTCATCGGAGTCGACTTCCTAGTTGAACCAATACTATCGATAGTTGCACTATCGATAGTAGTATCGATAGATTCACTACCGACTGTCAACCCGACCGAGAGGTGAGCGCATCGATGCGGATAGCGGAACTCAGCCGCGTCAGCGGCATTTCTGCCGCGACGATCAAGTACTACGTTCGCGAGGGCTTGATACCTCCCGGCGTGCGAACTCATCACAATCAGGTGGACTACAACAACGCACACATCAGCCGCCTGCGCCTGATCAGGGCACTGATGGATATCGGCGGACTGTCGGTCGGAGAAACCAAAGAGCTACTCGCCGCGCTCGACAGCAGACAGTTGTCCGCCCGCGATTCGCTCGGCCGTGTGTTGTACGCGGTCGCCGACCATCGATCGCCGGTCGGTGACGAACGCCGCGAGTCGGCCACAAGGGATGTCGCGGCACTGCTGGAGCGCCGGGGCTGGCACATCGCCGAGCACAGCCCCGCCCTCGCCAACCTCGTCGATGTATGCGCAGCGCTTCACCTGCTCGGACATTCCGATGTGGTCGCCGCATTGGATGAGTACGCCGTCGCCAGCGAAGCCATCGCCGCCACGGACCTCGGGCTGGTCGGCAACGAGCCCACTATCGAGCGCATGATCGAAACCGCCATCGTCGGGACCGTCCTCGGCGACACTGCGCTTTCCTCTCTCCGCCGCTTGGCCCAGGAGCACTTGTCCGCCACGCTGCTACCCCCGGCGACGGGGAGGTGACCACAGCCCAGGGCGCCCGCGCTCCGCGACAGAGGACCGGCCCACGGGTCGAGCCCGGGCCGGGCCCGCCCGGGAAAACTGAAACGAGTTTCCCTGCTTTTTACACCGCAGATCAAGTCTTCTGCCAGACAACATAGACCAACAGCGCACTCATTCTATAACGTGTTCTACATGAACGATCGGGAATACGATGTGGTGGTGGTCGGCAGCGGCGCCGCCGGGATGACCGCCGCCCTCACCGCCGCGCACAACGGGCTGAGTGTGGTGCTCCTGGAGAAGGCGCCTTACTACGGCGGGTCCACCGCGCGCTCGGGCGGCGGGGTCTGGATCCCCGGCAACAAGGCGTTGCGCGAGTCGGGTGGCCCCGACGACCGTGAAGAAGCGCGCAGGTACCTGCACAGCATCATCGGCGACGTGGTCCCCGCCGAGCGGATCGATACCTATATCGACCGCGGCGCGGAGGCCATGGATTTCGTCCTCGCCCATTCACCCCTGAAGATGACCTGGGTCAAGGGCTACTCGGACTACTACCCCGAGGCCCCGGGCGGCCGGGCCGGCGGGCGCTCCTGTGAGCCGAAGCCGTTCAATGCCAAGATCCTGGGCGAGGAGCGGTTCAATATCCACCCGCCCTACTCGAAGGCCCCGCTGAACGTCGCGGTCACCCAGGCCGACTTCGTCCGGCTGAACCTGATCCGCCGCCATCCCAAGGGCGTCCTGCGCGCCCTGCGGGTGGGTGCGCGCACCTATTGGGCCAAATTCACCAACAAGCATCTGATGGTGATGGGTCAGGCGGTGATCGCCGGTATGCGCAAGGGGCTGATGGACGCGAACGTACCCCTGCTGCTCGACACCCCGATGACCAAACTCGTGGTCACCGACGGCAAGGTCACCGGCGTCGAGGCCACCCACAAGGGCGAAACCGTCACCTTCACCGCCCGCCACGGCGTGATCCTGGGTAGCGGCGGATTCGAGCACAACGCGGAGATGCGGGCCAAGTACCAGCGCGAGCCGATCACCACTGAGTGGACAACCGGTGCCGCCACCAACACCGGCGATGGCATCGTCGCGGGTATGGACGCGGGCGCCGCTATCGGCTTCATGGAGGACGCCTGGTGGGGGCCGACCATCTTCAAGGGCGGTAAGCCCTGGTTCGCGCTGTCGGAACGCAACCTGCCCGGTTCGATCATGATCAACCCGAAAGGTGAGCGGTTCGGCAACGAATCCGCGCCCTACGTCGAGGCCGTGCACACCATGTACGGCGGCGAGTACGGCCAGGGCGAGGGCCCGGGCGAGAACATCCCCACCTGGCTCGTCTTCGACCAGCGCTACCGCAACCGGTACATGTTCGCCAGCCTCCAGCCGGGGCTGAAGTTCCCGTCGCGCTGGATGGAGAACGATCTCATCGTCAAGGCCGCGACCCTCGACGAACTGGCCGGGAAGATCGGTGTTCCCGCCGACAAACTGGCAGCCACGGTGGAGCGGTTCAACACCTTCGCCGAATCCGGTAAGGACGAGGACTACGGTCGCGGCGACAGCCAGTACGACCGGTACTACGGCGACCCGACCGTCAAACCCAATCCGTGCCTCGCGGCGCTGGTCCAGGGCCCGTTCTACGCGGCCAAGATGGTCCCCGGCGACCTCGGCACCAAGGGCGGGCTGGTCGCCGATACCGCCGCGCGCGTGCTGCGCGAGGACGGCACCCCCATCGAAGGCCTCTATGCCTCCGGGAACGTCTCGACCCCGGTGATGGGCCACACCTACGCAGGCCCCGGCGCCACCATCGGACCCGCGATCGCCTTCGGCTACCTCGCTGTCCACGACATCATCGCCCGCTTGAAGACCGCGGCCTGAGCCGATCCGAGGAGACCTCTCGTATGCCGATCGATCCGAAAGTCGCTCTGGGAGCGGAACTCCCGAGCAAGGAATTCTCCTGGACCGCCTCCGATGTCCAGCTCTACCACCTGGGTATCGGTGCGGGCCACCGCTGGACCGACTCCGCCGAACTGCGCTACCTCGACGATCGGGAACCGCAGGTACTGCCCACCTTCGCCACCGTCGCCCACACGCTGCGCGATACGGATCCGCCGAAGGTGAAATTCCCCGGTGTCGATATCGACCTGGCCAAGGTGGTGCACGGTTCACAGGAAGTACAGGTGCACCGGCCGCTACCCGCCTCGGGTAAGGCGACCCGCTCCGGCCGGATCAGCGAACTGTGGGACAAGGGTTCCAATGCGGTGATCGTGCAGGAGTTCACCGTCACCGGTTCCGACGGCGAAGCACTGTGGACCGAACGATCCTCCATCTTCGCGCGCGGCGAAGGCGGATTCGGCGGTGAGCGCGGCCCGAGCAGCAAGGCCGAACTCCCCGATCGGGACCCGGATTTCGACGTCACCACCGCGACCCTGCCGCAGCAGGCTCTGCTCTACCGCCTCTGCGGTGACCGCAACCCGCTGCACTCCGATCCGGAGTTCGCGAAGGGCGCGGGTTTCCCGGCGCCGATCCTGCACGGACTGTGCACCTACGGGATCATCTGCAAAACCGCCACCGATACGGCCCTGGAATCCATCGCCGGCCGGGTGACCGGATTCAAGGCGCGGTTCGCCGGGGTGCTCTTCCCCGGCGAGACGCTGCGGTCGCGGATCTGGCAGGAGCCGGGACAGCTGATCATCAGCGCCACCGCCGTCGAACGCGACGGTGCTCCGGTACTGGGCGATGTGGTGCTGTCCTACACCGAGTGACACCGGCCGAGCGGCGACCACGCCGTGCCCGGCAGACCTTCAGGTCTGCCGGGCACCGTAATTTCGGGCGGGGTCAGCGAACCCCGCGGGCCCGGTCCAGAAGAATCAGCGGAACCGCCGTCGCGGCGAGCACTGCCCCGATCAGGCAGACCGAGGTGAGATCGGCTTCCCGCGTCAAGGTCACCGCCGCGAACACGGGGGTGGCACTGATGCCCAGCTGGAAAGCCGATACCGTGGTCGCCCCGGCCAGGGTCGGGGCGTCGGCGGCGATGGCGAACACCCGCGCGTACAGCGCGGGGTTCAAGACGAATGCGGCGACGCCCAGCAGGAAGACCGCCGCAACGACCACCGGGATCTGCCCCATCGCGAGAGCCAGGACGACCGACAGCGCCGCGATCGCCACCGACCCGGCCAGTAGCGCCGTATGCGGGCGCCGGTCGGAGATCCGGCCACCGATGGACAAACCGGTGAAGGCGCCGATGCCGAACAACGCGAGCACTGCCGGCACCCAGACCTCGGGGACTGCGGTGATCCCGGTGAGCAGGGCGGCGAGGTAATTGAAGGTGATCATGTACGCCGCGGTGGTGAGCACGGTGATCGCGAAGATGCCCCAGAGGGCCGGGCGGCGCATGGTGGCGAGCTCCCGGGCGATGTCGGGCGTGGTCACCGCGGTGGAATTCGCGGCGGCGGCCGGTATCCGACGGAGGCAGCCGATCGTTCCCGCGAGGGTCAGCGCCACGACCGCCCAGAACCCGCCGCGCCAATCGGTGAAGTGGCTCAGCAACGTACCCATGGGGCCACCGGCGACCATGGCCACACTCAGACCGCTGACCACCACGGCGGACGCTCGGGCGTTGCGGTCCGCGGTGACCAGGCCGATCGCGGTCACCGCCGCGACAGCGAAAAAGCCCGCGTAGGCGATGCCCGAGATCACGCGGGAGATGAGTAGCACGGGATAGTTTCCCAGCAGTCCCGCTGCGATACCGGCGGCGAAAACGCCCTGGAAGGCCACGAGGGCGGTCCGGCGGGGCAGGCGCAGCGCGAGCACGGCCAGTGGCGGACCGCCGAATACGACACCCAGCGCGAACGCGGTGATGAGGATTCCCGCCGAGGACAGCGGCACATTCAGGTCCGCGGCGATATCGGGCAGGACCCCGGCGAGCAGGAATTCCGCGCTGCCCATGGCGAACAGGCAGAAGCCCAGCAGGTAGACCCCCGCGGGCAATCGGTCCTTGCGACGGGTTCCGCCATTCGCCGTCCGTGTTGCCGGCACCGACGGTGCCGTATCCGTTCTTGTGTCCATCTCGGATCACCTCCGACCCGAGCATCGGTCCGGTTGTGCCGAATCAGCAATAAACCTTGCCGATTCCGGGACGAATCGGTTGGCTGCCGTCATGAACCAGCAACCCAGTGTCGATGCCGTGATCGAACAGATCGCTCCTCGCCTACGGCGAGCCCGTGAACAGCGCGGATTCAGCCTGGCCGACCTGTCCCGGGCCACCGGCCTGTCCACGAGCACTCTGTCCCGCCTGGAGTGCGGTCGGCGCAGACCGAGTCTCGAACTACTGCTGCCGATCACAGTCGCGCTCGGCGCTCCGCTCGACGAGATCGTGGCCGCCCCTCGGATAGCCGAACCGCGCACGCCACCGGAATCCGGCAACAGCGGCCGCGTGGTGATTCCACTGTCCCGTCGGGGACGCCCGCACGCGGCCAAGATCGTGATCCCCGCGCACGACACCCAGGCGTACCCGCGGGCCCACCGCGGCCACGAATGGCTCTATGTCCTGCGCGGCCGCCTGCGCGTTCGCCTCGCCGAGCACGACTTCGTCCTGTACGCCGGTGAGGCGGCGGAGTTCGACTGCCGGATACCGCACTGGTTCGGCGCGGCCGGATCCGACGGCGCGGAAATCCTCAGCCTCTTCGGCGAGCACGGCGAACGGATGCACGTGCGCACCCGGCCCACCTCCGGTCACTGACACCGGGGTACCGCGAGATCGCCTCTCGCCGGGACGGACTAGCGCGAACTGAGGAAGAACTGCCGCGAACAGTCCGTGGCCAAGGGTCCACCCCGCAGCGCGGAGTCGATCAGATCCTGGAATGCCGCATCCTGCGGCTCGTCGCGGTGCGTGACATGCCTGCCGGAACAGTACTGCTGCACACTCGCATTGACCGCCCCCGGCAGATGCAGGCGTTCGGGCCCCTCGTTCTCCGAATACAGGTGATACGCCGGAATTCCGGGCGGCAGCGCCGGGGGCGTGTTCAGCTGCTGCAGGAACTCCGAGGCCGGTGCGATATCACGGCAGCCGGGAAAGATGGGCGCGCAGAGAAATCCGAGCGGTTCGCCGTAGTTCGGGGTTCCGAAGTCGAGATAGGTTCCCACCGAGTCGATTCCGCCGAGGAACTTCACGTAGTGGCGCTGTGCCAGCCCACCCATCGAGTGCCCGACCAGGTCGACCCGCCGGGCGCCGGTCGTCCGCCGTATCTCGGCCACCTTGTTTCCGACGACAGCCGCCGAGTCGGCGATACCCTCGGTTCCCGAGGAGCCGGCCGGTGCGGCCGGCAGCACCATGGAATAGGCGTCGTATCCACGATCGGCCAACTCCGACCGCAGGTTCTCCAGAATGCCGCGGTCGGCGTCGAAACCGCCGATGACCAGGACCGGATTCACCGGCTCGGCAGCTGCTCGGGCGAAGTCGTGGGGTAACGCCGTCACTGCGCAACCCAGCGATACGACGACGACAGCGAATCGGGCCAGAACCGCGAGCACAGTTTTCATCGACCTGCTTTCCGGAGGCTGAGCGACCGCTGTGCCGTCACCCCGGACCGCGAACAGCGTCGACCGACGGCCAGGATGATAATGCGGTCTACGGACAGCTCCGGGTAGGCGCGACGGGATCAGCCGCTGATGATCGAAGATCAGCTCGTAGCCGCCCGCAGCGCCGCGGCGAACCAGCCGAACACCGGCCCCAGATCCGGCGGCGCCGGCCAGCCGTTGACGGTGGACACCAATTGCCAGTACCGCACCACCCGGGGGTCGTCGGCGACCTCCAGCCGCTCCAGGATCCACGATCGCAGGGCGCTGTCGTCCGGCCTGCCGAACGTGGTGGCGTACCGTGCGCTCAGCCGGTCGACGATCCGGAGTGCCGCCGCCGAGTCCGGGGCGATTCCGGCCGCCAGCGCCCGGGTCACCTCGTCGCGGACCGCCTCGGTCAAGTCGTGGTGCAGGCCGGTGTCGTCACCGGCGGCCCGTTCCCGCGCCTGGTACTCGGCCATCCGGCGTACCGCGGCGCGGAAGGTCTCGTCGCGCACCAACTCCACCAGGCTCGTCCACGCCACCACCTGTTCGGTGGCGGGATCGGCGGGCAGGTCCGGCATGCTCGACCGCAGGAGCTGCGCGACAGCCGGGTCGGCATCGACGGCGCCGAAGGTCTCGTCGACGAAATCGTGGACCAGACGCCGACGTTCGGACTCGGACAGGTTCACCAGTTCGTGCATCAGTTCCATCTCCTCTGGATTCGATCCCCGTTCGGACACCGCCCGTAACACCGCGCGCCGGAGCCGCAGGGCGCGGATCTGCACCTCCAGGGCATCGGCATGCGCAGCCGCTACCGCACTCAGGGAGATCTCCCGGGCCAGGATCGCGCGCACTGTCGCGAGATCGATATCGAGCGCGCGCAGCGTACGGACCAGTTCCAGCCGGGCGAGCGCGCGGGCGTCGTACAGGCGGTAACCGGCGGGGCTGTGCTCGGTGGGTGGGACGATGCCCGTATCGGAGTAGTACCGGATCGTCTTGACCGAGAGTCCGGTCCGTTCGGCCAGGGCCCCGATCGTGCAGAGCGTCGCGTCGTCCATGGCACCAGCCTGCTGTCTCCCCCTGGTGGAGACACAAGACATTTTGTTCGGGGTTTCCGGATCACCGCGCCGAGATACCATTTTTGACATTAAACTGTCAAAAGACAGTCGACTGCCACTTGATGGAGGAATCATGCGGACGATCGCCCTCGAAGAACATTTCGCGACTCCGTCCTTCCTGGCCGGTCCCGGGCGCGCGATGGCCGAACAGGCGCGCGCGGCGGGCGTCGGACAGATTCCGGAGCTGCTCGCCGACCTCGGCGAGCAGCGGATCGCGGCGATGGACCGGGCCGGAATCGATGTGCAGGTACTGTCGCTGACCGCCCCCGGAGTCGAACAGTCCGACCCCGCGGAAGCCGTCGCGTTCGCCCGCGAGGCCAACGATCGGGCGGCCGAAGCCGTTCGCCGGCATCCGGACCGGTTCGCTGCGTTCGCGGCCCTGCCCACCGCGGCACCCGACCACGCCGCCGACGAGCTGGACCGTGTCGTACACGATCA
Organism: Nocardia sp. NPDC001965; assembly: GCF_053594175.1. Classification (NCBI taxonomy): domain Bacteria; kingdom Bacillati; phylum Actinomycetota; class Actinomycetes; order Mycobacteriales; family Nocardiaceae; genus Nocardia; species Nocardia sp. NPDC001965. The sequence goes on from NZ_JBSFDZ010000018.1 coordinate 93,011, forward strand.
CGGTTTCGTCGGCGCGATGATCAACGGACACACCCGGGGCCGCTACCTCGACGACGACTTCTTCCGGCCGATCCTGGCGCGCGCCGCCGAATTACGGGTCCCGATCTATCTGCACCCCACACCGCCGCCACCGGCGGTGATCGAGGCGTCCTACCTCGGCAACTATCCATCCGAGGTGACGCAGGCCTTCGCGACCAGCGGCTGGGGATGGCATATCGAGACCGCCATCCATGTCCTGCGTATCGTGCTGAGCGGGGCGTTCGACCGCTTCCCCGATCTCCAGGTGGTGGTCGGTCATATGGGAGAGGGGCTGTCGTTCATGATGCCCAGGTTCGAACAGGTCATGTCCCGGGTGGTGCAGCTGGAACGACCGGTCGGCGAATACTTCCGGACCAACCTCCACTACACATTCGCCGCCTTCAACTGGACTCCCACTTTTCTGAACCTGCTGCTCCAAGTGGGTGCGGAACGAATCCTGTTCGCCACGGATCACCCCTACGGGTCGATGGACACCGCGCGCGAGTTCCTGGACCGGCTCCCGGTCGCCCCCGCCGACCGCGAACGGATCGCGCAACGCAACGCCGAACGACTGCTGGGGCTGAGTACATGACCGGGCTGCGCGAGCGCAAGAAGCAGCGCACCCGGCTCGCGATCCAAGAACAGGCCCTGGCACTGTTCGCCCGCGACGGCTACGAGAACACGACGGTCAAACAGATCGCGGCGGCCGCGGAGGTCTCCGAGCGAACCTTCTTCCGGTACTTCCCCACCAAAGAAGACGTGGTGGCCTGGGACGCACTGGACCTGTCGTTCGCGCAACGGTTCCGCACGCAGACAACCACCGGCAGCGCGTTCGAAGCCGTGCGGGCGACCCTGCGCGAAACCTTCACCGACCTCTCCCCCGCCGAACAGCGCCGTCTGCGGGAGCGGGTGGTACTGATGACATCCGTTCCCCCGCTGCGGGCCCTGCTGCTGGACCAGCTGGTCAGCACCGGGCACGCGATCGCACAATTGGTGGCCGACCGCACCGGTGTGGCACCCGGCGATCCCGGAGTCCGCGCCCTGACCGGCGCGGTGGTGGGAGCTGCCTTCGCGGCGGTTCTCGCGGTACCGGAGCATCCGGACACCGACTTCGCCACCCTGCTCGACGAAACCCTCGGGCAACTGTCCACGCTGACGACGATCGAATAGCATCCACCCCAAAGTCGCCGCCGAATGGCAACACGCCGCCTCCGGCGACTGGAGCAACTACGCCGCGGACATCGGCCGCCGCTACCAACGAAAGTGACCGAAGGCGAACGCGTTCCAGGACTTCGAATATCGAATATCGGAGGTCACCATCCTTGGTCGGCGGCCACCAGGACGTACTGGGCGACCTGCATGACCTCGCCGCTCTCACACCTGGGTCTACGGCCTCGCGCCAGCGTCGATTGTCCAAACACGCACAACCGCGTGCTCTGGCTGTGTCATATCAGCGCTGTGTTCTACCGGTTCCGAGTTCTCCCACGGAACGAGTGCCGGCCTTACGTCCTTCAGGAAGTCTTCCACGATCACCGCCAGCGTCACATCAGCGTCCACCGGTGCTCGGAATGGCAGCTGATCCGGTGGCAACGACGTGGTCGAACACCGCAGCTGCCCAGCCTGAGCGTCGTGCCACACATAGAACGTCGCCGGCCCCTCATATCCAAGAGAGCGGATCCGCTCACGCAGGACCGACGCACACTCCTCGAATGCGGCGACAACGTCGTGAACCGACAACGAGCCGCGTTCGTCGGCCGAAGTCGACAACGACCACGTGTTCTCCCGAGCTTCCGCGTCGCGGGCGGTCGGGTCGATGAGCAACGGCTCGTCTGCGACCTCGCGGATCCATGTCAGCAGCATGACCTCAGCATGTCAGCGCAGATCGTGCGAAGCGCACACCGTTTACCGGCACTCCCGAACGATCGTGACCAGTGAAGGCATTCCGACAGTTCGAATATCCGACATCACCATCCCAACTGCTCCGCCGAACGCCCACCACGACGAAAGGATCCACCACCGCGTGACAACCTCCACACCCCGGCGTCACGCCATGACCGAACAGGCCGCCGACGCCGCAGACGACCAAGCCTGCCGCATGCTGCGGCTGCCCACCGTCCGGTCCAGTTCAAGGCGATCGCCGAGAACGCCGGCCCCGAACAGATGAGCTAACGGGCCTTCCTGGCCGACCTGCTGATCGCCGAATGCGACGACCGAGCCCGCCGACGCTCCGGACGCCGGATCCGCGCCGCCGGACTTCCCAGGGACAAATCGCTGTTCATCGGGGGCCTTGTCAGGAGTGGGCAAGACCACTGTCGGCAACGAAATTCATGCCCAGCTATCTGCTAACGGAACCTCGCGGCGATGTGGGCCAACTACCGCGCGCTCGGATACCGGCGATTGATCTACATCGACACGGCCAGTGTCCTGGGTGAGGTGACCGACCAGTCGGCCGGAGCTATGGGAGACGACCCCCCATGTCACCGGTGTGCTGCTCACCTGTACAGACGAAACCGCTCTCCACCGTCTTTCCCAGCGCGAAAGAGGTTCTGCTCTGAACGCGCACCTCGAACACAGTGCCGCCATCGCCCACCGACTGAGCAGCGGTTCCCGGCCTCGGATCCGCCGAGTAGCTACCGATGAGCCGTCGGCTGACCGAGCGTCCTTTGTTGGGGCCGATGGTGCCGGATTTCGCGGCACTACGGTGACCCGATTCAGCGGTAGACCGTCAGACCGTCCGCCAATTCCTCTTCGTCACCGTCACGGTAGGCGGCGAGAGCCTGCTGCAGGGCGAAGGTTCCGGCGATCGCGGTGATGCGGGCAGTCGTTTCGTGATCCGCCCAGCCACCGAGTGTGAGCACCCGCCGCATCAGGGAATCGCCGTAGCCGGCTCCGAGAGCTGCAAGGTCCTCGGCGGGGTCACCGAGGCAGACCTCGTCCCAGTCGACCACCCCGCTCAGGCGCGGGAGCCCGTCGATGTTCTCCCACAACACGTTCTCGGGCCCGAGGTCACCGTGCACTACCGCCGCAGTGAGGTGAGGAAGGGCTTCGATGGCGACGAGTTCCTGTTCGGCACGCCGACGCCCACCGACGGACATGAGCTCGAACAGCTCGGCGCGGACATCGGCCGCGAACCGCGGCCACCGGTCTTCCAGAGCCGGTAGGGCCGCCCGCACCCTATCGTCGCTGCCGGCTCTGGCCAGATCGGCCAGCAGTCCGACGTACTGGCCTGCGACCACATCGGCCACTTGCGGGTCATCGAGTACCTCAGCGGCCAACGGAGCTCCAGGAACACGGCTCAACACCAGGAACGGCTGCTCACTGATGCCGTCCGCGCCGCCTTCCTCCAGCGGAACCGGCACACGGAAACCCAGGTCGATTCCGGCCATGACACGCAAAACAGCCGCTCGCCGCGGCAGCCGGACCGCCACCGCCTCGGTGCGAGGCAGACACACGACACGATCCGGGCCGACCACCACCAAATGGAACTGCCCCTCCCGAACAGTGAAATCCCCCCGTTCGGCATCCGGCAGCAACCGGCTCAACACAACCCGATGCCGTCCAATCACCGTCTCCACGACACAACCCACTCTCGCCACCGTTTGGTTCAGCTTCACACGTTGATGACACGAATCGCAGTCACCGGCATTCCAGAGCTCGGCGGAGACACTGTCCGGGAATGAAGGCCGAAACCTCGGACATATGCAACCGCCGTGAACGAAACGCTCCAACGACCCGCCCACCTTCGCGCCGCCGGGTCATTGTCGGCCTGATAACGCCGTAGCCCCTCGTCGGAGACCCGCGCATCCTTCACGAGACTACGTGCCGACCTATGCGGTCATCGCGCCGACAACACCGATACCGGTCCCACCACCATCGGCAGCAGGCCCGACCGGGATATAGCTGTCGACGTAGCGCTCGCTGGACATCACGCCACCTCCGTCGGCAGCTGGAAGCGCTGATGATGGAGGTTTTTTCTAACCTCGGCCTCACCTATCCGTCAGCGCCGAACACGACGGAAACCCCCTCGCGGGAGGCGATGTGAACGTACGTCGCCTGCCCTCTCTCCGGGGGGGCACGGTGCTGTTTTCGGCGAGCCAGCGCAGGCCGGTGCGAGGCCGAGAGGTGGTGGCGAAGTTGTGGTGCAGGGCCTGTAGTTCCGGACGGATGGGTTGCTCGCCGTTTCCGGTCTGACGGCGGGCAGTATCGCGCTGCATCTGCCACGGTATCGGGCGCTCACGGGAGACACCGTGGCGAGTATCCGCGGCGTCACCATGCCCGGGGTGTTCAATCTCGACAGTGCCGCTGTCGATGCGGCGGCCCACCGGCTGCTCGAGATGGATGTGGACATACTCTGCGTCGGACACGGCGATGTGCTCACCGGGGAATCGTTGCGCACCCGCCGGGCCGGACCACCGCCCGCACCGTGACCGAATCGCCGGGCGATGGGCGACTACCGGTCAGAAGGGACGGTGGAATCCCGGTGAGGCGACGGCGAGACGTAGTCTGCCGTCGTCGCGGAGGGACAGGGTGAGCTCGTACCGGTCGGGCGTGCGCGCCTGCGCGGAGATGCCGTCGATACCGGTGGAGGTGGTCACCGTCCAGTCCGAGTGCTCCCAGGTACGGAGTATCAGCGGCAGATAGGCCTGCGGACGGTCCGGGGGCGGCGGGTCGAGAAAGTAGCGGATCTCCAGGCGATCCAGCTGGTAGATATTGCCCGCATCGTCGTCGCACGGCAGTACGGTTTCGCCGTCGCGACCGTCCCGGGGGCTGATCCTCAGCTGACCACCGACTGCTTCGAGCAATTCCGCGACGAGGCCGGCGATACGCGCACGAGCGCTCTCCTCGGTGAGCTCACGGGTCCACACCACCGCCCGCGCCGCGCGCACCGTCGACAAGGCGGCGATGCGTTGCCGCAGTTCCTCCGGGGTCGGCGGTGTCTCGGTGGCGGCGGGTTCCGGGGGCCAATCTCGCGCCAGTTCGAAACCGCGCCCCATCAGATCGTCGAAGGTGCGGCCGAAATCCATGGGCCGCTCCATATCACCGCCGAATTCCCAGCCGACGGTATCGGCCGGCAGATCCGCGGACACGAAGTAGTTGGTATCGCCCAGGCCCTTGGCGATCAGCATCGCCCGATCGTCCGGGATGCGCTCGCCGGTATCCCAGTTCCGCACCGATTCGGCCATGCCGAGCGCGGCGTAGGTCTGCATATCGCGGGGACGCGCGGGACCGAACGATATCCCGTCGAGATCGGTGAACCCGGCGTGCACCATGCTGAGGAAAACCCGCAGCGGCTCCGGCAGCCGATCCCAGCACGACGGCACGTTTACGCCGAAGGTCGCCGGATCCCAGCCGATCCGGAACTCGTGCGGCTGGAACGGTTTCCGCAGGGCGTAGATCAGCACCCAGTCGCCACGCAACAGACAGACGCGGACATCGTCGAGACATTCGGCCAGCACCGCGCCGAACCTGGGCATCAGCTCGAACATGTCGAGGTTCCAGAGCGCCACGGCAGCCGCACCGCGGACGCGCGCATCGCAGGCGCCGGCGATCTCCGCCCACTGCGCGGGAACATGGGCGGCCGCCGAACTCCCCGGTTCGACGAGCAGCGCTGAGCCGGACCCGAATTCCGCTACGACCCGCGCGAAGTCCACAGTGTCCACGGCATGCATTGAACAGCACACGTCCGACAGATACCCGCCGATTCCCGGTATTGTCCGCCGGACATGCCACGATTGTGCTGACCGAGCCCCGGAGCAGGGAGGTGGCGGCATTGTCCGGACAACCGCGAGACAGCGACAGCGATCCGTTCGGCGGCAGACGACCCACCAGCCATGAACACGACAGCGGTCTGCCGTGGGACGCCTCCTACCGAGACGGTCCCGCCCCCTGGGATACCGGTCGTCCACAACCGGCGGTGGTGCGAACAGCCGCCGAAGGCGGGTTCACCGGGTCGGTGCTGGACGCGGGTTGCGGTACCGGGGACAACGCCCTGCACATCGCCGCACTGGGCCTACCGGTCCTGGGTTTCGACGTGGCCGGGACCGCCCTGGAAACCGCGCGGGCGAAAGCGGCGGACCGGGGTATCGAGGCCGAATTCGTCGCCGCCGACGCACTCGCGCTGGAAGGATTCGGCCGCACCTTCGACACCGTGCTGGACTGCGGACTGTTCCACACCTTCGACCGCGACGAGCGCATCCCGTACATCGCGAGCCTGGCATCGGTGACCGAACCGGGCGCGACCTTGTACGTGCTCTGCTTCAGCGACGAGGGCACCGATCTCGGCCCGCACCCGGTGAGCCTGGAGGACCTGAACGACGCCTTCAGCCCCTCCACCGGATGGAATATCGCCTCGGTAGCGCAGGAACGGATCGAAACGAGATTCCACGACCACGGAGCACCGGCCTGGCTGGCGAGGATCGACCGGGTGCGGGCAGTCTGAGCAGACGTACCGATTCCGGAACCGGGTCTTGCCGACCGATGGTTCGCCGGTAACCATCACCTACTCCTGGAAGTACTCCATCGTCGACAACTCCTCTGCCACAGTGGTGAACAGGTTTCCGGTTTGCTGCACAACCGGTTTCGCCGGACCGGCAGGAGTGCCGTCCGGCCGAAGGAACTCGGGGTTGAACCAAGCGTCCTCGACCTCACCGACGAAGATCCCATGGTTACCGAACAAGTCGATTCGCGCGATGGTCCTGCAAGTCGCCCATCCGATACCGGTGGGAACGACAGGCCCGTAGCCCGACTCGTCCAAATCCAATTCGATGCCGCTCGCTCGAAGTTTCTCCGCGGGTGACCTCACCGGGAATCGCGAGTACTTGGCTCCCAGTTTCCACACCGCATCCGGGTGACTCGGCGCCGGCACATTGAGCGTGAAGCCCATCGAGCCCAACCGGTGGGTGCGCGGGACCACTGCCCCTGGGCCCTGTCAGCGCCCTTCGGAGCCCGGATCGGCAGCGAGGGCCGGTGTCCGGCTGGGCGCACCGAACCAACCGGACAGCGCCTCACGCAATCCGGCCACCGCGGTATCGACCGGTTCGCCGGTCTGCGCGGCCCAGGCGATATGCCCGTCCGGACGGATCAGGAGGGCATCGGCCGGCCTGTCACCTGTGGTGGCCGAACGGAAATCGACGCGATCCGCCCATTCCCCGGCGACCTCGCGCAACTCCGGCCGGTCGACGAGGTCCACTACGACCGGTCGCGCCGCGTGCAGCAGTTCGGCGACGGTGGTCGCGCCGATATCGGTGTGCAGAGCGAGGTCTGGGGCGAACGTGCCGGTCAACGGGTGGTTGTTCGGGTTGGGCAGGTCGTAGCGGACATCGGTGCCCGCGATGAAACCGGCCACCCGGCGGGCGGACTGCTCGGCACCGAGCAGTTCCTGGACCACTTCCCGCAACGCGTTCGCGGCCGGGTCGAGGCCGCGACGCAACGCCACCTGGGCCCGGGTCTGCCGGAGGGCACGGGCCCCCGCGTAATGGCGTTCCGCGTGGTAACTGTCGACCAGCCCGGGTGGGGCCCAGCCGTGCACGTCCGCGGCCAGTTTCCAGGCGAGATTGACCGCGTCGAGCAGGCCGGTATTGAGCCCGGACCCGGTGGCGGGCAGCAGATGGGCGGCGTCGCCCGCCACCAGGATCCGGCCGGCCCGGTACGTCTCGGCCTGGTGGTCCTTGAAGGTGAAGCGGGCCAGCCGCAGCGGTTCGCCCAAGGGGATGTCCTTGCCGAGTACCCGGTGGACGCTGTCCTGGAATTCGGTCAGTGTCATCGGTTCGTCGTCGGCGATATCGGTGGACTCGTCTTCGGTGGTCGAGAACATCAGCATGTCCGGAGTCAGCGACCCGTATCCGAAGGCACCGCGTTCGGTCCGGATGAAGCCCGTGGTGATCCGCCCGGTGCCGGGGATCTCGATATCACCGTTGTCGTGGCGGGTCACCGAATCGGGCACGGTGACCTGGCACAACCGGTTCACCTCCGGATAGGTAGTGCCGGTGAACGCGATACCGGCAATCTCCCGGATCGGGCTGCGCCCGCCGTCGCAGCCGACGAGATAGCGCGCGGTGATCCGGTACGGACCGTCCGGCCCGGATACCTCCGCTGTCACCGAGGTGTCGTCCTGACTCACCCCGATCACCTCGTGTCCGCGGCGGATATCCGCGCCGAGCTCATCGACCCGCTCGGCGAGCAACTCCTCCAGCCGCGTCTGTGGAAGCGGCAGCCCACGCAATGGTGGGTCCACCATGCCGGTGAGGTCCACGTGTACGCCGCCGAAGGGGTACCGGGGCGGCGGTTCCGGGGCGGTCACAGCGGCTTCGATCCTGGCCAGCAGCCCACGGTAGTGCAGCAGTTGCAGGATCTGCCCGCCGAGGCCCTGGGCCTTCTGTGTCGTCCGGGGCTGTGGGTATTTCTCCAGGAGCACCGGCCGCACCCCCGCCAGACTCAGTTCGGCGGCCAGCAGCAGACCGGTCGGTCCGGCACCCACGATGATCACCTCGGTATCCACCGTCGACCGCTGCTCCACCGATTGTTCCGTGTGTCCGTTCGCTGACGACTGCACTCGCACCTCGTAACCCTCTCTGTCCCCACCGTTGTGGGCTAGGCCAGCGAGTATGCGGTATCAACGGGGTCTTGCCGCAAGCCCCCCGGTGCGCTATACATTGAGGACGGGAGAAGTATCGCTCCCCAATTCCCCTGCGTCCGGTCCGGGCGGTTTTCTCTCCGCAGATCCCTGTGCGGTCGGCCGGGCACCAGATCCGGAGCGTCGGCGGATCGAGGTTGTCGCCGGTAGCCCCTGTGCACACTTCGTCCCTGCTTCGGGCGGATCACGCCGGCGCGGTGCTCAACCGAACCATCGGGCGAGAGCGGTTTCGAGTGGTTCTGTGTCGGTGGCGGACCAGGCGATGTACCCGTCCGGGCGGATCAGGACGGTGACGGCGCCTTCGTCGGCCGCGGCGACGACGTGGTCGACCCGGTCGGACCAGTGGTCGATCGACCTGGGTGTGTCGTCGAGAGAGAGCAGCAGACCGCGGCCGGAACGCAGCAGTCGACTGACCCGGGTCGGGCCGTCCGGGGTTTTCAGGTCGAGGTCGATCATCCGTGGGCCGACCCCGGCGTACTGGATGTCCAGGCCCGACATCATGCCCGCGACGAAATGGTTGGCTTCGGGTAGCCGGAGCAGATCGGTGAACATATCGCGGACGGTCGCGAGATCCTCGTCCTGGCTCGGGTTCATTATCAGGCTCTGCGCGCGGGTGGTGCGCAGTACTCGCGCGGCGACGGGATGACGCTCGGCGTGATAGCTGTCGAGCAACCCTTCGGGCGCCCACCCGTGCACTGTCGCGGCGAGTTTCCACCCCAGGTTGACGGCGTCCTGGACGCCGAGGTTCACCCCCTGGCCGCCGATCGGCAAATGGATGTGGGCCGCGTCCCCGGCGAAGAACACCCGCCCCTCGCGGTAACGCTCGACCTGCCGGGCGGCGTCGCCGAATCGGGATGCCACGCGCAACTCGCCCAGTTCGGTCTCCGGCCCACACACCGCGCGCAGCGCTTCCTCGACCTCCTCGGTCGTGACCGGTACATCGCGATCAGGTCTCTCATCGGCGAGCTTGCCGAATATGAATCGGTACAGATCACCGTCGATGGGGTGCAGGACGCTGAAGAATCCGCCACCGAACTCGATGTAGCGGCTGAAATGCTCGGACGAAGTGCGGACCGCGGCCGAGCGGGCGGCGAGCGTGATATCCGCGACCACCGAGTACATCCTGCTCGCGGTGCCGGGGAACGGTACGTCCAGCAGTTTGCGGACGGTGCTGTGCCCGCCATCGCAGGCGACCAGATAACTGCCGCGAATATCCCCGACCGTGACCCCCTCACAATCCTGTTCGATCGCCGACACCTCGGATCCGCGCAACACCGGCACGCCTCGGTCGACGAGGAGCTTTTCGAGGAAAGCCTCGAGCCGAGCCTGTGGGATGGAGACCGGGTACGGATGACGGGTTCGCCACGATCGGCAGTCCAACTCGATCGGGAGTCCGGCGAAGTGGCCACCGAACTCACCGCGGGGAAGTGCGCGGTCGAGTAGCGGATCCAATAATCCACGCAGGTCGAGTACCTCCGCGGTCCGCGGTTGCAGTCCGCCCGCTCGGGACTGCGTACTACGTGTGCGCTGCTTTTCCAGCACGACGACCGGTATCCCGGCAAGGGTGAGTTCGTGGGCCAGCATCAAGCCGGTCGGGCCGGCTCCGACCACGATCACTTCGGTCCGCACATCATCCTCCAAAGTAGACTGAGTGCAATAATATACTTGATCTACTAATGAGTTATGGTGAGACCATGACCGAGCCGATGGGGTTGCGGGAACGCAAGAAGGCGCGCCTGCGCGAGACGATCGCGGCCACGGCGATCCGCATGTTTCTCGAATCAGGGTTCGACCAGGTATCGATCACCGATATCGCGCGGGCGGCCGAGGTCTCCCGACGCACCCTGTTCGCGTACTTCCCCACGAAGGAAGACCTCGTCCTGCAACGATTCGCCGACCACGAGGACGAGGCGGCCAGGACGGTCAGGGCACGCCGAGCCGATCAACAGCCGCTCGACGCACTCCGGGACGCGCAGCTGAGCGCACTACGTGACCGCGATCCGAACAGCGGCCTGAACGACGACCCCGAGATCATGGCCTTTCTCCGATTGATCCGCGGCACCGAGACTCTGGCGGCGAGGCTTCGGCAGTACACCTCGCGCGGGGTGGACACACTGGCCGACGCACTGCGCGCGAGCGGTTTCGATCCACTCACCGCGCGCCTGACCGCGGCCCAGGTCATCGTGGTACAGCACGAACTCGCCTTCATCAATCATGAATGCCTCGCCGGTGGCGAGTCCGCGGCAGATCGCTACCCGGAGGCGGTCCGGGCCACCGATCGCGCGTTCGATCTACTGCGCGACGGCCTGGGATCCCCCGGTATCGGCCGAAGATGAACTTCCCGACCGAAGCACCGCTCAGGACTTCGCGGCACCCTGGCCGTCGTCGGATACCGCCGGAGCGGGCGGCCGCCGGCGCGCCGAAGTGATGCTGTAGGTGAGGATCGACGACAGCAGGATCACCAGCACCGGGGCGATCACCGGTGCCCACGCCAATTCGACCGGAAGCAGCGCCGCCGCCCCGGCGGACGCCGTCCACACGACCGCACCCACGACCGAGGGCAATGTGGTCGGAACGACACCGCGCGGCGCCGTGACGGTCGCGATGTTCAGCAGATAGGTCGTTGCCACCAGGCCCGCCGCGGCCGCCGACACCAGACCGGTGTCGAAGAGTGCCAGCACACCGATCACCAGCAGGACCGCGCCGATCGCCGCCCAGCGCCACCACCAGCCCACCACCACCAGCACGATCGCGGCCGGAGCGGCCCACGGCTGGATCAGCGCGACCAGCAGCACCAGCAGCGCGCCGGAGAGATGCGCGAGGAATTTGATCATCGCCGCACCCGGGTCATCCGGCGATGCTGGGGCAGCAGGCGCATCGTCTGGTCCAGCCGGGTGTCAGCGGCCCACGGGACGATATCCACGCCGACAGTGCTCATATCGCGGTACATCGACATCCGCTCCAGCTGCCACATCTTCTCCATGGTCGGATCCAGATCTCCGGCGAAAGGACTGCCGCGCAACACATCCACCGCCACCACCACGTGCCCGCGTTTGCGCAGATCGATGAGCGCGAGTGCGAACTGAGTATCCAGCAGGGTGGTGAACGCGACGATGACCGCGCCCAGCGGGACCGCGGCATAGGGCGCGAGCGTGCCGGTCGTGGCGATGAACTCGTCACCGACGTCGAGCACGGTGTCCACGATCCGGTAGTACTGCCGGCGCCCGATATCGGGACGCAACCACCGTGGGGACTGGCCCAGGCAGACGACCGCGGTGCGATCCCCGGCCTGCAAGGTGGACTGCACCACCTGTGCGGCCCCGCGCACCGAGAGTTCCAGCGCATCGCTGGCCGGGCCCGGCGCCTGCTGCGAGGTATCGACCAGGACGACCACATCGGCGGACCGGTTGGTCAGGCGCTCGGTCACATACAACCGGCCGCGCCGCGCGCTGACCGGCCAGTTCACGATGCGCAACTGGTCGCCGGGTGCGTAGGGGCGGATATCGGCGTACTCGACGCCGGGGCCGTGCCTGCGGGTGAGGTGAACTCCGAGACGTTCGGGAAGTTCGGTGCGCGGCAACCGCATCCGCTGTGGATCGGTGATGGGGTAGACGTAGACCTCCCCGGCCGGCAGGGTCGCGGTGGCCAGCGCCATCCCGGCCGGGCTCAACGCCTTCACCCGCACAGCGATCGGATAGCGGCCCCAGCGCGACGCCGATACCTTCAGCCGTAGGCCGGCCGGGGCGGAGCCCGAATCGGCGGATTCCTCCACCGTCACCGTCATACCGTCGACCGCGACCGGTTTACAGCGCAACAGCGCCTGCCCCTGGTCGACGAAGGCGGCGATGGTGACGGTGACTTCTTCGTTCTCGAAGCAGCGCTGCGTACCGCTGCCGTCCACCTGGACCCGGGTGCGCGACACCTGCCAGGGCGCGCTGGCCAGCACACCGAGCATCGGGGAAGCGAACACCACCAGCTGCCAGCTGCCCGCCACCACCGCCACCAGAAGCGCGACGGCCGAGGCGATGGCCAGCAGGTAGGTCAGCGGCGCGGGGCGCCAGCGGAGACGGGCCTCCACTGTGGCGCTGGCGTCGCGGTGTCTCATGGCGTGGCGGCGCGCGGAACCGGCAGGCGGCGCAGCAGTTCGCTGATCACGTCCTCACCGCGGATACGGCGCACCCACATCTCCGGCCGCAGGGTGATCCGGTGTGCCATGGCGGGAATCGCGAGTGCCTTCACGTCCTCGGGGACCACGAAATCGCGGCCGTTCAGCAGTGCGCGGGCCCGGGCCATCTGCACCAGGTCCAGTTCGGAACGCGGACTCGCACCGACCTCCACCTGCGCGTGGGCTCTGGTCGCGGCGGCGAGGGCCACCACGTAACTCACGACATCCGGATGTACCGAGACGAATTCCACCGCGTGCCGCATCTCCAGCAGCCCCTTGGCATCGACCACCTGGTTCACCCGGGGCGGCACGGCACCACGTTCCAGCCGGCGCCGGATCATCTGGGTCTCGTCCTGTTCGGACAGGTAGCCCAGCCGCAACTGGATGGCGAACCGGTCCAGCTGAGCCTCGGGCAGCGGATAGGTGCCCTCGTACTCGATGGGGTTGTCGGTGGCGAGCACGATAAAAGGTTGTGGCAGCGGGAAGGTCTCACCGTCGATACTGACCTGCCCCTCCGCCATCGCCTCGAGCAGGGCCGCCTGTGTTTTGGGCGGAGTGCGGTTCACCTCGTCGGCGAGCAGCATATGAGTGAACACCGGGCCCCGGCGGAAGGTGAACCGGCCGGTGGACATGTCGTAGATGGTGGAGCCGAGCAGATCGGCCGGTAGCAGGTCCGGGGTGAACTGCACCCGGGTGAAATCCAGGCCCAGGGCGGCCGCGAACGACCGGGCGATCAGGGTTTTGCCCAGCCCGGGCAGATCCTCGATGAGCACATGGCCGCCGGCCAGGATCGCGATCATGATGAGCTGTAGCTCATCGCGTTTGCCGACCACCACCCGGGAAACCTCCCGGAGCACGGCTTCGGTGCGTTGGACGGTCGCGTCCAGAGGCATCGTCATGTCATTTCTCGCAATGGGTCGACCCGTTTCACATTCTCTGAAGGCGGCTCAGGATCTCGTCCAGAGCCGCGCGGCCCGGGGCCGGCGTGTTCTGGTCACGCAGCTCCGAATCGGCCGGATCCACCCAGCGCCACAGCTCGGCGCCGAACAGATGGACTCCGGCGCTTTCCAGCGCCCGCCGGTTCTTGCTGACCCGCAGGCCGGCGGACAGTTGGAACTCCTTGGCCAGCAGTGGCCGCAGATGCCGATCCCAGTCGGCGCGGCTACCGTCGGCCCGGTCGACGAGCATTTCGGCGCGGGCGTGCCAGTGGCGCAACATTTCGGCGGGCCCGTTCTCCATCTCGTCGGCGAGTTCCTTTTTCTTCTTCTCCGGGCGCAGCAGCACCCAGACGAAGCAGCACAACGCGATCGCGACCGGCACCCCGGCGGCGATCAGCACGAATTCCCGGGCCCGCAGGGCGGCGGCCGCCTCGAGTCCCGCGACCGCGACGATCGCGGCCACGACGATCCAGGGCCTGCTCATCGCGGCCTCGTCCCACTCGGCGATCCAACCTGCGGTGGGACGACCGGCGGATACCCGCCGGAGACCGGGGCGGCCGAAACCGCCGGATCGGGGCTGGTGCCCTGTAGGTCCGACAGGGCCACCCGGAGCAGCTGTTCGGCACGCATCCGCTGCCACGACAGCATGGGGTGCGGACTGAACCGCGCCTCTTCGAACAACGCCACCAGTTCCCGGGCCGAGGCCTCGTGCAGGGCCCCGTGCTCGAACGCGCGCGCCAGTACTTCCATCGGGGTATCGGAGGCCAGCGGAGCCAGGCCGCGCGCGTAGATCAGGCCGCGTTCCATCGCCAGATAGCAGGCGATGATCGCGGCGCGCGGGTCCTGACCGGCCGCGCTCATGGCGGCCAACCCCATTTCGGCGGCCTTGACCAGGGTGTCGGTATCGGTGGCGGGCAGGTCCCCGGCGGCCGGCAATTCGTCCTCGGGTTCCTCGGCAGGTTCGCGCCGCTGGGTGTTCACTGTGACGACGGCCAAACCGGTCACGGCCACCGCGACCAGGGTGCCGGCGGCGGCGGTGGCCAGGATCAATCCGGTTCCGGTCAGTACCGGTTGGTCCTCCTCGGTCCCGGGCGGCGCCGCGGGGTGTTGCGGGGCCGGGGCACCGGGCGGTGGCACCGGAGCCGGTTCGGCGACGCGCTGGAAACCGATGAAGTAGACGGCGAACACGATCGCCGCGAGCACACCGACGAGCGCCAGCAGGAACAACACCGCCAAGCCCACGCGCCCCAGCCGCCAGTGCGATTCGGAATCGATATCGAGGTCGGGCAGCGCCAAGGGAAGCCGATGTTGGGAGGCGATGACCCCGGCCAGCAGCACCACGACCGAAACGGTGAGCAGAACCGGCATCAATGCCACGGTGAGGGCCGAGGAGACACTCCCCGAAGAACCGCTGCTGTCCGGCATCCCCGGGATATGTCCACGCAACGCGATGACAGCGCAGAACAACAGCGCGAACACCGCCACAATGCGCGCGATCAGCGCCCGCGACCCGGCCAACCCGATACCTCGAACCTGCTCACTGCCAAGAACAGCCACATGTTTACATGCCGGACGGCCGGTTCGGTGGCGAATCGGCAATATGAAATGACAAGTTTTCCATTTTTATCCAACCCCTCGCCGGCAAACCTACTGCTTATTGCGCGATCGACAGTTACATCTTGTTCCCGACTGTGAATACTCACAAGTTCGTCGGCGATGCGGGGACCGCCGGATGTCCGTTTCCACGTGCTTGTGGTCCCGATATCGAATCGGCACGGCGCCACAGCCGGATGGCTGAGCGACTCGGTGACCGCCTCTCCCGATCGACCGCGAAACCGGCGCCGAGCCGGGTGACGAAGCGCAAGCGCACCGAGGACCGGGCGGTGAACCCCGGAAACATCGGCCCCGCGGTAGCCGCCGATACCCCGGTCAGTCCGACCGCAGCGGTAGAACTTTCCAGGGTATCCCGCCGTCACGTGCCGAAGACAATGCTTCCGACAATGCACCCGGCGGCTCGCCGGGGAAGATCACATGGTCTATATCGGAAACCTTGACCCCACCGTGCACCTGGGCCTCGACGTATTGATGCCTGAGGAATTCGGCCGAATCGTACTGCCGGTCGATCCCGGTCAGGACACCGAGGGCCGCATGATGACCGAACTCCGTATCCGCGGCTCCGTGCGGGACGATTCCATACGACCAGGCGTTCGGGTCGAGTACCGGCGATGGACGAGTATGAAAGCTGTGCGACACGGCGTCGCCGACACACGCGGTAGTGCGTCCGAGCACTTCGGGTTTCAGAACCACCTGCACATCGCCGTAAACGGCGAGCGCATCGAGGCTACGCGGCCCGGAAGGCTGTTCACCGAGTATCCGCACATACCCGGCGACCGGACGTAACTCCGGCGGGTAGGTGCGCCGGTCGTATCCGAAACAATCGTCGTGCAGGGCGACTCGCGACCGAACCACATTGCTGTTCGGGTGGGCAATATCGACAGCCGTCACGAAGCGCTTGTTCCGCAGAATTCCGGCAAGGCCCTCCGGAGTGACGCGGATAGCGATGTCTTTGTTCGCGAACAGCCCGCGCAGCTGATGCCGCATGACGGCGCTCACTTCCTCGGGCCGAGCGCCGAGCTGTTCGGACAGCTCGGCGAGTTTGCGATGTAGAGAGCTGAATTTGTGGAAATCGACCGGGTATTCCCGGAAATGCTCTCCCATTTCATCCAGCGCCCGCTGTCTGTCCCGATCCGGCAACCGGACGGCGCTGTCGTACATCTCCCGATACCGTTCGACCATTTCACGCGGTGGTTCCGGGCGCATCGGATTCCACAGCACACTTCCGTTTCCGTCCGGGCGCATCCCATCGTGTGGGCCGAACGCGGACCGGCCGTTCGTCTCGGTGTTTCTGGCATCCTCCAGCGCGCGAGTGAATGCTGCACGATCCGCTGCCTGCTGATTCGCACTCCGGAATATTCCGGCGCCCTTGTCCACCTCCTCAGATGTATGCCGGACATGTCCGCTCACCGTTCGGCCGATCGCTTGCACCGCATCGCTCACGACACGCTTGGCACCCAGCAGGAGCTGGGTCACCGGATTGCTCGCCGCCATCGTCGAACGATGCCAGCCGCGGCCGGCGGTCGCAATAGCCCGAAGGCCGGGAAAGGCCTACGCAGCAAGGTTTCTCGGCCGCTGCGGCGGCGGCGAGGCGAGCTCGGCTACCCTCGTCGGTCCGCGCTGAGGACCAGGCCCGAAGTCGGGACCCCGGTGCCCGCGGTCACCACGATGTTCTCCATATCGGCGACCTGATTGACCGATGTTCCACGCACCTGGCGAACAGCTTCGGCGATACCGTTCATGCCGTGGATGTAGGCCTCGCCGAGCTGGCCACCGTGGGTGTTGATCGGGAGTTTTCCACCGATTTCGATCGATCCGTCCGCAATGAAGTCCTTCGCTTCACCGCGCGGGCAGAAGCCGAGTTCCTCCAGCTGCATGAGGACGAACGGAGTGAAGTGATCGTAGAGGATCGCCGCCTGCATATCGGCAGGGCGCAATCCGCTCTGCTCCCACAGTTGGTCACCGACGAGGCCCATTTCCGGCAGTCCGGTCAAGGCGTCGCGATAGTAGCTCGTCATCACGTACTGGTCGGCGCCACTGCCCTGGGCCGCCGCGGTGATCACGGCCGCCGGGTTCGGCAGGTCCCGGGCCCGCTCCGCACTGGTGACGACGATCGCCACACCACCGTCGGATTCCTGGCAGCAGTCCAGCAGATGCAGCGGCTCGGCGATCCAGCGCGAATTCTGGTGGTCCTCCAGGGTGATCGGCTTCTGATAGAAGAACGCGTTCGGGTTCATCGCCGCGTGCTTACGGTCGGCCACCGCGATCCGACCGAAATCGGCGCTGGTCGCCCCGTACACGTGCATATACCGCCGGGCGACCATCGCCACCTGCGCGGCGGGTGTGCCCAGACCGTGCGGATAGGACCAGCCGGCATCGATACCCGAGGAGGTGGGCGCGGCGGCCAGCGAGGTCGAGAACTGCCCGAACCGGGAGACCGACCGCTCGTTGAACGCCCGGTACGCCACCACCACATCGGCGACCCCGGTCGCGACGGCCATCGCGGCCTGCTGCACGGTGGCGCACGCCGCGCCACCGCCGTAGCCGATATGGCTGAAGAACTTCAGCTGCGGGATACCGACCGCTCGCGCGACCGCGACCTGCAGATTGGTATCCATCGTGAAGGTCGTCAGTCCGTCGACGTCGGCCGGGGTGAGACCGGCGTCGGCCAGGGCCGCGGTCACGGCCTCGGCGGCCAACCGCAGTTCGCTGCGGCCGGATTCCTTGGAGAAATCGGTAGCGCCGATACCCGCGATGGCGGCACGGCCGGACAGGGGATGTTCCGAAATAGTCATACGAACCTCATTCCGCGGGCTGGACAGGATCCGGCGTGGTCGCTGTGGTCACGCCGCGCCTCCGGCACCCGGGACGGTGGCGACCACCGTCGCGACGATGTGATCGCCCAGACTGTCCTTGCCCACGACCTCCAGGCGGACGTCCTCACCGTCGAGCTCGGTGACCTTGCCGGTGAGAGTCAGGGTGTCGTACGCGTACAGCGGCACCCCGAGACGCAGGGATATGGACTTCACCACCGTGCTCGGTCCCGACCAGTCGGTGACGAAACGCTGTACCAGACCGGTATCGGTCAGGATATTGACGAAGATGTCCTTCGAGCCGCGTTCGATCGCCTTGTCCCGGTCGTGGTGCACATCCTGGAAATCGCGAGTGGCCAGCGCGGTGCTGATGACGAACGTCGGGTCCGCGTGGATCGACAGTTCGGGCAATTCGGTCCCGACACCGACAGCGGCCGGATCGAATATGGCGGTCATGCGGTCACCTTCCAGAACGGCAGCGCCGTATGGTCGTCGAGCTTCTCGAAATCGACGACGACCTCCAGCCCTACCTCGACGTCGCCGGGATCGATACCGCGCAGTTCGCCCAGCATCCGCACCCCTTCCTCGAGTTCCACCAGCGCGACCACGAACGGCAGATCGCGCCCGGGGACCTTGGGCGCGTGGTGTACGACGTAACTGAACACCGTGCCCTTTCCGGAAGCGACCACGTAGCCCACCGGTTCGGTCTTGTCCTGCCAGATGGCCGGGATCGGCGGATGCCGCAGCGAGCCGTCCGGGAGTTGCTGGATCCGCAGCTCGCCGGCTCCGGTGCCCTCCCAGAAGAATTCGGTGTCGTGCGACACCAGGGGCCGCACCCGTTCGGCGGGTGCCGCTTTCGGAGCCGCGGCGGTACCCGGCGCGAACTTCAGAATTCGGAACAGCATCTCGGTGACGAGTTCGTCGCCGACGTACCAGCTGGTGCGGTAGGTCAGGAAGAACCCCTCACCCAGCCCGGTCCGTTTCGGTCCCTTGATACTGTCCAGCGCGCTGGTGATGCTCACCTCTTCACCGGGCCGCAGATAGCGGTGGTAGACCTGCTCGCAGTTGGTGCCGACCACCGAGGTGTACCCGGCGGAGTCGAGCAGCGCGTTGGTGGCCTCCATGGGGTCGTCGGCCGGACGACTGCCGCCCAGCCCCAGCATGGTCCACACCTGGGCCATGGCGGGCGGAGCCACGATCCCGTCGAAACCTGCGGCCTTCGCAGCGGCCTCGTCGACATAGACCGGGTTCGTATCGCCCAGTGCCTCCACCCAGTTGTTGATCATCGGCTGGTTCACCGGGTCACGACCCGGCCGGGGCGCGCTGGCCCCGGCCGCCATGATCTCTTCCGCGGCGGCGGTGATCGCTTCCGGAGTACTGATATCCGGCCTCCTGTCCATTGGCGTCGCCTACGGCGCCGCGGGGTCGGGGCTCTCGTGACCCCGCTTACTGAGATAGACCATCCGGAGCGGACGGCAGGTGCGCTGACCTGCGCTTCGATGACCTGGGTAGGCTCACAGCACTGTAAGTGCTCAACGGCCTCCAGGCTCTGGACGGCCCATCGCACTCCGCATCAGCGAGGTACTCGTGGCAGTTTCAGGCCCGCGGAGGCGACGAGTTCGCGCATCACTTCGTTCACGCCGCCGCCGAAGGTCACCACCAGGTTCTGCTTCGTCCGCCGATCGAGCCAGGTGAGCAGTTCGGCCGTCGCGGGCTCGGACGGATCACCGAAGCGGCCGACGACCTCCTCGGCCAGCCGGCCCGCCTCCTGGAGCGATTCGGTGGAGAAGATCTTGGTCGCCGAAGCGTCCGCGATGACCTGCGACGGATCGATGTCCGGATCGTCGGCGGTGGCGGCCACCTGCCAGTTCAGCAGTTCGTTCAGCCTGGTCATGGCATGGATCCGGCCCAGCGCCTGGCGCGCGTCGGGATTGTCGAGGACGCCACGCGGGCGGGCCCAGTCGCGGACCCGGTCGTAGAGCTGTTCGATCTTGCCGGACGGTCCCAGGCTGACCCGCTCGTGGTTGAGCTGGGTGGTGATCAGCCGCCAGCCCTTGTTCTCCTCGCCGACCAGCATGTTCGCCGGAACCTTGACGCTGTCGAAGTAGGTGGCGTTGGTGTGGTGGGCACCGTCGGCGGTGATGATCGGAGTCCAGGAGTAGCCCGGATCCTTCGTATCCGCGATCAGGATGGTGATCGCGCGGTGCCGGTCCTCCACCGCACCGGTCCGGCAGGCCAGCCAGATGTAGTCGGCCTCGTGCGCGCCGGTGGTGAAGATCTTCTGGCCGTTGACGATCCAATCGCCGGAATCGTCCCTGGACGCGCTGGTGCGCAGCGCCGCCAGGTCGGTACCGGCTTCCGGCTCGGAGTATCCGATGGCGAAATGGATATCACCGGACAGGATTCCCGGCAGGAATTTCTCTTTCTGCTCCGGCGTCCCGTACTGCTGCAGTGTCGGACCGACGGTCAGCAGCGTGACCAGCGGCAGCGGGACATCGGCCCGGGAGGCCTCGTTGTAGAAGATCTGCTGTTCGACCGGGCCGAAACCCTGGCCGCCGTATTCCTTTGGCCAGCCGACACCCAGCCAGCCGTCGCGGCCCATCCGCCGCACCACCTCGCGGTAGGCGTCACCGTGCCGGTTGACCGACATCTCGGCGGACTCCTCCGGCGTGACGAGTTCGGCGAAGTAGGCGCGCAGGTCGTCGCGTAGTTTGCGTTGTTCGCTGGTCAGATCGATGAACACCCTGCCCCCAATCGTTCGAGCCGCAAGGCGGCGCCGCCCAGCCAGCGGGCGAGGTCCTTGGACTGTGAGTAGTAGCGATGCATGGAGTGGGTGACATCCACTCCGATACCGCCGTGCAGGTGATGACATTTCTGCATGGCACGCGGCAGTTCCGCGGCCACAGTGTAGGCGAGCACGTTCAGATCGTCGTCGATCCGCTGCTGCCGCTCCGGATTCGAATCATCCTGTCCGAGAGCCCAATTGGCTGCGACCGCCGCCACATGCAGCGTCCGGGACATCACGTAGAGATCGGCGATCTGCTGGGCCACCGCCTGGAACTCGGCGAGCGGCCGGTTGAACTGGTGCCGCGTGCCCACATGGGCGGCGGTCAATTTCACCGCACCCGAGAGCAATCCGTCGGCCGCCGCGCCGATGGCGGCGAGGACGAACCGGTGCAGCCGCGGACCCGCGTCCGGCAGCAACCGTTCGGCGGGCACCACGACCCCGTCCAGTTTCACCGAGAACTCCGCGAGTTCCCCGGAAATCGAGGAGGGGGTCAGTGTGAGCCCCGGCGCGGTCGCGTCGACCAGGGCGACCCCGGAATCCGTGGTCACCAGCAGCCAGCGCGCCTGATCCGCGCACGGTACGGCTACTTTGTAGCCGGTGATCCGCACCTCGTCGCCGACCACCTCGGTCTTGGTGGTGGGTTCGGTGGTCAGCGGTGCCCCGGGCTCGCTGATGGCGGCGGTGAGTACCGCACCCTCGGCCACTGCCGGGAACACCTCCGCGGCCACCGCCTCGGATACCGCCCCCAGCAGGGGCAGCACCCCGAAGCCCAGCGTGGGTAGTGCCGGTGCTGCCACCGCATCGGTGGCCAGTTCGGTCAGCAGCACCGAAACGGCGTCGATACCCATATCGTCGCCGCCGTACTGCTCCGGTAGCGCTACCGACAGCAGGCCGGTAGCCGCCAGTTTGGGCCAGAGTCCGGCGTCGCGCGCCGGCTCCCGCTCCAGGAGTCCGACGACGACCTCGGCCACCGCCTCTTGGGCCTCGTCTCGGGTGAAGTCCACGTTCTGCTCTCCAGTCGTCGCACGAATCAGGCGTACCTCCGCATTCGCTCCGCCGTGCGCGGATCGCGGATGCGCGCAGCAGGTCGGATCAACCGGCCGCGTCGCGGGGTAGCCCCAGAATCCGCTCGGCTGCCACGGTCAACAGGATCTGCTCGGTGCCACCCGCGATCGACAGACAGCGGGTGAGCAGGAATTCCGAGGTGTCCTCGGTCGTTCGCGCACCGGTCACGCCGGCCACCTCGACGGCGAACTCGGCGACCGCCTGCCGATGCCGCACACCCACGAGTTTGCGCACACTGCTCTGCGCGCCGGGATCGGCGCCGGCCAGTATCCGGACCGCCGCGCGCTGTTCCAGCAGCAGTCCGGCGATGGCATCGGCGACGAAACCGCCCAGCCGGTCGTTGCGCAGCTCCGAACCGCGGCCGGTGGCCGGTAGTTTGGCGATCAGTTCCTCGAGCGCCGGCCCGATTCCGTTACCGCTCATCGCGACCCGCTCGGCCGACAGGGTCGCGCGGGCGATTTTCCAGCCGTTGCCCAGCGCACCGACCACACAGTCGTCGGGAACGAAGACCCCGTCCAGAAAGACCTCGCTGAACCGGGCCTCCCCGGTGATCTGCACCAGCGGCCGGATATCGATCCCAGCACTGCGCATATCGACCAGGAAATAGCTGATGCCCTTGTGCTTGGGCGCGCTCGCGTCGGTGCGCGCCAGGCAGATGGCCCAGTTGGCCTCTTTCGCCAGTGAGGTCCACACCTTCTGACCGTTGAGTATCCAACCGCCCTCGGTGCGTTCGGCAGTGGTACGCAGTGCCGCCAGATCCGAACCGGCGCCCGGTTCGCTGAACAGCTGGCACCAGACCACCTCGCCGCGCAGGGTCGGCCAGGCGAAACGTTCGATCTGCTCGGGCGTGCCGTGCTGCAGCAGGGTCGGCACGGCCCAGCCGCCGATAGTGAGATCGGGAACGGTCAGCCCGGCCCGCCGCAATTCCTCCGAGATGACCAGCCCGGCCATCGGATCCGCACCGCGACCGTAGGGTGCGGGCCAATGCGGCATGATCAGCCCGGCGTCGGCCAAAGCGCCACGCTGTTCACCGCCCGGCAGCGCCGCGATCCTCGCCACCTCGGCGGCCAGTTCTCCGGTGGCCACTTCGGTATCGGTCTCGCCGCCGGCCAGCGCCGCATCGGCGAAAACCCGGTCGGCGCCGGTGGTGCGCCGCGCACCGGCCCGGGTGAGTTCGGTGACGCGGGCCCGCCAGTGCGCACCGCCGCCGAGCAGCTGACGCAGCGCCGTCGCCCGGCGCAGGTACAGGTGCGCGTCGTGTTCCCAGGTGAAGCCGATACCGCCGAGTACCTGGATGCAGTCCTTCGCGGTTTCCACCGCGGCGTCCAGACTGATGGTGGCGGCGATCGCGGCCGCGATCGGCAGTTCGGACCCGCCGGAGTCCACGGCGGCCGCGGCGTCGGCGGCCACCGACCGGATGAGTTCGGTACGGCACAGCATCCACGCGCAGATGTGTTTGACCGCCTGGAACGACCCGATCTTGCGCCCGAACTGTTCGCGCACCTTCGCGTACTCGACTGCCGTGGACAGGCACCAGCCCGTCACGCCCGCCAGCTCGGCCACGAACAACGCCACCAGCAGGTCTTCCACCGCGTATCCGGGCGCGAACACCGCGCCCGGGTCGACCTGTACGCCGGTACAGCGCACCCGGGCCAGCGGAGTGGTGAGATCGAGGGGTTCCAGGGCTTCGAGTTGCAGTCCGGGCGTATCCGGCCCGAGCAGGCACCAGCGCCGGCCCCCCGCGCTGTCCACGGGCAACAGTACCGCTGTCCCGGGCGCGGCACCGAGCACCGATTCCCAGCTCCCGCTGAGGGATCCGGCGGCGTCGAGTGCCGGTACCGCCGGACCGCCGGACGCGGGCTCTTCCCCGGCGACCGTGTCCAGTGCGACCCCGCAGGGCTGCTCCTCCGGTAGCCGCCCGGCTGTCACCAGCCCGGCTACAGCGCTGGTCAGCAGCGGGCCGCCGACCATGTCGTGCGCTGCCTGTTCGATGAATACGGCCAGATCGCAGACCGATCCGCCCGCGCCGCCCGCGTCCTCGGCCACCGCCACCCGGAAGATTCCGAGATCGGTCAGCGTTGGCCAGTACGTACGCCAGAAGTCGGTCGCGTCGGCCCGCATTGTTGCAATCGGTCGCGCCGCTGCTGCCCACCCGCTCATCGACTGTTGAACGGCTTTATGCTCGTCAGT
Organism: Nocardia sp. NPDC001965; assembly: GCF_053594175.1. Lineage (NCBI taxonomy): Bacteria > Bacillati > Actinomycetota > Actinomycetes > Mycobacteriales > Nocardiaceae > Nocardia > Nocardia sp. NPDC001965. Next base: position 117,234 of record NZ_JBSFDZ010000018.1, read on the forward strand.
GGTGGCGATGGTCACAGTCCATACCGCCTTTCCGGCGTGACTCCCACACCTAGAACATGTTCTAATATCCTCGGCGGGCGGAAGTCAAGAGACGCACCCACCGCACCGCCGCACGCGCTAACGTCCGCGATACGTCACGGAAAGGACTTCACTCCATGGCCAGCCCCTCCCGTTCCCAGCCCGGCGATTCGGGTGCGGCCGCCGCCCCCGTCACCACGCTGCGGGAGGACGAACTGAGTTCCGCAGCGCAACGCGAACGCCGTAAGCGGATCCTGGACGCGACCCTCGCGCTCGCCTCCAAGGGCGGTTACGACGCGGTGCAGATGCGCGCGGTGGCCGAACGGGCCGATGTCGCGGTGGGCACCTTGTACCGATATTTCCCGTCCAAGGTGCACCTGCTGGTCTCGGCGCTGGCCCGGGAGTTCGAGCAATTCGAGGGCAAACGCAAACCGCTCGCCGGTCAGTCACCGGAAGAGCGCATGCACGCGCTGCTCTCCCAGATCACCCGGATGATGCAGCGCGATCCGCTGCTCACCGAGGCCATGACCCGCGCGTTCATGTTCGCCGACGCATCGGCCGCCGCCGAGGTCGACCGGGTCGGCAAGGTGATGGACCGGGTGTTCGCCCGGGCCATGAACGACGGCGAACCCACCGATCGCCAGCTCGCCATCGCCCGCGTCATCAGCGATGTGTGGTTGTCGAATCTGGTCGCCTGGCTCACCCGTCGCGCATCCGCGACCGATGTCTCCGAACGGCTCGAATTGACCGTCGACCTCCTGCTCGGCAAACGCGCCTGAGATTCCGCACTCCGGTCCGCCCGCATCCGGCCACGGTTGCCGGCAGGCCGGCTGCCGATTGCGGTGGCCCCCGGCGGTATCCAGGCGTTCGCTACCGAGCTTCACCGAGCAGGGAAACCGCACAATCGGCCGCCGACACCGGTGCGGACCGGACGAGAATTCGGCCCCGGCCACCGCACGCACAGACGCGAAACGCGCGTTCACCGGCACCGCGCGCCTGGGGCACCTGCCCACACTTCCCGCCGAATCGGATCGGCGAACGTGACACAGTATTGTCATGCGCGCCCCCTCTTAACGAAAACTCCGATCAATAGGTTGGATGTGTGAGCGCACAGGATCTGCCACTGGAACTCCGCCGAGCGCTGTCGACGGTCGCGCGCGTACCTCGACTGCTCGTCGCATCGGACTACGACGGGACACTCGCTCCCATCGTCTCCGATCCGGCCAAGGCGTACCCGCACGGAGAATCCGTGCGGGCATTACGCGCGCTGGCCGGGCTTTCCGGCACCACGGCCGCCGTCATATCCGGCAGAGCGCTGCGTGATCTCGCCGCGCTGTCACGACTTCCGGTCGAAGTACAGTTGATCGGTAGCCACGGCTCGGAATTCGATGTGGGCTTCGTGCACGCCATCGACAACGATGCCAGGCAGTTGCTGACCGAAGTGATAACCGCCCTCAACAAAATCGCCGCGGACCATCCCGGTGTCTCGGTGGAGACCAAACCGGCGAGTGTCGCGCTGCATGTGCGCAATGCCTCGCCCGAGGTCGGCCGGCGGGCGCTCGGCCAGGCCCGCCAGGGTCCGGCCTGCTGGGTCGGCGTCCAGGTCACCGAGGGCAAGGCCGTGATCGAGCTGGCCGTGGTGCCCACCGACAAGGGTTCGGCCCTCAGCACGGTCCGGCACCAGGAGAGCGCATCGGCGGCGGTGTTCTTCGGTGACGACGTCACCGACGAGAAAGCCTTCCGCGCACTGACCGGGCCCGATATCGGTATCAAGGTCGGCGAAGGCGAATCGCTGGCCAAGTACCGCGTCGACAGCACCGAAGCCGTCTCGCACGCGCTGGCCTTCCTGCTCGAGGAACGCCGCACCTGGCTGGCCGGCGCCAGCGCGCCCCGGATCGAACGGCTGACCATGCTGGCGAGCCCGCGTTCGGTCGCGCTGGTCACCCCCGATGCCACCGTCACCTGGTTCTGCCATCCGGAACCGGATTCGGCCGCCGTCTTCGCCCACCTACTGGGCGGGATCGACGCCGGACACTTCTCGGTGGCACCCCAGCGGCCGGGCCTGCCGCTTTCCCAGCGGTACATCGACGGGACCATGACCGTCGAGACCCGCTGGGCGAAACTGCAGGTCACCGACTATCTCCCCCACGATGTCGACCCCGACCGCACCGATCTCACCCGGGTGATCACCGGTTCGGCTCCCGCCGAGGTCACCTTCGCCCCGCGACCGGAATTCGGACAGGTCCCGGTGTCGATCCAGGTGGAGGCCGACGGGTTGCGCGTCTGGGGTACCAACGACCCCGTCGTCCTGCGCTCCCCCGGCGTCCAGTGGCAGATCCACAGCGACGGCGCCCACGATTCGGCCACCGCGGTCGTGGACCCGTCCGACGGCCCTGTCGTACTGGAACTGCGTTGCGGTACACACGATCTGGCCCCGGCCGCCACCGGCGAGGCCGAACGGCGGCGGATCGCCGAACTGTACTGGTCGGAGTGGGCGGTCGGCCTGGACCTGCCCGCGCTCAAACCCGATCTGATGAAACGGTCCGCACTCACGCTGCGCGGTCTGGTGCACGCGCCGTCGGGATCGATCCTGGCCGCGGCGACCACTTCGCTGCCCGAGGATATCGGCGGCGTCCGCAACTGGGACTACCGCTACTGCTGGCTGCGCGATGCCGCGCTCACCGCCAGCGCGCTGGTCTCGCTGGGGTCGCTCGGCGAGGCGGAACAATATCTGGAATGGGTACACCGGGTGCTGGAAACCCTGCCCGGTCCCGAACGCCTGCATCCGCTCTACACCATCTACGGCGAAACCCTGCCGCCGGAGGCCGTGATCGACCAGCTGCCCGGCTATGCCGGATCCCGCCCGGTCCGAATCGGCAACGCGGCGAATATGCAGGTCCAGCTGGATGTTTTCGGCCCGATCGTGGACCTCATCACCAGCCTGGCCCATGCCCGCGAGAAGCAGGGCACCACCGATCCGCGCAAGGTGCTGCCCGACGCGGACTGGGAACTGGTGCATGCCATGGTCTCCGCGGTGCAGCGTCGCTGGACCGAACCCGACCACGGTATCTGGGAGATCCGCGGTAATCCCCGCCACCACGTCTATTCCAAGGTGATGGGCTGGCTCACGATCGACCGCGCACTCACCCTCGCGGAGAAATTCGATCGCCCGGTCGACGCCGATTGGGCACCGCTGCGCGAGACCATCGCCGCCGAGGTCAAGGCCAAGGGCTGGAACGACGAAGTCCAGTCCTACACCGCCGCCTATGACGGCACCGACCTGGACGCGGCCACCCTGCACATCGGGCTCAGCGGTCTCATCGACCCCACCGATCCGCGGTTCGCCGCCACGGTGGTCGCCACCGAAGCCGAACTGCGCAGTGGATCGACGGTCTACCGCTACCACCACGACGACGGCCTGCCCGGCGGTGAGGGCGGCTTCCATCTGTGTGCGGCCTGGCTGGTGGAGGCCTACCTGCTCATCGGTAAACGCTCCGACGCCGAAGCGCTGTTCGCCCAGCTGGTGGACGTGGCCGGACCCACCGGGCTGCTGAGCGAGGAATACGATCCGGTCGCCGAACGGTCCCTGGGCAACCATCCCCAGGCCTACAGCCACCTGGGTCTGCTGCGCTGCGCGCAGTTGCTCGGCAAATAACACCCTCGCTCGTCAGCAAGTATCGGGCCGCCCGGAACGCCGGGCGGCCCGGTTTGCTCGAGAGGGTTGCTGAGGTCGGGGTGGGGGTTGCCTCGTCGAGGTGGGGTTGGGATGAAAGTCGGGGTCGCGGGGTTGCTCGCGAAGGTGAGAGGGGTGAGGTGGGGTTACTCACCAAGGTGAGAGGTGGGGTTACTCACCAAGGTGCTGTGTTTTTGGCGCGCTGGCGCGCGGGGTCGAGGCCCCCTTGGTCTCGCCGTTAAGGCCTCGAGACTCGAGCCTTCGGCTCATGCGCTTTCGAGGCCTGAACGGCGAGACGGGCCTCAACCCTTTGAGGTGTCTCGTAAAACTCGACGCACTCGGTTGCGTGGGCATTCGGGGTCTGGGTTGGGAGTAGACCTTGGAAGACTGGGCGGTCGGTTCAGAGTCTCTTACCAGGGCTGCTAAAGTAAAACGGAAACGATTTCCATTAACCCTGGTAGGTATTTCCCGTGTCACCTCACTTTGCCCGTCGCGCCCTGATCCTCGCCGTGGGGGTAACGGCGGCGGCGGCGCTCACCGCCTGCGGCGGCTCCGGTTCCGATTCCGGTAAACCCTCGGTGATCGCCTCGACCAATGTCTGGGCCGATATCGCGAGCACTGTCGCGGGACCCGACGCCGAGGTATCCGCGATCATCTCCGATCCCGCCGCCGACCCGCATTCGCACGAGACCTCGGCCGCCGAATCCGCGCAGCTCAGCGATGCCGACCTGGTGGTGTACAACGGGGGCCACTACGACGAATTCGTCACCAAGGCGATCGAGGGCCGCGATAAGCGCACGGTCGAAGCGGTCGCGGCCCGGGACGAGGCGATCCGGGACGATTCCAACGAACACGTCTGGTACGACATGGAAACCGTCGCCCTGGTCGCCGGACAGATCGGCGCGCAGCTCGCCGAGATCGACCCCGCGCACGCCCAGGGCTACACCGATCGAGCCGCGCAACTAGCCGGCCGGATCGGGCAGGTCGGCGCCACCACCGACCGGATCGCCGCGGACCACGCCGGCACGCCGGTGCTACAGACCGAACCACTCGCGTACTACCTGCTACAGGATGCCGGTACCGTCGACCGGACGCCCCGCGACTATCAGGAAGCGGTCGAGCAGGAGACAGATCCCTCACCCGCGGCCGTCGCCGCCACCCGCGACATGATCACCGATAAGCAGGTCGCGGTCCTGGTCTACAACGTGCAGACCGAGGACAAAGTCGGCCGGGATCTGCGGGACGCGGCCGAAGCCGCCGGTATCCCGGTGGTGGAGGTCACCGAAACTCTGCCGCCAGGAACGGATTTCGTGACCTGGCAGACGCGAAACGCCCAGGCACTGGCCGACGCCATCGGCTGACGGCACCCGAGCGCGACGAACGGATGGATCGAAATGAGCGATATCGCTCCGGCGGCTCACCCCGCCGCCTCGGCAGCTGACGGCGCCCTGGCGGCCCGGCCCGCCGACACCGCCGTACCGGCACCGGAACCGGCCGTCCGGCTCGACTCGGCGACGCTGGCCTTCGGTGACCGCGTCCTCTGGCAGGAGCTGGACCTCAGTGTCGCGCGCGGTGAGTTCATCGCCGTGCTCGGCCCCAACGGCTCCGGGAAGACCTCCCTGCTCCGGGTTCTGCTCGGTCAGCTCGCGCTGAGCTCGGGTACGGCCCGGATCGCCGGTGCCGCGCCGCGGGCCGGGCACCCCGATATCGGCTACATACCGCAGCAGCGCACCATCGACGCGGGTGTGCAGCTGCGCGGCACCGATCTCGTCGGTCTCGGGGTGGACGGACACCGCTGGGGACTGGGTCTGCGCGGCCGGGCCGAACGGCGCCGCAAGGTCGCCGCGGCGATCGCCGACGTCGGCGCCGAGCGGTTCGCGAAGGCTCCGCTGGAGAGTCTTTCCGGCGGGGAACAGCAGCGGCTCCGGGTGGCGCAGGCACTGGTCGGCGATCCCGCGGTCCTGCTCTGCGACGAACCCCTGCTCAGTCTGGATCTGGCCAGTCAGCAGCTCGTCTCCGGTCTCATCGACGCCCGCCGGCACCGGCACGGCACCTCGGTACTGTTCGTCACCCACGAGATCAATCCGATCCTGCCGCTGGTGGACCGGGTCCTGTACCTCGTCGGCGGGAAATTCCGGATCGGCACGCCGGACGAGGTCATGACCTCGGCGGTGCTGTCGGAGCTGTACCAGACCGAGGTCGATGTGCTGCGGGTCCGAGGACGGCTGGTCGTGGTCGGCACCGGCGACACGATGGACGCACTCGGCACCGCCGGGGCCCACTGCCACGGCGAACCGGGCACCCCGCACCCCGGCGACCCCTTGGCCGAACTCACCCAGCGATCGGGACAGGCGAACGGATAGATGGACAAGCTCTCCGATGTACTGGGCGAGATCTTCGATGTGCAGACCACAGTGCACCTGCTCGGCTACGACTTCGTACAGCAGGCCGTGGTCGCGGCGGCACTGCTCGGGCTGCTCGCCGGAGTCATCGGCCCGCTGATCATCAGCCGGCAGATGTCGTTCGCTGTCCACGGCACCAGCGAACTCTCGCTGACGGGTGCGGCGGCCGCGCTGCTGGTCGGCGCCGGGGTCGGGCTGGGCGCGATCGCCGGTTCGGTCGTGGCCGCTGTGCTGTTCGGGGTGCTCGGCACCCGGGCCCGGGAACGCGATTCGGTGATCGCGGTGGTGCTGTCGTTCGGTCTCGGCCTGTCGGTGCTGTTCCTGTGGCTCGGCCCCGAACGCGCGGGTTCGAAGTTCTCGCTGCTCACCGGACAGGTGGTGAGCGTCGGTTTCGGCGGGCTCACCCTGCTGGCCACCTGTACGGCCGCGGTGCTGGCCGTACTGGCCGTGGTCTATCGACCGCTGCTGTTCGCCAGTACCGACCCCGAGGTCGCGGTGGCGAGGGGTGTACCGGTGCGGGCGCTGTCGATCCTGTTCGCTGTGATGCTGGGTATCACCGCGGCCTTCGGTGTCCAGATCGTCGGAGCCCTGCTGGTACTCGCGCTGCTGATAACCCCGGCGGCCGCGGCGGCCCAGCTGACCGCCGACCCGGTGCGGGCCACCGTGCTGGCGGTGATCTTCGCGGAGATCGCCGCGGTCGGCGGCATCCTGCTGTCACTGGCGCCGGGCGCGCCGGTCTCCACCTTCGTCACCACGATCTCGTTCGTGATCTACCTGGTCTGCCGGGTGATCGGCGCCCGGCAACGACAGGTCGCCCGGGTTCGCTGAACACCTGCGGGCAGGTGCCTTCAGTCTGGGCGGCGAGGTTTCGTATGCTCGTCCACAACGCCCCCGGAACGAAGGTGACCGCCCATGATCGATTTCACGATTCCCGCCGAGCTCGCCGCCGAACGTGACCGGATCCGCGCATTCGTCGCCGACAAGATCGTGCCCTACGAACGCGACCCGCGGCTCACCTCCCACGGACCCACCGACGAACTCCGTCAGGAACTCGTGGAACTCGCCCGCGCCGAGAAACTGCTGACCATCCAGGCCCCCACCGAACTCGGCGGCCGCGGCCTCACCCACGTCGAGCAGGCCGTGCTCTACGAAGCCGCCGGCTGGTCGACCCTCGGTCCGGTCGCCATGAACTGCGCCGCACCGGACGAGGGCAATATGTTCCTGCTCTCCAAGATCGCGGACCCCGACCAGACCGAACGCTATCTGCGACCCGTGATCGACGGCCACCAGCGCTCGGTATTCGCCATGACCGAACCCGACGGCGCCGGCTCCGACCCAGGGCAGCTCGCCACCACCGCCACCTTCGACGGTGAGAACTTCACCATCGAAGGCCGCAAATGGCTCATCACCGGAGCCAACGGCGCCAAAACCTGGATCATCATGGCCCTGCTCGGCGACAACCCCCACCTCCCCGCCGGCCCGACCCTGTTCCTCACCGATGGCGACCAGCCGGGCATCGTCATCGAACGCACCATGAACACCATGGACCGCAACTACGTGGCCGGGCACTGCGTGGTCCGCTTCGACAACCTCACCCTGCCGAAATCCGCCCTGCTCGGCGAAGCGGGCCAAGCCCTGCGCTACGCCCAGCTACGCCTGGCCCCCGCCCGCCTCACCCACTGCATGCGCTGGCTCGGCGCGGCCGAACGCGCCCAGAGCATCGCCATCGACCACGCCAAGACACGCACAGCCTTCGGTAAAACCCTGGGCGAACACCAGGGCGTCTCGTTCATGATCGCTGACAACGAGATCGCGCTACACCAGTGCCGCCTCACCATCTGGCACACCTGCTGGCTGATGGACCAAGGCGAAAAAGCCCGCCACGAGAGCTCCATGGCGAAATCCTTCGTCTCCGAGGAACTGTTCAAGGTGGCGGACCGTTGCGTCCAGATCCTGGGCGGTATCGGCGTCAGCGACGAAACGGTAGTAGAGATGATCTTCCGCGATATGCGCCCCTTCCGCCTCTACGACGGCCCCACCGAGGTCCACAAATACGCGATCAGCCGCAAAGTGCTGCGCTGATCTGCGGCGCCTCCGGCGCCGCGGGGCGGGGCTCTCGTGACCCCGCCTTCGGTGGACCTCGCCTTCGGCGTCGTACCGGGCACTCGTGGCCTCCGGTCCTTCGCTCTGTTGCTCCACGTCCGGGGCGGGCCCCGGACCACAGATGTCGAGCGGCCCAGGCGGGTGGGTGATGTGCGATATCCGGCCTGCCGCTCTTCGACGAACCGACCTGCACCTGATCAGCGAAGCCGCGAATGCGTCAAGGCCCGTGTACACCCATCACGACCGCCCACCAGTACCCGACCGCCCCGGGCCGCTGCCACCGTCGCACTCGCCCCAGGGCCAGGGCGCCTCGACCAGCACGGGGGTCCGGGAACATCGACCAGAAAAGTCACGCTGAGCAGTACCGCAGATAGTGATCTCTTGGTCCGGTGATCATCGGTGGTACCGGGGTACAGGCGGAGCAGGCTACGGTGGCGCGTCGACAATAAACACCACCCGCCTCTGTCCGACCAACAGTTGCCACCTACCGGAATGGATCGCACATGCAGATTCAGATCAACACCGACAGCAACATCGACAGCGGTGACAAGCTGATCCGGCACGTCGAGGAGGAGATCGTCTCGACGCTCGAGCGTTTCAGCGACCAGATCGTCAGCGTCGAAGCCCACCTCAGTGATCAGAACGCGGGCAAAGGCGGACCAGACGACAAGCGATGTGTGTTGCAGGCTCGGCCAACCGGTCAGCAGCCGGTCGCGGTGACCCACGACGCCGCAACGATCGACGCCGCCTGTCGGGGCGCGGCCGAAAGCATGGCACATCTGCTCGCCAGCAGGTTCGGCCGACTGCACGAGACCAAAGGCGGCGACTCCATCCGGCACCCGCACAAGAACCATCCGCATAAGAACTGAGTCAGCAGCATCGGGTCGCTCGGTGCCCGGTAGCGACCATCCGTGCAGGAAGCCACGCTGTCAGCGGACCGCTGCCCAGTGCTACCGCATACAGTTTCGCGAGCGGACCACGCGGTGGAGAGCCTCGACGCCTGGTCAGCGCCCGAATTGCCGCACGCACAGTGCGCCACCATCTGCGGTAACTGCTCAGCGTGACTTTTCTGGTCGATTTTCCCGGACCCCGGGCACACCCCGGCACCTGACCGAATCCGATTCCCGACTACCGACAGCCATCCGACCAGGGCTTCCGAACCGACCACCCGATCGCAGAACAACCTCTCGCGCGCCGACGCGACCACCCGAGTCGAGTCTTACGAGACACCTCAAAGGGTTGAGGCCCGTCTCGCCCCCGACCGGAGGTGCTCAACGGTCACGTTCCTCGGATTGCCGACCGCACGTCGCAGGCGGCGCCGAAAAGCACAGCCTCAACCCCGCGCGCTTCGGCGCGCCATGAACACCGCTACCATCCAGATCATGAGTTCGGAATTGCTCGTCGATGTCTCAGCGGGCATCGCCGTCCTCACGTTGAATCGGCCGGCGAAACAGAACGCCTTCAATCCCGCGATGACCGAAGCGTTGGGGGCCGCGCTGAAACGTTGCGATACCGAGGACGCCATCCGGGTCGTGGTGATCACCGGAACACCGCCCGCTTTCTGCGCGGGGGCCGATCTGTCGGATCGGGTGGGCGAGGTGAGCGCGAGTGTCGATCCACCGCCGTTCCGGGTACGTAAACCGGTGATCGCGGCAGTCAACGGGCATGCGGTGGGAGTCGGGCTGGCACTGGCGTTGCAGTGTGATCTGCGGTATCTGGCCGATGACGCGGTCTATGCCTTGAGCCAGGTCCGGCGCGGGGTCCTCGCCGACGGCTATGTGCACTGGACACTGCCGCGGCTGGCCGGGCTCGCGAATGCCGCCGATATCCTGCTCACCGGTCGCACCTTCGACGGTGAAGAGGCGCGTGCCATGGGTTTGGCGAACGCGTGCCTGCCCGCGGCCGAGGTGTTGCCGACCGCGATGGCGGTCGCCCACGATATCGCCAACGGTTCCGCACCGCTGACTGCGGCACTGTCCAAACGACTGTTGTGGGAGGGTGTCGGTCTGGAACCGGCGGTCGTCGGCCGGTTGGAGGCGGACCTGAACGAACATATCGCCGACGGCCGGGACGCGGGCGAGGCCATGGCCGCTTTCCGGGAGCGCCGTCAGCCGACATGGTCGGGCTCGATCAGCGATGAATGGCCCAGCTGGGCACGCACGAAATGGTCCGGGCAGCAGAGCCTGGACTGACGCCGGTCAGCCGCCGCCGAGCAGTACGACCAGGAACAGCAGTGCCATCACGACCATCAGGATCGTGCCGATCACGCCCAGAATGAATCCGACGACCACCTGCGTGTGTCCGCCGTAGGCGCCACCGGATTCTTCGATCTGATCCAGTGCGCGTTTACCCATCGCCCAGGCCACCGGCCCGGTCAGTCCGCAACACAACAGGCTGACCGCGCCGAGGAACAGCACCGCCGTCGCATGCGGATGCTCTACCGGCTTGCCGATGGGCGCGTTGGGTATCACCACATGACGAATTCTACGGTGCTGTGCCGGATTTGCGGTCCGGGCGCGACGGATTCACGTCCGAACCGCCCGCTGACCGTTGTTCCGACACGCCCGATCCCTGCGCCCGGTACCGGTGGCCACGCTGTTGCGCAGCCCGGGCCGACCGGTGGAATCGTGCGCTCAGCCGCGGCGCTGCCGGGCGATCTCGGCCAGCACCACGCCCGCGGCGACCGAGGCGTTCAGTGATTCCACCGGACCCGCCATCGGGATGCTGAGCACCGCGTCGCAGTTCTCGCGGACCAGCCGGGACAGGCCCTTACCTTCCGATCCGACGACGATCACCGTCGGCGCGGCGCCGTCGAAATCGTCGAGAGACAGATCGCCACCCGCGTCGAGGCCCACGATCTGGACACCCTTTGCGGCCCAATCCTTCAGAGTGCGTGTGAGATTGGTGGCCCGGGCGACCGGAAGCCGCGCCGCGGCACCGGCACTGGTCCGCCACGCGACCGCGGTGACACTGGCGCTGCGACGCTGCGGGATCACCACACCGTGACCGCCGAAGGCGGCGACCGAGCGCACGACGGCGCCGAGGTTGCGCGGATCGGAGATATTGTCCAGCGCCACCAGCAGCGCCGGCTCGGACGATTCCCTGGAACGGGTCAGCAGATCGTCGGGGTGGGCGTACCGATAGGGCGGCACCTGCAGAGCCACGCCCTGATGGAGGCCGTTGGAACTCATCCGGTCCAGATCGGTGCGCGGCACCTCGAGAATGGAGATCCCGGTATCGGCCGCGATGCGCACGCTCTCGGTGAGCCGCTCGTCGTTCTCGGTTCCCACCGCCACGTAGAGCGCGCTGGCCGGTACACCGGCCCGCAGACACTCCACCACGGGATTGCGGCCGAGCACCAGTTCGGGCGCGTCGTCGCTGCGGCGACCGGCCGGGCGGCCACGGTTGGACGGGTTGTTCTGCGCGGCTTTGGCTTTCGCGGCCGACCGGCGCGCAGCCGCATGTTTCGTCCGCTCCTCCGCCGGCGGTGTCGGCCCGCGCCCCTCCAGCCCGCGGCGCCGCTGGCCACCGGAACCGACCACCGCGCCCTTCTTGGTGCCGCCCTTACGGATCGCACCGCGACGTTGTGAATTGCCGGCCATCAGCCCGCCTTTCCAGGGGTAGGTGCGCCCAGCGACCATTCGGCACCGTTGGGTGTATCGGTAACTTCGATTCCGGCCGCCTGCAGTCGATCGCGGACGGCGTCGGCGGTCGCCCAGTCCTTGGTGGCCCGGGCCTGTTGCCGTCGTTCCAGCTCGGCACCCACGAGCACGTCCAGCGCGGCGTCGGCCGCCGTATGGTCGGTGGCGCCGTGCCAGTGCGGGTCGAGCGGATCCACGCCGAGCACGTCGAGCATGGCGCGGATCTGGCCGGCGTGCTCCCGGGCGGTGTCGAGTACGCCCGCGTCCAGCGCACGGTTGCCCTCGTGTACACCGTGATGGATCTCGGCGAGCGCTTTCGGGACGCCGAGATCGTCGTCGAGGGCAGCGGCGAATCCGTCGGTCCATTTACCCATCGGGATATCCCCGGCGCGTTCGGCCACGCGTTGCACGAATGCTTCGATCCGCTGATAGGACTGCGCCGCATCGGCGAGCGCCTTGTCCGAATATTCCAGCATCGAGCGATAGTGCGCACTGCCCAGGTAGAAGCGCAATTCCACCGCGCGCACAGATTTCAGCACATTCGGAATGGACAGCACATTCCCGAGCGATTTCGACATCTTCTCGCCACCCATGGTGACCCAGCCGTTGTGCAACCAGTACCGGGCGAAACCGTCGCCGGCCGCCTTGGATTGCGCGATTTCGTTCTCGTGGTGCGGAAAGACCAGATCCATACCACCGCAGTGGATATCGAATTCCGGGCCGAGATAGAACTCGGCCATGGCGGAGCATTCCAGATGCCAGCCGGGACGTCCCGGCCCCCAGGGCGACGGCCAGGTCGGCTCGCCCGGTTTCGCGGCTTTCCACAGCGTGAAATCACGGGGATCGCGTTTACCGAGTCCGGCGCTCTCCCCCTGGTGCACATCTTCGAGCCGATGGCCGGAGAGATGTCCGTAGTCGGGGTAACTCCGGACGTCGAAATACACATTGCCCTCGGAGGCGTACGCGTGCCCGCGATCGATCAGCCGCTGCATCAAATCGACCATCTGGGTGATATGCCCGGTCGCGCGCGGTTCGGCCGACGGCGGCAGCACGCCGAGTTGCCGATAGGCCTGGTCGAAGGCACGTTCGTGCGTGGCCGCCCATTCCCACCAGGGGCGTCCGGCCGCGGCCGCCTTGGTCAGGATCTTGTCCTCGATATCGGTGACGTTGCGGATGAACGCCACATCGAAGCCGTTCGCGGTCAGCCAGCGGCGCAGAATATCGAAGGCGACTCCGCTGCGCACGTGACCGATATGGGGTAGCCCCTGCACGGTCGCCCCACACAGGTACACCGAGGCGTGTCCGGGTACCAGCGGTGTGAAATCACGCAGGGTCCGTTTCTCGGTGTCGAACAGGCGCAGCGTCACGGCAGTCGATCCTAGTTTCGTGTATGGAGTGCACTCGAATTTGGTGCAGGGGGATATGGGCAGGGTAGCGGTGCGGGTCGGTACGCGAGCATTCGGCTCGGCGGCGCGCGGGGAAGTCGGTGTTCCACCGTCGCGGATCACGCTGGACAGATATCGCGGTGGGCGACCCTACCGGCCCGAACCGATCACCATCGATACCGACCCGGAGCCCGGCATTCGGCCGCGCCGGTCTGAAACGGCGGCCTCGCGGGCCCTATGCCGGCAGCACCTCGCCACCGTCTCCGGGCTCTGCGCTCGGCCGCCCCGGACAGTGCAGCAGGGCATTGGCGACCGCGGCGATCCCCTCACCGCGCCCGGTGAGTCCCAGGCCGTCGCTGGTGGTGCCGGAGACCGAAACCGGCGCGTCCAGCAGATCGCCGAGCACCTGCTGTGCCTCGGCGCGCCGCGGACCGATCCGCGGCCGGTTGCCGATCACCTGTACAGCGGCATTCACGACCTCGTATCCGGCGTCGTCGAGCAGGCGGCGCACTTCCTTCAGCATGGCGGCACCGGATACTCCCGCCCATTCCGGACGGCCGGTACCGAACACCGACCCCACATCGCCCAGGCCCGCTGCGGACAGCAGCGCATCGCAGAGCGCGTGCGCGGCGACATCTCCGTCGGAGTGTCCCGCGCAACCGTCCTCGCCGTCGAACAGCAATCCGGCCATCCAGCAGGGACGCCCCGGTTCGATCGGATGTACATCGGTGCCGATCCCGACCCGCATGTTCAGCACGAGGTCACCGCCGGGCTCGGGTCCAGCAGGGATTCGGCCAGCCGCAGGTCGAGCGGGGTGGTGATCTTGAAGGCGAGGGGGTCGCCCGCAACGGTGCGCACCGGTGTGCCCAGCCGCTCCACCAGGCCCGCATCATCGGTCGCGGTCTCCGGTTCGGCGTAAGCGGCCCGCAGCGTCGCGGCGGCGAAGCCCTGCGGCGTCTGGACGGCACGTAGCGCGCCCCGGTCCGGCGTACCGGTGACATTTCCCCGCGAATCCACCGTTTTGACGGTGTCCACCACCGGCAGCGCCGGCACGACAGCGGGATATCCGGCACGGAGTTCATCGACCACGCGAGCGATCAACGCGGGCGGGGTGAGGGCGCGGGCCGCGTCGTGCACCAGGAAGAACGCGGAATCGCCGGCGGCGGCCAGCCCGGCACGCACCGAATCGGTGCGCTCGGTACCGCCGACCACGATCCGTACCACGGAATCCGCAGGTAGAAGAGCTGCCGCCCGGTCGACATGTTCGGCGGGCACCATCACAATGATCTCGTCGACAACACCGGCAGCTATCAGGCCGTTCACGGCCAGTCCGAGCATAGGCCTGCCGCCGATCGGGACGAACGCCTTGGGCTCATCTGCACCCAAGCGCACGCCACGACCGGCGGCAGGAACCAAAGCGGTGACGGGACCGGCGGAACGGCCGGAACCGTCTGTTCTGTGCACGATCAGGACGCCGCGGCGAGAACCTCGTCGAGGAGCGTCTCGGCCTTGCCGTCATCAGTACCCTCGGCGAGCGCGAGCTCCCCGACGAGGATCTGCCGAGCCTTGGCCAGCATCCGCTTCTCGCCCGCGGACAGACCACGGTCCTGCTCCCGGCGCCACAGGTCACGGACGACCTCGGCCACCTTGTTCACATCGCCGGAGGCGAGCTTCTCGAGGTTGGCCTTGTAACGGCGGGACCAGTTGGTGGGTTCTTCGGTATGCGGCGCACGCAGTACCTGGAAGACTCTGTCGAGACCTTCCTGGCCTACTACATCGCGAACGCCGACATATTCCGCGTTTTCCGCGGGAACCCGAACAGTGAGGTCACCTTGTGCGACCTTCAGGACCAGATACTCTTTCTGCTCACCCTTGATGGTGCGGGTCTCGATAGCTTCGATCAAAGCCGCCCCATGATGGGGATAAACGACGGTATCTCCGACCTTAAAAATCATGTGTCCCGTGCCCCTTTCGATGTTCACAGTTTAACACGCGACTCGATAACGGCGCGATCAACTGCGCAGGTCAGGGCCACAACGACCAGGCACTGGGGCTTGACAGGACGAGTTTGGTGTGCATCACGTTGTGCCCGAACGGGTGTCGGACAGGGGCTCTTCGAGGGCATATGAAAACGCACTCCGCCCGGGCGCGCAAGCGGGCGGCGGAGGCCGGATCGTTACCGGTCAGCGCGACGGCGCGCAATACCCGCAACACCCAACCGTCGTGCCGTCGGACAACGAACACCGGGGCGATGCAGAGACTACGATCCGGGACCCGCCGGACACACCGTGACGTGCGACAAATCACACACAACACATCACGCAATCCCCCCTGACACCGCCCGGTGCGCCGCGTGTTGCGATGCAACTACTACAGTGCCTAGTTGGAGTGCGCCCACTCGGACATGGAGGACAACCCGTGACTGCCCTGACTGCCGCGACTGCCGCTGGCCCGGTCGCCCCGACCCGTCGGCGCCGCATGGTCGCGGCCGCCGCGCTCGCCGCCGGAGCCGCCCTCATCCTGTCCGGCTGCAGTGCCGGCCAGCATTCGCAGACCGCCGACCAGGTCGCCGCCGTCAACGGCAACACGGCCGATATCGGCGATATCGCGCTGCGCAACGTGCACATCGTCTATCCCGGCGACGGCACCGGCATCAACACCACCGGCGGCCAGGCCGCGCTCGCGCTGTCGATCGTGAACACCGGCGAAGTGGTCACCGACGAACTCACCAGCGTCACCACCGACCTCGGCACCGCCAAGATCACCCCGGGCACGGGCGACAAACTCTCGATCGCCCCCGCCGAAACAATCGTGGTCTCCACACCGCAGGCCGGAGCGGAAACCCACACCAGCGGCGAAACGATCGAAACCGAAGGCGGCGAAACGAAACCCGCACGCATCGAGATCACCGGTCTGACCCGGAACATCACGCCGGGCCTCACCTACAACGTCTCGTTCAACTTCAAAGAGAACGGCGCCGTCGTGGTCCAGGTCCCGGTCGACGCCGGCGTGGAGGCCCCGCGCCACGAATCCGAACTCTCCAAGAGCACCACCGGCTCCACCGGCGGACACTGAATCTTCTGCCCCACCTCCGGCGGGGCGGGGCCGGGGCCCTCGTGACCCCGGTTCTTCACTCCTGCGCTCCTCCGCTTCGCTCCCCCGCTCCGTCGCTCCAGAACCGGGGCGGGCCCCGACCACTGAGGTGGCCCTACGGGGGGTGGATCGGCGGGAGGCAGTGAGGCGGTGTCCGCTGACCGGGCCGAACAATCACCTGACTTTCACCTGACTTTGGTGAGGCATGGTCTGCGGATCCGGTCCGTGGGCGGCCGTACGCACTGACTGGTCACTTGGGGAGCCGGAAGGACCTGACCGTGTTCGTGCGGAGAACCGGTGGGTGCGACGTCGTTGCGGGAGATGTCGCGTAGCGGGCTCGGTCGGCGGAATCGAGCTACTGTCGTCCACGCCCGTCACTCCGGTGCGCCGGGGACGGTGATATCGAACCCGAAGGGCGCAGAGCGCGCTGGGACCTGTCCGAGTGGGTTTCCGGCAGGGTCGGGTTCGATGGTCGTCGTAGTACGCGGACAACGGACCGTATGTCGCACAAAGATCATTGCTGCGCTCCCTCGGTCCACAACGAGCAGGCCCCGGCCACAGCGCGGGATCACCACAGCGCGGATCGCAGGAAAGCGACATCGCCCCCCGGGCGAGCGCATACTCGGTGCCGAGTTCAGCGAGGCCCACAAAGGTCGAGGCCCGTCCCGTCGTTCAGCCCTCGAAAGCGCATGAGCCGCAGGCTCGAGTCCCGTCGTTCAGCCCTCGAGACT
>NZ_JBSFDZ010000019.1:0-113339 GCF_053594175.1 Nocardia sp. NPDC001965
AAAAAACAAAAAAAACACACAGCGGGGGGGGGGGGCGCAACCCGCGGCGCCCCCGCCACGGGCCGTTTCAGGCGGGCAGGATCCCGTCGATCAACCGCTGCAGCCCGTAGTCGAAATCACCGGCGGGGTCGCCCGGGGCTCGATAGAGCTCGCCGACCGCCGTACCCACCCGCGTGGCGAGCGGAAACTCAACGGCCGGCATGACCTGTTCGAGCACCGGGCCGTACGCCGCCCACCAATCGGCGTCGGACTGCTCCCGCGCGCTCCGCGACGCGGCGAGCGCGGTTCGCGCGTTACCGGTCGCGAACTGCGACAGCACCGCGATCACCCGGTCCATTTCCACATCGTCGAGCCCGGCTCCGTCCACCGCGGCCAGGTATCGCTCGTAGCGCCGCATCCGGCCGGGACCCAGCACCATCCGCCAGGCGGGCACTTCGAAGAGCCACGGATGGGCCAGGTATTCGTCCCGCACCTGCCGGGCGAGGGCCACCAGCCGGTCGCGGACCGGCAGTTCGGCGGGAATCGGGGTGTCCTCCAGCGCGACCGCGTCGACCATCAGTGTGGTGAGCGCGTCTTTGCTCGGTACGTAGGTGTACAGGCTCATGGGCCGCAGCCCCAGTTCCGCCGCGACCGCCCGGACCGACACCTTGTCGTAGCCCTCGCGGTCGGCGAGACCGATCGCCGCCGCCACCACCTCGTCGACACTCACGGTCTGCCGTGGGCCCCGGCCACCGCGCCGGGGCGGCAGTTCGTGTCGCCACAGCAGTTCGAGCAGGGCCCGAGCCGGATCGGTCGCGCGGGTCGTCGTCCCCGACCGGCCGCCGGGGCGCGGTGCCGCCGGGGCGCCGTCGCTGATCATCGAACTCCTTCGCACCGTCGCGGAGACCACCTGACAACCGATCGGACCGGACCGGAACAAATCCGGTACGGTACGCGTTGGCCTATTACTCCGTACGCCATACGTTGATCATAGGGGTGCACACTGCCGACCATCGAGACCACCTACCTGCCCGACCGCCATATGTTCGCCCTGTGGACCTGGACCGGCCGGGAACCCGGCCCGGCGCCCGCGGGGATCGGCGAGACCGCGACCCTCCCACTTGCCGTACCCGGCGGGACCCGGGCGCAGGCCCACGCCGGAAGTATCACCGTGCAGGTGACCGCGACCGACTGCGCTCTGGTGGACCCCACCGGATTCGCCGCCCTCACCCCAGCCGAACCCGGTATCTCCACCCGGGCCTGGCAGGCGATCCTGGCCGGGGAACGAGCCGATATCCCCCTCGCCGGACACGCGTATCCCAACGCGCAGGAAACCGCGATACTCAGCCGCGACCACGCGCTGTCGGCCCTCCACGACACCAACGCGGTCGTCGCCGGCCTGCGGCAGACCCTGCACGCCGAACTGCGGCCCTACCAGGCACGCGGGATCGGCTGGCTGCGGGACACCGTCACCCGCCACGGCGGGGCGATCCTCGCCGACGAGATGGGTCTCGGCAAAACCGTGCAGACCATCGGCCTGCTGCTGGGCCGGGCCACGCTCGGCCCGCAACTCGTGGTCTGCCCGACCTCGCTCGTGGGCAACTGGGTACACGAGATCACCCGTTTCGCGCCCGGACTGCGGCCGGCGGCCTGGCGCGGCGGCGATCTCGACCCCGAGGCCGGGAATGTGATCGTCACGGGGTATCCCGTCCTGCGCTTGCACGGGCACCGGCTCACCGGAACCGAATGGGCGACCGTGGTCTTCGACGAGGCACAGGCCTTGAAGAATCCGCGGACACAGGTATCGAGAGCGGCCCGGGCGCTCGAGGCCACGGCCGTCGTCGCGTTGACCGGGACACCCGTGGAGAACCATCTGGAGGAGCTCTGGGCGCTTCTACACCTGGTGGCGCCCCGGCTGTTCGGACATCGCACCCAATTCCGCCGCCGCTTCGTCAAACCCATCGAACAGGGGTCCGCCACCGCGGCCGCCCGGCTGCAGGACGCGATCGAACCGGTACTGCTGTCCAGGCGCAAGGCACAGGTCGCGGCCGCGCTACCGGCCAAGATCCACAACGATCTGCTGTGCGACCTGTCTCCGGAACAGGAGCAGCTCTACGATCGGCTGCTCGACCGGGCGGTGGCCGACGGTTTCGGCACCGGGACCCAGCGGCAGGCCCGCGTACTGGCGGCACTCACCGCCCTGAAACAGGTCTGCAATCACCCCGGACTGGTCGACGGCGACCTGGGCGAATTGAGCGGGCGCTCCGGAAAACTCGATCTGTGCACCGATATCGTCGCCGCGAACCTCGACAATGCCGCGCCGACCCTGATCTTCACCCAGTACCGCGCCACCGGTGATCTCCTGGTGCGGCAACTGGCCGAACAGTTCGCGATCACCGCGCCCTTCTTCCACGGCGGGCTGAGCCAGGCCGAACGCGCCGCGATCGTCTCCCGGTTCCAGTCCGCCGACGGCCCGCCCGTCCTGGTACTGAGCCTGCGGGCCGCGGGTACCGGGCTCACACTCACCCGTGCCGCCGATGTGATCCATTTCGACCGCTGGTGGAATCCCGCGGTCGAATCCCAGGCCTCCGATCGAGTGCACCGGATCGGGCAGACACGCACGGTTACTGTGACGACGCTGACCTCGGCGACCACCGTGGAAGAACATATCGCGAGCATGCAGCGCCGGAAGTCCGCGCTCACCGATCTCTCGGACGGTAGCGGTATCGCCGATCTCGCCCGGCTCGACGACGAACAACTACTGGAAATCCTGCGCCGGAAGCGGGGAAACTGATGGCGGACAACGAATTCGGATACACCCGCTGGGGTATGGACTGGGTCCGGCTCGCCGAACCGCTCCGGCAGACCCGCCCAGAACCGCTGCTCCCGCGGGCTCGCAGCATCGCACGCAACCACGGGGTGCAGGCAGTGACCGAGGGGCGGGTTGTGCGCGCGCACATCCATCGCGGCGGACAGGCATCGGTCACCCATCTCGAACTGGCGCCGCTGACCCGGACCACGGTCACCGCACTGACCGCGATCATCGGCGCCGCCCCCACCCTGCTGACCGACGAGATGCACACGGCGGCCCGCGCCGCGGAGATTCCGGTGGCCCCCGAACTCGCCGCGATCGACTGCTCGTGCAGCGCGCGTACTCTGCGATGCGTCCATGTGCTGGCGACGTTCTACGATCTCGCGCGTCGCGTCGACGAGGATCCGCGGCTGAGCCTGGACCTCCAGGGTTTCGGTTCCCCGGAACACGGTGTCGCGCCGGGCGATTCCGGGTCGGCACCGGAAGAAACACCGCGCTGGATACCACTCCACACCCTGGATCCCGCGGTGTTCTTCGAGGTGTGAGCGGACGGCCGGGCGTGCCGGGACTCGACGGACCGGGCATCGTGCCGGCGCGCGATGCCCGGCGCCCGGATCACATCCGGCGCAGTGCCGCGATCCGCTCACCCAGCTGATCGACGGTCGCCAGGGCGGTCGGCGGTCCGCCGCACTGGCGCCGCAACTCGCCGTGGATCACTCCGTGCGGTTTGCCGGTGCGATGGTGGTGCATCGCCACCAGGCTGTTCAGTTCGCGTCGCAGTTCGCCCAGTTTGTCGGCGGTGGCCACCCGCTCGGCGGCATTGCCCGCCGCCGGTGCGGCGGGCGCGGATACCTCCGGCGCCGCGCCGGAACGGTCGGCGATCTGCCGGGCCTGGCGCTCCCGCAGCAGCGCGCGCATCTGATCGGCATCGAGCAGACCCGGAATGCCCAGGTAGTCGGCTTCTTCTGCGCTGCCGGCGAATGTCGCGGTACCGAAGGAGGATCCGTCGTAGATCACCTGGTCGAGTTCGGCGTCGGCGGCCAGCGGCACGAACGCCTTCTCCTCCTCGCCCGGCTCGTCCTTCTGCTTGTTCGCCTCGGTCAGCAGCTCGTCGTCGAGACCGTCCTTCTCGCGGTGCGGTTTACCGATGACATGGTCGCGCTGCACCTCGAGCTGCGCGGCCAGATCGAGCAGCACCGGAACGGAGGGCAGGAAGACGCTGGCGGTCTCACCCGGTCGCCGGGCACGTACGAAACGACCGATGGCCTGGGCGAAATAGAGCGGGGTGGAGGCGCTGGTGGCGTATACCCCGACCGCCAGCCGCGGGACGTCGACCCCCTCGGACACCATTCGCACCGCGACCATCCAGGGCTGGGTACCGGCACTGAACTCACCGATCCGGGCCGAGGAGGTCGGGTCGTCGGACAGCACCAGCACCGGCCGGTTCCCGGTGAGGTGTTCGATCAGTTCCGCGTAGGCGCGGGCCCGTTCCTGATCGGAGGCGATCACCAACCCCCCGGCATCGTGCATCCCACCCTCACGCAGCTGCGCCAACCGCATATCCGCCGCGCGCAACACCGCATAGATCCAGTCACCGGCCGGGTCGAGTGCGGTACGCCAGGCGCGGGCGGTCTGCTCGGCGTTCAGTGGTTCGCCGAGGCGGGCCGTGTATTCCTCCCCCGCGCTGTCGCGCCAGTGCGCTTCACCCGAATAGGCCAGGAACACCACGGGCCGCACGACACCGTCGGTGAGCGCCTCGGTGTAGCCGTAGCTGTGGTCGGCCCGGGAGCGCGGCAGCCCGGCCTCGTCGGGTTCGTAGGTGATGAACGGGATCTGGCTGTCGTCACTGCGGAACGGGGTACCGGTCAGCGCCAGCCGCCGGGTGGCGTCGCCGAACGCTTCGGCCACCGCGTCGCCCCAGCTCTTCGCGTCGCCCGCGTGATGGATCTCGTCGAGGATCACCAGTGTGCGCCGGTTCTCGGTGCGCACCCGGTGCTTGAACGGATGTGCGGCGACCTGGGCGTAGGTGACGACCACACCGTCGTAGTCGCCCGAAGTTGCGCCGGTGGTGTTGGAGAAGTTGGAATCCAGCGCCAGTCCGGACCGGGTCCCCGAGGCGGCCCACTGGTGCTTCAGGTGTTCGGTCGGCGCGACCACGGTGATCTGGTCCACCGTCCGATCGGCGAGCAGTTCCGCGGCGACCCGGAGAGCGAAGGTGGTTTTACCGGCCCCAGGCGTCGCGACAGCGAGGAAATCCCGGGGTTTGGTCGCGAGGTACCGGGTGAGCGCGCGCCGCTGCCACGCGCGCAGGGATGCGCCCGGAACCTCCGTCGCAATAGCACCGCTCGCATCGGTCACGGAGAGAAACACTAGCGGCCGTTGCGGCCGTCGCGCCAAACCGGCGCGGGGGTCGCGACGGGTGTCACACACCGAACGGTGCGGTCCGCCGGGGTGCGCCCCGGTTACCGGTGATTCACCCGTCGACCCCCGACACGTTGCCTGCTGCCATACCGCTGGGCGCCCCCGTGCGCGATGCTGGACAGACCATGCACAGTTACGGACGCGAACCCGGCGCGGACCCGTCGGGTACCGCGTGGTCACGGCGCGCCCTCACTCAGACAGGCCGCTTGATCGTCCGGGTGGCCGTCAAAGCCTGGGACGACTCGATTTTCGCCAAATCGGCCGCGGCGGCCTTCTGGCAGACCCTGTCGCTGGTACCGCTGCTCTTCGGACTGCTGGGCGGTCTCGGGTATGTGAGCGGCCTGTTCGGCCCCGACACCGTCGAGATCGTGGAATCGAAAGCTCTCACCTTCAGCCGTGACCTGTTCAGTCCGAGTGTGGTCACCGATCTGATCGAACCGACCATCCGCGATGTGCTCGGGCGCGGCCGCGCGGCGTTCGTCTCGATAGGTTTCGTGCTCTCGCTGTGGGCCGGATCGTCGGCGATGGCGACCTTCGTCGACGCGATCGTGGAGGCCCACGGGCAGAAGGACGCCCGGAATCCGATCTGGCAGCGTATCTTCGCCCTGCTGCTGTACGTCCAGTTCCTCGTCGCGGCGATATTCATCCTGCCGCTCGTGGCGCTGGGCCCGGTACTGATCGGGCGGATCCTGCCGGATTCCTGGCTCGAGCCGGGACTGCGCTTGATCGACACCTTCTATTACCCCGCGGTGGGGCTGTTGCTGATCATCGGATTGGCCACGCTGTACAAACTCGCGCTGCACAGTTCCCTGCCCTATCACCGGCTGTTCTGCGGCGCGCTGCTGGCGGCGGTGTTCTTCATGGCCGCCAGCGATGTCCTGCGCCACTATCTGGCGCTGGTGACCCGGACCGGCGTCACCTACGGCGCGCTCGCGACCCCGATCGCCTTCCTGCTGTTCACGTTCTTCCTGGGCTTCGCGGTGATCCTCGGTGCGGAGTTCAATGCCGCGGTCCAGGAGTTCTGGCCGGCGCGCGCCACCAGGATGGAGCAGTTCAAGGCGTGGCTGGCCAAGCGCCGCAGCGCCACGCAGACCGACAGTGATTCCGAACCGGCCGATCCCGGCTCACATCGGATACCGCGACGCCGCGGTACCCGGCACGGCGACGACGGACCCGGGGAAGGCCCCACCGGCGGAACACCCGCACCGGTGATATCGCGTTGAGGTCGATACCGCGCGCGCATCGCCGGACCGACACATGGCGACGGCAGCGGACACCCCGCGACAGCGGGACAACTGCGACAGCCGAGAACGCAGCCGTCTCCCGGCCCGCCGGGAGACGGCAAGCGGGGTGGCGCTCAGTCGCCCTTACGGAGCGTCTCGTAGACCTTCTTGCATTCGGGGCAGACCGGCGAGCCGGGCTTCGGCGAACGGGTCACCGGGAACACCTCACCGCACAGCGCGACCACCATGGTGCCCATGACGGCACTCTCGGCGATCTTCTCCTTCTTCACGTAGTGGAAGAACTTGGGGGTGTCGTCACCGGTGGTCTCGTCGGTGGTCGTATCGGGGCGGACCAGCGTATCGGTACTCACGCTCTCCATGATGCCGCATCGGCCGGCCGCACTCGCACGATCACCCCCACGACCGGGTGACACGGGCGTGTGGGGGTGCTCGGGCGGTGACCCACCCGCGGCTGTTCGCATCGGTCCGACCGGACGCGTTGTACACGATGGTGGCGATAGTGCAAGACTCGAAGGTATGCAGCAGCACGGCGAAGACTCCGGGCGCGGCCCGGAGCATCTCGACGCCGGTGCGAGCGGCCCCGGTGAGCACCTCGGTACGCCACGGCCGGCCCGTCCGTCACGTCCGCGCGGATACTTCCCCGGCGACGACGCCAAACACGCGGCGCTGATCACCGAGGCCGCGCCCTCCTTCGAGGACCAGCATCGAGCCCGGGTCCGCCGGTACAGCATGATCATGGCGTTCCGGATACCGGCGCTGATCCTGGCCGGCGTGGCCTATTCGGTACTCGGCAACGCCCTGGTCTCGATCCTCATCATGGCCGCGTCGGTTCCGTTGCCGTGGATCGCGGTACTCATCGCCAACGACCGGCCGCCCCGGGACAAGAACGAACCCAGCCGCTGGGACCGCCCCCGTCCCGCACTGGAGGAACGCCGGCACGACGAGATCGACGGGTAGCGGGCAGCGACCCGCGGCGGCCGGGGGTACCCGGCGCCCTTGCGACGCCCACTGCGTGCGGTAGTACGCGGTGATGCCCGCCGGTGTGTGGAGCCGGGTCGTCGAACACCCGGCGTACCACCCACAGCCGGTGCGACGGGCCGGGCAGGGATCCGGGGGTGGCAGAGTACCGCTGTGCCCACATACGGATCGACCGTCCGATCACCGCTGACCGCTCTCGCCCCGCAGTTGCGCACTGCGCTGACCAGGGTGGGATACGACGCCGACACACTGCTCGAGGCGCTGGGCGAGGAGGCGCACAACGCATTGGGCCGCGGGGAGCCGGTGCCGGTACGCCGGGCCGCCCGCCGGGCCGGCGATCTGGGTACTATCGTCCGCCTGCTGCTCCTCTGCGACACTCTGGACGAGGAGGAGGTCGCCGCCGCGCTGGCGCCGGTCCGGATCGGCGATGCCGTATCGGCGGGGCTGCTGACCCGGGCAGGCGGCGGAATCCGCGCGGCGCTGGATCTGCGCCCGACCGATATCGGCGCGGGTAATCGCTGGATCCTGTCCGATCTCGACGACTCGATGCAGCGGCGCACCCTCACCGAGGACCATGTCCTCGGGGTGGGCCATGCCTCGCTGTCCCTGTTGCGGGCCACACCCACCGCCCCGGTCGGCTCGGTACTGGATCTCGGCACCGGCTGCGGTATCCAGGCGGTGCACGCCGCGTCCTATGCCGGATCGGTCACTGCCACCGATGTGAATCTGCGTGCGCTGTGGCTGGCCGAGGCCACGGCCGCGCTCAACGAGCTGGACATGGAGCTGGTCCCGGGATCGTGGTTCGAACCGGTCGCCGGTCGCCGCTTCGACCAGGTGGTGGCCAATCCGCCGTTCGTGGTCGGCCCCGCCCGGATCGAGCACACCTACCGGGATTCCGGGCTCGCGCTCGACGGTGCCAGCGAACTGGTGATCTCGGGGGTTCCCGAACTGCTGGCCCCCGGCGGGACCGGCGCGGTACTGGCCGCCTGGGTGCATTCCGAGGAACAGGACTGGCGACAGCGGGTCTCCGGCTGGCTGCCCGCGCACGGTATCGATGCCTGGGTCGTTCAGCGCGATATCGCCGACCCCGCGTTGTACGTGGGCACCTGGTTGCGCGACGCCGGTCTCGACCCGCGCGGCCCCGAGGCCCAGCAGCGGGCCGACGAATGGTTGACGGCACTGGAACAGGCGGGGGTGACCGGGATCGGATTCGGATTCGTGTACCTGCGGTCGGTGGACGCGCCCACCGAGTTGCTGGCCGAGGACCTCGCCCACGGCTTCGACGACCCGCTGGGCGCCGAAGCACTCGCCTATTTCGAACGCTCGGCCTGGTTGCGCGAGATCGCCGCCGACCCCGCGCAAGCCTGGCGGTCCCGGTACCGGGTCGATCCGCTGACCGCACTCGAACGCGTCTCGCTACCGGGTCCGCAGGGATGGGAACAGCGGGTCGCGCGCCTGCATCGAGGCGACGGGCCACGCTGGCAGCACGAGGTGGACGAGACGACCGTCTCGCTGCTGGCGGGAATGCGGCCCGACGGCCTGCCGTTGTACGAACTGATCGAACTGCTGGCACTGTCACAGGGAGCGCAGGAGGTCTCCCCCGAGTTCGCGGAAGCCGCCCTGGGGGTGGTCACCGGGCTGGTGAGGCACGGCTTGATCCATCCCGTAGCGCGTTAGGACACCGCACCGACACGGTGTTCCGCCGCTGCCGATGGGCTCTCCTTCTCAGGAACTTCTCAGAACGCCACCGTGAAAACCGCAGTTCAGAGCGGTTTATCCGCGCCCGGCGAGGGAACTTTCCCTATGTCGGGTCCGTTGTTCGGAGTGAGACACCACCGACAGGAGGCAAGTCATGACAAGCCCCGCCACCACTCGTGTGCGCCCCAGTGATACGGACCTCGACACGCAGAGCCCCGCCGCCGACCTGGTACGCGTGTACCTGAACGGAATCGGCCGGACCGCACTGCTGACAGCTGCCGACGAAGTAGAACTGGCCAGGCGCATCGAGGCGGGTCTCTATGCCCAGCACCTGCTGGAGACCGGCAAGCGTCTGTCGGCGACCCGCAAGCGTGACCTGGCGATCGTCGTCCGGGAGGGTCAAGCCGCGCGATCGCACCTGCTGGAAGCCAACCTGCGTCTGGTCGTCTCGCTCGCCAAGCGGTACACGGGCCGGGGGATGCCGCTGCTGGATCTCATCCAGGAAGGCAATCTGGGTCTGATCCGCGCGATGGAGAAGTTCGACTACGCGAAGGGCTTCAAGTTCTCGACCTATGCCACCTGGTGGATCCGGCAGGCGATCACCAGGGGTATGGCCGATCAGAGCCGCACCATCCGGCTGCCGGTCCACCTGGTCGAGCAGGTGAACAAACTCGCCCGGATCAAGCGCGAACTGCATCAGCAGCTCGGCCGGGAGGCCACCGACGACGAACTCGCGGCCGAATCGGGTATCGCGGTCGAGAAGATCGCCGATCTACTCGACCACAGCCGTGACCCGGTGAGCCTGGATATGCCGGTCGGTAACGACGAAGAGGCCCCCCTCGGCGATTTCATCGAGGATTCCGAGGCCACTTCGGCGGAGAGCGCCGTGATCGCGGGTCTGCTCCATCACGACGTCCGCAGCGTCCTGAACACGCTGGACGAACGCGAACAGCAGGTGATCCGGCTGCGGTTCGGCCTGGACGACGGCCAGCCGCGCACCCTCGATCAGATCGGCAAACTGTTCGGCCTCTCCCGGGAGCGTGTCCGGCAGATCGAGCGCGAGGTCATGTCCAAACTCCGCAAGGGCGAACGGGCCGAACGGCTGCGCGCGTACGCCAGCTGATCGCTCCTCCGACGGAAACCGGTGACCGGCCTGCCGACGGCCGGTCCCGCTGCTCGAACCCACGGCGGTGGCCGGCGCTGAGCCACCGCCCGCGTGGATGAATCGACCACTGTCGGTCGTCGGGCAGTTACGAGCAGCCGGAGGCACATTCGCCTCGGGCGCCTCGAGGGAGCCTGTCTTCATGTGGCACGGGTCGCGGCCGAATGCCGCCGAATCGAGGTACGTTCTCCCTTCTCGGGGTCACATGGTGCGTTGCCGCCGTACGCATTCAACAGGTCGCGGTCAGCATTACGCCTGCGTCCACCCGAACCCGGTGACCCCAGGTCACCGATCATCGCCCGCCCCGCGAACCCGCACCCCTCCGGGTTTGCGGGCCGGGCGGCACTTCCCACCGACGCGGATCACCGCCGTGTGCCGGGCCGCCCCCGCCGCGTGGATCTCATCCCAGACGACGAGGTCCGGTGTCGAAGCGGCTGGGTTGCGGACCGATTCGCGCCCGGGCGTAGAGGATCGCGGCGGATTCCGGGGCGGCCAGCACCGGCTCGCACGACAGTTCCCGCAGCTCCGGTAGATCGTCGAACATCGCCGAGATACGGCGGGTGAGTTCGATCAAGGCCGCTTTGTCGACCCGGGGGCTCGCCGGGGTGCCGTTCAGCAGCGGTGCGGCGCGGGGCGCATCGATCAGTGCGGCCGCTTCCTGAGCAGACAGCGGGAGCGCTCGATAGGCCCGGTCGCCGAGTAGTTCGATGATCGGACCGGACAAGCCGAATTCGATCACCGACCCGAAAGCCGGATCGTCCTGCACCTTCAGCACGCACCCGACCCCTTTGGTCGCCATCCGCTGGATGTGCAGGAGCGGATCACCGCACAGTTCGACCAGATCACGGTATGCCTGGCGGACCGCGTCGGGCCGCCACAGATCCAGACGTACCCAGCTCATATCGGGGCGGCGCCGCCAGCTCTCGTTCGTGGCCTTCGCGGCGACGGGGTATCCCAGTTCGGCCGCGGCCGCCACCGCCGCCTCCACGTCCCGGACCGCACGGAACTCCACCACGGAGATTCCGTAGCACTCGAGCAGCAGCACCGTCTCGTCATCGGTCAGCCACCGGCCGGCCGGGTCGGTGCTCCAGTCCGCCATCAGCCGCACGGCCCGCTCACTGTCGATGTCCGCAGGTCGATTGCTCTCGCCGTCGGGATGGGTATCCGCGAGCTGGGATGCGGGCAGATCGCGCCAGCGGGCGTAGCGCTGTACCCGGGCCAGGGCGCGCACCGCCCGCGCCGGATCGGGGAACGACGGAATCGACCCCCGGACCGCGGCCGCGCCCGGACCGCGCACGGCCAGCAGGTTGGGAATACCGTCGCCGCTGGCGAAGGTGGTGAGCACCGGTTTGGTTTCGGGGAACGCCGCCACGGCCGCGCGGATGGCTTCGGCATATCCGGTCTGCGGCAGCGGAATCGGCGGTGCGAAGATGACGATCACCGCATCGTTCTCCTCGGATTCGAGGGCAGCCGCGACGGCACTTCGATAGTCCTCGGGCGTGGCCTGCGGACCCAGATCCACCGGATCGACCACCGTGAGCCCCTCGCTGCGCGCGGCATCGGAGGTGAGCCAGTTGAGCGCGGTGCTGTTACCCACCACCGCCGGCCGGGGCCCACGCGGCAACGGCTGATACCCCAGCAGGGCGGCGCAGTCGAACATCTCCGAAATCGAATCCGCCTGCACCACACCGGATTGTGCGAAAAGATCACGAACGATAGAACGATCCAGTTCGCCGTCGGATACCCCGCGAGCGGCCAGTCTGCTGGGGCTCACCGCGACGATCGGTTTGTTGCGGGCCACCCGGCGAGCGATCCTGGAGAACTTGCGCGGATTACCGAAACTCTCCAGGTACAGCAGGATCACATCGGTATCGGCGTCGGTGTCCCAGTACTGCAGCAGATCGTTACCGGAGACATCGGCACGGTTACCGGCGGAGACGAATGTGGACAGGCCCAGATTGCGGGTCGCGGCCTCGGCGAGAATCGCGACACCGAGCGGACCCGATTGGCAGAAGAAGCCGATCCGGCCGCGGCCGGGCAGCAGCGTGGCGAGAGTCGCGTTGAGCCCCACCGCCGGATCGGTGTTCGCGATACCCAGCGCGCTCGGCCCCACCACTCGCATGCCGTGCCCGCGGGCTGCCGCGACGAGTTCGGCTTCCGCGCTCCGCCCCTGCTCCCCTGTCTCCCCGAAACCCGCCGACAACACCAGCAGGCCCTTGACGCCCTTGGCCATACAGTCGTCGAGCACCGAACCGATAGCGGCCGCGGGAACAGCCACCACGGCCAGATCCACCTCGTCCGGGATATCGCGAACCGTGGGGTAGGCGTGCACACCCCGCACCGATCGCCGCTCGGGGTTCACCGGGTAGACCGCGCCCTGGAACGTTCCGTCCAGCAGATTGGCCAGCACCACGCCGCCGACCCGGCCGGTACTCGGTGTCGCGCCGATCACCGCGACCGAACGCGGGGCCAGCAGATTGCCCACACTGCGCGCCTCCGAGGCGCGTTCCCGCGCATCGCGCACCGATCGCAATGCCTCGGTGGGGTCGATGGCGAATTCCAGATGCAGCACCGAACCGTCGCGGCTGCGCTCCACCTGATAGCCCGCCTCGCGGAACACGGTCACCATCACCGTGTTCTCGGCCAGCACTTCGGCGACGAAGGTGTCGATCCGGTTCTCCGCGGCCGCACCGGCCAGATGTTCGAGGAGAATCGATCCCAGACCGCGCCCCTGATGCTCGTCGGCCACCACGAAGGCGACCTCGGCCGCCCGGGGACCGGTCCGGTCCAGCAGTTCGTAGCGGCCGACGGCGATGATCGCCTCGCCCAGTACGACGACCAACCCGACCCGGTCGTGATAGTCGACATGGGTGGTGCGATGCAGATCCTTCGGCGAGATCCGCGGATACGGCCCGAAATACCGCAGGTAGCGGCTGCGCTCGGAGAGAGCGGTATGGAATCGCTGCAGTTCCTCGGCATCGGCGGGGGTGATCGGGCGCAACCGCACCACACCGCCGTCGGAGGCCAGCACATCGGCCTGCCAGTGCAGCGGCGCGGGCGGCGGATTGTCGGGAACGCTGTTGTCGGGAACGCTGTCGGTGGGGTCAGTCACGCGGATCCTCCGGGTCCAGGCCGAGCGGACCGAAGCAGGCTCGGCGGGTAGCGAGAACGGCGGTATCGACTGCACGCTGGGCGCGATCGACGCGGGCGTCCCCGGTTTCCGCGGTCCCCCCGGGACCGTCCCAGCGCTGGAACGCGATATCCACACCGTCGCCCATGGTGCGCGGCGGTGATACCCGCGGCCTGTCGGTATGCACGAGATCGATCCAATCCTGCGGTATCACGGTGGCCGGGTCCACCGGGCGGTCGAGTGCGATGGCGAGCAGATGGGTCCAGGCCCGCGGCACCACCCGGACCAGCCCGTACCCGCCTCCGCCGACCGCCAGCCAGCGGCCGTCGGCATATCGGTCGGCCAGTTCACGCATTGCGAGGAACGCTGCCCGCTGCCCCTCGACACCGAGTTCCAGCTCGGCGAGCGGATCTTCTCGATGGGTGTCGACCCCGCACTGACTGACCACCAGCTGCGGCCGGAACGCCGCCACCGCGCCCGGTACCACCGCGTGGAACGCACGCAACCATTGCGGATCGCGGGTACCCGGCAGCAGCGGAAGATTGATCGCGGTGCCGTCGCCGGGGCCGCTGCCGGTCTCGTCCGGCCAGCCGGTGTTCGGCCAGAGCGTGGCCGGATGCTGGTGGATCGAAACGGTGAGCACGCGGGGATCGCGATAGAACGCGCGCTGCACACCGTCGCCGTGGTGGACATCCACGTCGAGATAGGCGATCCGGTCGAAACCGTGGTCGAGGAGCCAGGAAATGGCCACCGCCGCGTCGTTGTACACACAGAACCCGGCGGCCCGGCCGGGCATGGCGTGATGCATCCCACCACCGATACTCACGGCTCGCCGGGTGGCGCCCGTCGCGATCGCGCGGGCCGCGGCCAGGGTCCCACCGACGATCACCGAGGCGGCCTCGTGCATCCGCGGAAATACCGGGTTGTCCGCGGATCCGAGCCCGTACGGCGGATCGACCGGCGGTTCCCCGATCACCGGCCGCGGGACCGCGGCGCGGACCGCATCGATGTACTCCGCGGTGTGCACCCGGAGGAGGTCGGAGGTACCGGCCGCGCCGGGCTCCAGCGGTTCGATCCCGTCGAGCACTCCCAGGGCGCGCGCCAGCGCCATCGTGTACTGCAAGCGGACCGGTTTCATCGGATGCTCGGGGGTCCACGAGTAGTCCAGGAAGTGGTCGGTCCAGACAACGGTCCCCGGTTCCCCGGCAGCAATGTTCGGATCCGGCGGTTCAGTGGCCATGATCGCAACCGTAACGGGAAGGGTGAAACCCCATCGCACGTTGTCATGCAGTAGAAATACATGTATGCGCGACTGCGGCGTCGGGCCGCGCGCCGAGTGTATTCCCATCGCGTCACGCGACCCGTTCGATCGGACCGGGGTTGCTGGTGCGCAGGTAGAATTCGTGCCGACGAAGGGGCAACAGTGAAGGATCTGGTCGACACCACGGAGATGTATCTCCGTACCATCTACGACCTCGAGGAGGAGGGCGTAGTACCCCTGCGCGCCCGGATCGCCGAGCGTCTCGAGCAGAGCGGCCCCACGGTCAGCCAGACAGTGGCGCGGATGGAACGCGACGGACTGCTGCTCGTCGCCGGTGACCGGCATCTCGAACTGACCGACAAGGGCCGTAGTATGGCGGTCGCCGTCATGCGCAAACATCGGCTGGCCGAGCGCCTGCTCGTCGATATCATCGGGTTGGACTGGCAGAACGTGCACGCCGAAGCCTGTCGCTGGGAACACGTGATGAGCGAGGATGTCGAGCGCCGGCTGGTGGAGGTGCTCAATCACCCGACCACGTCCCCCTACGGCAACCCGATTCCCGGTTTGGACGAGCTGGGTATCGCTGCGTCGCAGCTGCTGGAGGAGCCGCTGAAACGGCTGTCCGAGCTGCCGCAGGGTGGTACTCACGCGGTGGTCGTGCGTCGGCTCGCCGAACATATCCAGACCGATCCGGAGGTGATCGGCCGCCTGCGCGAAGCGGGTGTGGTACCCGATGCCCGGGTCACCGTCGAGAGCAAACCGGGCGCCGTGATCATCACCGTGCCCGGCCACGCGGGAGGTTTCGAATTGCCCGACGAGATGGCCCACGCCGTCCAGGTGAAGCTGGTCTGATCGATGGAACTCCTGGTTACCGGCGGAGCCGGATATGTGGGTGGAGTCTGCGCACTCGTACTGCGGGAGCAGGGACACGAAGTAGTGGTCGTCGACGATCTGTCGACAGGGAACGCCGATGGCGTTCCTGAGGGTGTCGAATTCGTCGAGGGGGATATCGCCGAGGCCGCACCGGAACTGCTGCGCACCCGGAAGTTCGACGGCGTACTGCACTTCGCGGCGCAATCGCTGGTCGGCGAATCGGTGCAGCGACCCGAGAAGTACTGGCACGGCAATGTGGTGAAAACGCTCGCGCTGCTCGAGGCGATGCGGGAGACCGATACCCGGCGTCTGGTGTTCTCCTCGACAGCCGCGGTGTACGGCGAACCGGGACAGGTCCCGATCACCGAGGACGCACCGGCCCGCCCCACCAACCCCTACGGTGCGTCGAAACTGGCCATCGACCACGCCATCACCTCGTACTCCGTCGCGCACGGTCTCGCCGCCACCAGCCTGCGCTATTTCAATGTCGCGGGCGCCTATGGCGGGCTCGGTGAGAACCGGGTGGTGGAAACACATCTGATCCCACTGGTATTGCAGGTGGCCGCGGGTCACCGGGATTCGATTTCGGTGTTCGGTACGGATTGGCCGACCCCGGACGGCACAGCGGTCCGGGACTACATCCACATCCTGGATCTGGCGCAGGCGCATCTGTTGGCCCTGGAATCCGCGGCGGCGAGCACCCATCGGGTGTTCAATCTCGGCAGTGGCACCGGATTCTCGGTACGGGAGGTGATCTCGGCGTGTGAGCGGGTCACCGGTGGGCCCATCGCCGCGGTCGACGCTCCGCGGCGCGCCGGCGACCCGGCAGTACTGATCGCGTCCAGCGGCCGGGCCATCGACGAACTCGGCTGGAAGCCGGAGCACAACGATCTCGACGAGATCGTCTCCACCGCTTGGAGTTATCTGCGTGGTCTCGGCTCGCGGGCGCACAGCGCTCGCTGATCCGGTGGCGCCGGGCCTCACCACGCCCCGGTCAGATCGATGCCGAGGGCGGCGGCGGCTTGCCGGCCGCACTCGGCGAGATCACGCAGGCGCTCCGGGCGCATCCCGGCTTCCAGCGCCGTATGCAGTAGTGCGGCCATGGAATGGTGCGGATCGGAATCCAGTGCGATATCCAGGGCGATCCCGGCGAAGGGGCCGTCGCCCCGGACATAGGCGAAGAAGCCCAGCAGGGTCGCAGCCTCCGCCCGGTCGGCGCCTTCCAGGCCCCGCGTGAGCTGGGCCAGCAGGGTCTCGGTGGCCTCGGCGTGCACCGTATCGACCACGGCGAACACGGCGTCGCGGATCTCCCGATCACGCAGAGCCACCGCGAGCTGAGCCAGCTCTCGCGAACTCGATCCCCCATCCGATTCGGCGTTCGCGATCAGCCAGAGCACCGTGCTCAGTTCGCCACGCAGGTAGCCGGCCGGATCGCCACGCCGCGCCGCGGCCACGTACCGGTCCTTGGCACGAGCTCGGGCACCGGCCAGTTCCTTCGAAACCTGTTCGCGCAACGCACCGTCCGCAGCGACCAGCCCGGTCAGTTCGCCACGGCTGCGGCGGATCGGCCGTCCGTCCAACACCCGGTTCAGGGTCACCGTGGAGGCCACCGGATCCGCGATCCGGCCCCGGCGCGGCGGGCCGGTCACACTCCACCACGGCTGCCCCGCCGCTATCGAGCGCGCTGCCCACGCCGCGCGAATCGGCACCGCGTGGGCCGACAGCTGCTTCTCCAGTTCACCCAGAACCGGAACTCTCTGTCGCAGAGATCGTTCGCCCTCACCCAGTCCCTCGTCCACCAGTACAACGAGCACCCCCGCTACTCCGGGCCGGGCACAGACCCGCGTGGCCGCGGCGGCCACCGTATCGATATCGGAGGGGTATCCGGTATCCGGATACCGCAGATCGAAGCGTACGACGAGATCGATGACCGCGCTCTCCGCGGTCGGCGCCGCGCACAGGACCGCCAGCACCAGCGAACGCTCCGGCCGGAAGCCGAGCATCGCGGGGATCGCCGCGAGCAGGTCTCCGGGGTCGTCGAGGCGGGTGGGCCCCGGGCGGAAAGGGTGATCGTAGGCGTCGGTCCGGTCGGCGCAGCGGGCTCGGACGGCACCGAGGTCGTAGAGATGCGCATCCGGTGGCCACAGGACCGGAACGGGGGTCCGGACGGACGGACGCGGCGATCCACCTGCGGCCAGCGCCCGTGCGGTAGGGCACCGGTGCCGAACTCCGGTACTTCGGCGGTGCGGGGTGTCCGTGCGGCCGAGGCCACCGGACGAGCAGAGCGGCGATCGGCCGATGGAGGCATCGGGCCGGGAGGACGGTGCGGCGGAAGTCATGGCCCGAGCATGCGGTACATCGACCCACCCGGCTCAGCTGTGAGCTGGGCAAACGTACCGCTCCGGACAAGTCTGTGGACAACTGAGCGACCTGTGGACAACTCCCGTGCGCACCGGTCCGCCCGCGATACCTGGGCCGACCCGGGTTGCCGGAACGAAAATCGGGTACATCCGGGAGCGGAGTGTGCCAGACTCCCCGGTGCGTTCACCGGCCACAACACCACACCGACCCCGCCCCACATCTCGCCGGGACCGGGGAATTCACCGGCGGCGACCGCTGTTGTCAGCAGTGAGAGCGGATATACGGTCGTGTGTGGCCGTAGATCTGCATGGGGGACAATGGACGGCGATTCGCGGCTCGCGGCGCGGTAGCGGATACAAGCAGAGTTGCTCGACCCGCCCGCCCCACGGATCGCGCAGGAAGGAGTACGCGATGGACTACGAGTCGCGAATGTACGAGCTGGAGTTCCCCGCTCCGCAGCTGTCGGCCGACGACGGTTCCGGGCCGGTCCTGGTGCACGGCCTGGAGGGTTATTCCGACGCGGGCCACGCGGTCCGGCTGGCCACCACCCATCTGCGGGAGAGCCTGGAGAGCGAACTCGTCGCGTCCTTCGATGTGGACGAGCTGCTCGACTATCGGTCGCGGCGGCCCCTGATGACGTTCAAGACCGACCATTTCTCCGATTACGCCGAACCCGAGCTGAACCTGTGGGCGCTGCGCGACACCGCGGGAACTCCGTTCCTGCTGCTGGCCGGGATGGAACCGGATCTGCGCTGGGAGAAGTTCGCGACCGCGGTGCGATTGCTGGCCGAGCAACTCGGTGTGCGCCGCAGTATCGGCCTCAGCGCCATCCCCATGGCCGTTCCGCACACCCGTCCGCTGGGACTCACCGCGCATTCGTCCAACCGTGACCTGATCCCCGAAAACCAGCGGTGGCCGGGTGAACTGCAGGTTCCGGCCAGTGCCGCCACGCTGCTCGAATACCGGATGGCCCAGCACGGTCACGAATCGCTGGGGTTCTCCGTGCACGTACCGCACTATCTGGCTCAGACCTCCTATCCGGAGGCCGCGCAGACGCTGCTCGAGCACGTCGGCGAGAACGCCGGTCTGGAGATCCCGCTCGCCGCGCTGGGCGAGGCGGCGGCCCGGGTCCGCGAACAGGTCAACGAGCACATCGCCGGAAACGCCGAGGTCGAGACCGTGGTGCACGCGCTGGAACGCCAGTACGACACCTTCGTGAGCGCTCAGGAACGGCAATCCAGCCTGCTGGTCGGTGAGGGGGAGCTGCCCAGCGGCGACGAGCTCGGCGCGGAGTTCGAGCGTTTCCTCGCCGAGCAGGGTGGCTACGGCGACAACGAAGAACGCGGCTGAGCCGCCGGACCGGATGAGGACAGGCACACGCCGACCGTGCCGGTGATCGGCGCGCCCGAGCCCGTAGGGTGTCCCGGGTGGATCTGACCGAACTGCTCGAGATACCGGGGACCGACGCCGACGCGCTGTACGAGTCGTTCGCGATATGGGCAGCCGAGCAGGGAACTGCGCTGTATCCCGCTCAGGACGAGGCCGTGCTGGAGCTCGCGGCCGGGTCCCATGTCATTCTCGCCACCCCCACGGGTTCGGGTAAATCACTGGTAGCCGTCGGCGCGCATCTGTTCGCGCTCACGCAGGGGCTGCGCAGCTACTACACCGCGCCGATCAAAGCGCTGGTGAGCGAGAAGTTCTTCGCCCTGTGCGAGATCTTCGGCGCCGAACGGGTCGGCATGGTCACCGGAGACGCCGCGGTGAATCCGAACGCACCCATCATCTGCGCCACCGCCGAGATCCTCGCCAACCTCGCCCTGCGGGAAGGTTCCGATGCGGAGATCGGGCAGGTGGTGATGGACGAGTTCCATTTCTACGCCGACCCCGATCGCGGCTGGGCCTGGCAGGTCCCGCTGCTCGAGCTGCCCCGTGCGCAGTTCCTGCTGATGTCGGCCACTCTCGGTGAGGTCGATTTCTTCGCCGCCGATCTGGAGCGCCGGACCGGCCGCGCCACCGCGGTGGTGGCGGGTACGCAACGCCCGGTGCCCCTGCACTTCTCCTATGCGCGCACTCCGATCACCGAGACGTTGACCGAGTTGGTGACCACCCACCAGGCCCCGGTATATGTCGTCCACTTCACCCAGGCCGCGGCGTTGGAGCGGGCCCAGGCGTTGACCAGCGCGAATTTCGCCAGCCGCGCGGAGAAGGACGCGATCGCCGAGGCATTGGGCGA
Organism: Nocardia sp. NPDC001965; assembly: GCF_053594175.1. Lineage (NCBI taxonomy): Bacteria > Bacillati > Actinomycetota > Actinomycetes > Mycobacteriales > Nocardiaceae > Nocardia > Nocardia sp. NPDC001965. The sequence continues at coordinate 20,153 of NZ_JBSFDZ010000019.1, forward strand.
GTTCCGGTTCTCCTCGGGCTTCGGCAAGACCCTGTCGCGGCTGATCCGGCACGGGATCGGAGTCCACCATGCGGGGATGCTCCCCAAATACCGCCGCCTGGTGGAGCGCCTCGCTCAGGACGGACTGCTCAAGGTCGTCTGCGGCACCGATACGCTGGGAGTCGGTATCAATGTGCCGATCCGCACCGTGCTGCTGACCGGCCTCACCAAATTCGACGGCGTCCGCACCCGGCGGCTCAAGGCCCGGGAATTCCACCAGATCGCGGGCCGGGCCGGGCGGGCCGGATTCGACACCATGGGCACGGTGGTGGTGCAGGCGCCCGAGCACGAGGTCGAGAACACGCGATTGCTCGCGAAGGCCGGTAACGATCCCAAGAAGATGCGGAAAGTGCAGCGGCGCAAACCGCCCGAGGGTTTCGTGTCCTGGAGCGAGGAGACCTTCGACCGGCTGGTCACCGCCGCGCCCGAACCGATGGTGTCGCGATTCGCGGTGACCAACGCGATGCTGCTGAACGTCATCGCGCGGCCGGGCAACTGTTTCCAGGCGATGCGGCATCTGCTCGAGGACAACCACGAACCGCGTGCGGCGCAACGGCGTCATATCCTGCGAGCTGTCCAGCTCTACCGCGCGTTGCGCGATGCGGGAGTGGTTCAGCAGCTCCCCGAGCCGGACGAGAAGGGCCGCTACGCCCGGCTCACCGTCGACCTGCAGCGGGATTTCGCGCTGGACCAGCCGCTGTCGCCGTTCGCGCTGGCCGCGTTCGAGCTGCTCGACAACGCGTCGGCCGGTTATGCGCTCGATATGGTGTCGCTGGTCGAGGCCACCCTGGAGGATCCCCGGCAGCTGTTGATGGCTCAGCAGCACAAAGCCCGTGGCGAGGCCGTGGCCGAGATGAAGGCCGAGGGGATCGATTACGACGAGCGGATGGAACTGCTCGAGGACATCACCTGGCCGAAACCGCTCGCAGAGCTGATCGAGGGTGCCTACGAGACGTACCGGGCCGGGCACCCCTGGCTTTCGGAGTTCACGCCGTCACCGAAATCGGTGGTGCGCGACATGGTCGAACGGGCCATGACCTTCACCGAACTGATCTCCTACTACGAACTCGCGCGCTCCGAGGGAGTGGTGCTGCGCTATCTCGCCGACGCCTACCGGGCGTTGCGCCGCACGGTTCCGGACGCGGCGCGCACCGAAGAACTCGACGACCTCACCGAATGGCTCGGCGAACTCGTGCGGCAGGTGGATTCCAGTCTGCTCGACGAATGGGAACAGCTGACCGGGGCGGGCGCGGAGACCGATGCCGAGCAGATCGCGTTCGGTGGCGAGAGCGTGCGGCCGGTCACCGCCAACGAACGGGCTTTCCGGGTGATGGTGCGCAACGCCGTTTTCCGCCGGGTCGAGCTCGCTTCCCGGCAACGCTGGGACGAACTGACGGAACTGTCTCCGGGACTGGATTGGGCGGGCGATCTCGCCCCCTATTTCGCCGAGTACGACAGCATCGGCACCGGCCCCGACGCACGCGGGCCGCAGCTGTTCCGGGTCGAAGCGCGGCCCGGCTTCTGGCAGGTACGCCAGGTCCTCGACGATCCGGCCGGCGATCACGGCTGGGCGCTGGTCGCCAGCGTCGATCTGGCCGAATCCGATGCGGCGGGCGATGTGGTGTTCGACGAGGTCATGGTGGTCGCGGGTTGATGACCGGCGCCGGATTCGAGTGAGCGGGGCGGGGTGGTGACGGCGGAATTCACCGGCCGGCATGTGCTGGCCGAATTCGGTGGGGTCGACCGTGCGCTCTGCGACGATCTCACCGCACTGGAGAGGGCGCTGCGATACGCGCTGACCGGTGCGGGCGTCACCGTCTGCGAGATCGTCGGCAAACAGTTCCACCCGCACGGCGTGACAGTGCTGGCTCTGCTGGCCGAATCCCACGCCTCGCTGCACACTTACCCGGAATCCGGCGACATCTTCGTCGATGTGTTCACCTGCGGAAGCGCCGCGGACAGTGCCGGCCGGGTCGCCGAACTGCTCCGCGCCACGCTCGGTCCCGAATATGTGCGGATCTCGACCGTGCTGCGCGGCCGGGCCGCGGGACCGGCCGCGCCCGGGATACCGGTTCCGCCCGGTCACGCGACCAGCATGTAGACCATTCCGAGGTCCATGATCAGGTGCGGGAGCAGCGCGAACGGAAGCCCTTTGCCCGGGCGGGTCGCGACCGGATGGGCGGCCCACCCGTGTGCCCGGCCACCGCACGCGGACACGATCACCACTGCCGCGTCCGCGAGGAACAGCGCGGCGAAAACGAGCGTGGGCCCCGTCGCGGGACCCGCCCCGTGCCCGGCACCGGAATGCCCGGACATCGTGAACAGCATCACCCCGGCCGCGACCAGGTGGTATCCGATGGCGCCCGCACGGTGCCCGGCCCGTGGGTGCGCCCGGCGGTACCAACGCACGAGCCTGTCCCCGAGGAGAAGCGTGAAGACCAGGGTCATCGCCAGCAACACACCGTGCAGGGCGTGCGCGTTCGCCTCGGTCGGGAAGAGCACCATCGCCGACATCACCGCGCACATCAGCAGATGCGCCGCATCGGATTCGTGATCCCCGTCGCAGGCCGTACCGCAGCCGGGGCCGGCACCGGCGGCACCCCGGTGTTCGCCGGCCGCGAGCACCGGTTCGGCGGAAACCACCCGGGCCAGCACCACCAGGGCCGCCACCCCGAACGCCACCGCGACCAGGGCCCGCACCCCGGCCTGGTCCAGTACGAATCCGGCCATGCCGCACCGCCTTTCGCGAAGAGCGCAACCCACCCATATTCGCACGACCCGGCGACCGCGGGGAGTCCTTCGTCGCGCAGGGCGACCCGTACGCCGCCCCGGTCCGGCGGAACCGGACCGGGCCGCGACCGGGCCGGGTGCCGGGTTTCGCTAGGCTGGTCGACGCAATGACCAGGACCGCAGTCACGCACCGGGAGCTCCGTACCCGGTTGGCTTCTCTCACCCTCCGCGACGAGCACCGGCTGCAACGGCAGCTGGACCGAGTGCGCGGCGGCGACCTCTCCCGGATCGAATCCGATATCACGGCCGCCGAGGAACGTATCGCGGCCCGCCGCGCGGGGGTCCCGGCGATCACCTATCCCGAGCAGCTTCCGGTTACCGGACGTCGCGACGATATCGCCGCGGCCATCGCCGCCCATCAGGTCGTGGTGGTGGCCGGCGAAACCGGTTCCGGCAAGACCACCCAGATCCCGAAGATCTGCCTGGAGCTGGGCCGGGGCATCCGCGGCGCGATCGGGCACACCCAGCCGCGCCGGTTGGCCGCGCGGACGGTCGCGGAGCGGATCGCCGAGGAACTGGACACCGAACTGGGCGATGCCGTCGGCTACACGGTCCGGTTCACCGATCACGCCGCCGAGCACACGCTGGTCAAATTGATGACCGACGGAATCCTGCTCGCCGAGATCCAGCGCGACCGGCTGTTGCGCGCTTACGACACGATCATCATCGACGAGGCGCACGAGCGCAGTCTCAATATCGATTTCCTGCTCGGTTATCTGAAGCAGTTGCTGCCCCGCCGACCGGACCTGAAAATCGTCGTCACCTCGGCCACCATCGACCCGGAACTGTTCGCCCGGCATTTCGCCGATGCCGCCGGCAACCCGGCACCGATCGTCGAAGTCTCGGGCCGCTCCTATCCGGTGGAGATGCGGTATCGGCCCCTGGCCCTGCCGGCCCCCGCGGCGGAGGACGAGGAAGAGGACCATCGGCCCGTGGACCGCGACCCCGTGGACGCGATCTGCGCGGCCGTCACCGAATTGTTCGCCGAGGGCGACGGCGATGTCCTGGTATTTCTTTCCGGTGAGCGGGAGATCCGTGACACCGCCGACGCGCTGACCGATCTGAAACTGCCCCGGACCGAGATCCTGCCGCTGTACGCGCGCCTGTCCGCGGCCGAACAGCACCGGGTGTTCGCCCCGCATACCGGCCGCCGGGTGGTGCTGGCGACCAATGTCGCCGAGACCTCACTGACGGTCCCCGGTATCCGCTATGTCGTGGATCCCGGCACCGCCCGGATCTCGCGCTATTCGATGCGCACCAAGGTGCAGCGCCTGCCGATCGAACCGATCTCGCAGGCCTCGGCCCGGCAGCGGGCCGGACGCTGCGGACGCGTGGCCGACGGTATCTGTATCCGCCTGTACTCGGAGGACGATTTCGAGTCACGGCCGGCGTTCACCGATCCGGAGATCCTGCGCACCAATCTCGCCGCGGTCATCCTGCAGATGACGGCGCTGGGGCTGGGTGAGATGGAGCGGTTCCCGTTCGTGGAGGCTCCCGACCAGCGGGCGGTACGCGACGGCATCGCGCTGCTGGAAGAGCTCGGCGCGCTCGCCCGCCGTACCCCCGAGAAAGGCACCTCCCGGCAGGACCCGGCGCCCCAGTCGGCCGGGCAATCCGGCCCCGAACCGGATACCGAGCAGGACGCGGGCGCGGCGTCGCGGAGCGGGAGACGGCCCACAACGGGACCCATCCTCACCCCGACGGGCCGGGAGATGGCCCGGCTGCCGGTGGATCCGCGGATGGGGCGGATGCTGGTCGAAGCCCACCGCAACGGCTGCCTGGCCGAGATGCTGGTGATCGTGGCCGCACTGTCGATCCAGGATGTGCGGGAGCGGCCGGCCGATCAGCAGCAGGCCGCCGACGCGAAACATGCCCGGTTCAGCGTGCCGAATTCCGATTTCCTGGCGTATCTGCGGTTGTGGGAGTACCTCACCGGGCAGCGGCGGGCATTGTCGGCCAATCGGTTCCGGCGGATGTGCCGGGAGGAATTCCTGCACTACCTGCGGATCCGGGAATGGCAGGACCTCTACGGCCAGCTGCGCACGATCACCAAGGGTATGGGCTGGTCGCTTCACGAGGTGAGCGCGGAGCCCGCAGCGCGCGCCGACCACCCGGGTCCATCCGGCGGCGGACCACGGCGTCGTCGCGGCCGCTCCGGAACGGACCGTTCGCGGGCGGATGGCGATACCGGACGGAACACCGCCGTCGCGCCCGCGCCCCGGCCGGTCGAGGAGATGACCCCGGACACCGATCCGTGGGACGCGACCGCCATCCATCAGGCGCTGTTGTCGGGCATGCTCTCCCATATCGGTGTTCGGGAGGCCGAGTCCCGCGAGTTCCTGGGCGCTCGGAACGCGAAGTTCATGATCTTCCCGGGCTCGGGTCTGGCGAAGAAACCGCCGCGCTGGGTGATGGCGGCGGAATTGGTGGAGACCTCCCGGCTCTGGGGCCGGATCACCGCCCGCGTCGAGCCCGAATGGGCCGAACGGCTGGCCGGCGATCTGGTGAAACGTATCTACTCCGAACCCCATTGGTCCGCCAAACGCGGTGCCGTCCGGGCCTACGAGCGGGTCACGCTGTACGGCGTGCCGCTGGTGACCGGCCGTCCGGTGGACTACGGCCGCATCGACCCGGAGGTCTCCCGCGAACTGTTCTTGCGGCACGCGCTGGTCCAGGGTGAATGGCAGACCCGGCACGATTTCTTCCAGCGCAATCGCGCGCTGATCGACGATATCGCCGACCTCGAACACCGCGCCCGGCGGCGGGATATCCTCGTCGACGACGAGGTGCTGTTCGAGTTCTACGACCGCCGGGTCCCGGCCGATATCGTATCGGTGCGGCACTTCGACACCTGGTGGAAATCCGCCCGCCGCCAGGACCCTCATCAGCTCGACTTCACGACCGATACGGTGGTCAACGAAACCGCGAAACGGCTGGACCCCACCGATTTCCCGGACGCCTGGCGCCAGGGCGAGTTGTCCTTTCCACTCACCTATCAGTTCGAGCCGGGACAGGCCGACGACGGTGTCACCGTGCGGATTCCGGTGGCCCAGCTGGCCCATGTCCGAGCGATCGGGTTCGACTGGCTGGTACCCGGGATGCGGGCCGAGCTGGCGGCGGCGCTGATCAAGACGTTACCCAAGCAGTTGCGACGGACGGTCGTCCCCGCGCCGGACTTCGCCGCCGCCGCCCTGCGCGGCCTGACCCCCCGCGCCGAACCGCTGCGTACGGGTCTGGCCCGGGAACTCACCCGGCTCGCCGCCACCCCCATCGCCCCCACCGATCTGGATCCGGCCGCGCTCCCCGAACATCTCCGGATGACGTTCGCCGCCACCGGCACCGACGGCCGCGTCCTGGCCACCAGTAAGAGCCTGGCACAGCTGCGGACCCGCCTGGCCGATCAGGTCTCCGCCTCGGTGGCCGCCGCGACGGCGGACGCCGAACGTGCGCCCGCCACGGTGTGGACCTCGGAATCGCTGGGCGCCCTGGACGCCACGGTGCGCAGTCAGGTCGGCGGGCAGACCGTCACCGGTTATCCGGCGCTGGTCGCGGAGGCCGAGGGCGTCGCGGTCCGGGTCCTCAAATCGCCCGGTGAGCAGGCAGCGGCCATGCGTTCCGGAACCCGGGCACTGGTACTGCAGGCGATTCCCACCTCGGTGCGGGCCGTGACCGCCGGCCTTTCGCCGGCGGACCGGCTGGTACTGAGCCAGAACCCCTACGGTTCGGTCGACGCGCTGGTCGAGGACTGCCGCGCGGCGGCGGCCGACCAGCTCATCGCCGCCGCGGGCGGACCCGTTCGCGATCCGGATCGGTTCGACGCGATGCTGTCGGCGCTGCGGCCGAAGTTCAACGAGGTGGTCACCCGGATCATCCGGCTGGTGGTTCCGGTCCTGGCCGAAGCACACGAGGTGTCGACGGCCCTGACCGCCGTCCGGGAAACCGATATCGCCGACGATGTGCGGGATCAGCTGGCGGAGTTGCTGTTCGCCGGGTTCGTGTCCGAATGGGGACCGGCCCGGCTGCGGGAACTCCCCCGGTATCTGCGCGCGGCCGGGGTCCGGCTCGCGGCCCTACCCGGGTCCGCGGGACGTGATCGGCAGGCGATGGTGGATGTGGATACCGCCCTGACCGACTACGACCGGTTACTGGCCAGGCTGCCGGAGGGTCGGCGGCACGCGCCCGATATCACCGAGATCTGGTGGATGATCCAGGAATTGCGGGTGAGTCTGTTCGCCCAGAAGGTGGGCACCCCGAATCCGGTCTCGACGAAGCGGATCCAGAAGGCGGTCGCGGCCGTACGCCGCTGATCGCTGCAGCTCAGTCCCCGGCGCCGATTGCTGCCCGGGCCTGCCGCATATCCTGGATCTCGCGTTCGAAATCCGCGGCGGAGGTGAAGGATCGATAGACCGAGGCGAAACGCAGATACGCCACCTCGTCCAGTTCGCGTAGCGGCCCGAGAATCGCCAGGCCGACCTCATGGCTCGGCACTTCCGGTGCCCCCTTGGCCCGGACCGCGTCTTCCACTTGCTGGGCCAGCAGGTTCAGCGCGTCGTCGTCGACCTCGCGACCCTGGCAGGCGCGACGCACCCCGCGGATCACTTTCTCCCGGCTGAACGGTTCGGTGACCCCGCTGCGTTTCACCACCGACAGGATCGCCGTCTCCACGGTGGTGAAACGACGACCGCATTCCGGGCAGGAGCGTCTGCGGCGAATGGCGGCGCCCTCGTCGGCCAGTCGCGAGTCGACGACCCGAGAGTCGGGGTGTCGGCAGTACGGGCAGTGCATCCGGGGTCCTTCGTCGCTGCGAACGCTCGCGGCCGAACCGGCGCCGGTCGCAGGTCCGGCGAGCGCGGGTACCGGGCCGGTGCCCGGTAGCGGGTGGGCCGGTCATCCGCCCCGGCCCGAGTGCATAACACATCGAGGATACCGGTACGGGGTGTGCCGTGGTTGCGCTCACCCCTGGCCCGGAAGCACCCGGCGCCGCCACGCTACCGCGATCCGGGAACACCGGCGCCCGGATCGGGCACGGACACGCCCGGGATCCCGGAAGGAACCGGCGCAGGAGCCGGTTCCGGGGCCCGGAGATGGGCCAGCGCGAGAAACGCGACCACGACCGCCGCGCTGATCACCGCCGTCAACGCGGTAGCCGCGTAGCCGGCACGTGCCCGCTCGACCAGATCGCCGGGTTCGGGCGGCCCGGACAGCGGCCGGACCGCCGGGCCCCGGCGCGGCGCCGGCGGCCGGGCGATCGGACGGCGCCCGCCCGGCCCACCCCGGTACGTCGCGGTGACGCAGGGGTGGGCCGGGCGGTCCGGCCACGTGTCCGGACCCGGCAACCCGCCCTCGGCCGGGCCGGCCGTTCCGGTCGCCCCCGGCGGGACCGGAACGGGCCGCACGCGGCCGGTGACGTCTTCCCGCGTGCCGGTGGCGGACACGCTGATCGCGGTGTTCATCGGATAGACCTCCGTGCTGGTTGCTCGCGGAACCATATGCGGCATTCGATCAAATGTTCGACGAACTGATGTTCGATTTCTACCACGCCGGGGGGATAATGTCAGTAGCAACACGGGACATGCCTCGAACAGATGTTTGATAGATCGGAGTCCGCCGACTAGATTCACTGCACGACATCAAACTTCGGGCACAGCCGGTCCGGGCCGTCTGCCGGGACGGCGGTCACCGGGCCGGAGACCGACGAGAAAGGGCGGTTGTGGTGAGCCAATCAGACGACACGGGTGACGGGGCCGGCCCCGGCACCGAACCGGGGGCGACCGGCGTGGATCTCACCGTGCGTCAGCGCAAGGTGCTCGAGGTCATCCGTTCCTCGGTGAGTCTGCGCGGCTATCCGCCCAGCATTCGCGAGATCGGCGACGCGGTCGGCCTGAACTCCACTTCCTCTGTCGCACACCAGCTGCGCACACTGGAACGCAAGGGGTACCTGCGGCGCGATCCCAACCGACCCCGCGCCGTGGACGTCCGCGGGATGGACGAGGCGGTCCGCTCGGTGACCACGCTGGCCACGGCCGAAACCGGCCCCGGCCGGGAGGGGGCCGCGACCGATACCACCGATCAACCGATCCCGACCTATGTACCGGTACTCGGACGGATCGCCGCCGGTGGACCGATACTGGCCGAACAGGCGGTGGAAGACGTGTTCCCACTCCCCCGCGAACTGGTCGGCGACGGTTCGCTGTTCCTGCTGAAAGTGGTCGGCGAATCCATGGTCGACGCCGCCATCTGCGACGGCGACTGGGTGGTCGTCCGGCAGCAGAACGTAGCGGACAACGGCGATATCGTCGCGGCCATGCTGGACGGCGAAGCGACCGTGAAAACGTTCAAGCGCAGCGGTAAAGATGTCTGGCTGATGCCGCACAACCCGCATTTCGAACCCATCCCCGGTAACGACGCTCGCATTCTCGGCAAGGTCGTCACCGTGATCCGCAAGATCTGAGTCGCGCGCCGGTGCGCACCGTCCGATGCGCACCGGCGACCGGCTCCGGGCCCCCGGCCGGAACGAGGAGCGGATGGCAACGAACCAGCTCGCGACACTGCGGCCGCGTTCCACTCTCGGACACTCGGTTCCGGACCGGATCTGGTACGCCGCCTACGGATCGAATACGGACCCCGATCGCCTGTCCGGTTACCTCACCGGACGCGGGCCCGGCGATGCGACGCGACCGGCACCGGGCATATCGCCGGGCGGATGCCGCGACCACACGCCGCCCGCGCGTTCGCTCGCACTGACTCTCCCCGGATTGCTCTACTTCGCCACCGAATCGGTGATATGGACCGGCGGCCGCGCCTTCTACGATCCCCGCGCGCCCGCCGAAATCCCGGTACGCGCCTACCTGCTGACTCTCGCGCAGTTCAGCGATATCGCCGCCCAGGAGATGTACCGCCGGGCCGGTACCGACCTCGACCTCACCGAAGCCGTGCGCACCGGCCGGTCGAGCCTGGGGCCCGGCCGCTACGAAACCCTGGCCTGCCCGGGAACATTCGACGGTCTACCGGTGGTCACCTTCACCGCCCCGTGGCGTTGGCGAGAGATAGGCGGGAATCCGCCCGCCGCCGCCTATCTGCGCCATATCGGGACCGGCCTGCGCGCCGCGCACGGGTGGTCGATAGGCGATACAGCGGGTTATCTGGCCACCCGCCCGGGTGCTGCCGGGCATTGGACGCCGAGTCGAGTGGCCGACCTGCTCATTCGTCCGCGGTGAGCAGCGCCACCGAGATCGCCCCCGCCCCCACGCGGACGATCTCGATATAGCGCGCCCGCTCCTCGGGGCCGGCCTCCGCCCGCAGCGGCCCCAGCTGGACCTCATAGGGCACGCGGTCGCCGTGGAACACCGGCGCGGATACATAGCTGAGCGGCAGCGCATCCCGAGTGTCGATATCGGCCGCGGTATATGCGCGCGAGGTCAGCCGCCCGAGCTGGCGCAGCGCTTTCGCCCTGAGGGCGGGCTGTAGCAGTTCCGCACCGAGGGCCCCGAGCAATTCGGTCAGCACATCGACCAGGCCGGCATTGTCGGCTTCGGGACGGAACATGGCGAAACCATAGGTGGTGACGAAGTCGAGGAGTTCCGCCGCGCCGGGCCGCCCGTTGGTCGTGGCCAGCCAGCGCTGCCGTTCGGCGGCCGTCCGCCAGGGCATCACCGCCGCGCCGGCGGGATACACCACCGGGATCGTCTGCCCGACGGCCAGTCCCGGCACTATTCGGGCGCCGGCATACTGTTTGGCCACGATGGTGAGCCGATCGCCGGTGATCCGGCTCAGCGTGGCGCCGCAGCCGGCCGCCTCGGCCATTGCCGCCAACTCGGCGCCCACTGCGACGGCCGCCCCCACTGGTTCGGCGGGCGAGAGCCGGGCCAGTGCCGGTCCACGACGGTAGGCCAGGTTCGCGTCGCGGACCACCCAGTTCGCCTCACACAATTCGGTGAGCACCGCGGTGACCGTCGCCCGGGCCAGCGACAGGCATTCCACGATCTCCGAAACAGTCAGTGCCCGTTCGGATTCCGCGAGCAGTTCCACCACCGATACCACCCGGCGTGTCGGTGGCGACCCGGCTGTGGCCATATCTGCTGCTCCCTTGTCGCCCGGTTGCCCGGGATCTACACTGCATCGACTATTCGTTGAAATACCGTCGAATATTCGGCACAAGCATAGTTCAGGAGGTTCTATGATTCTGGACCGGTTCCGGCTGGATGACCGGGTCGCCATCGTGACCGGCGCCGGCCGTGGGCTGGGCGCCGCCATCGCCCTCGGTTTCGCCGAGGCGGGGGCCGATGTCCTGATCGCCGCCCGCACCGAATCGGAACTGTCGAGTGTCGCCGAGCAGATCCGGCAGGTGGGCCGCCGAGCCCATATCGTGGTCGCCGACCTGGCCGATCCCGCGGCCTGCGCCGCACTCGCACCGGCCGCGGCCGCGGAGTTCGGCCGGCTCGATATCGTCGTCAACAATGTCGGCGGGGCAATGCCCACACCGCTGCTCGACACCACACCCGATGCCCTGACCCGGGCTTTCGACTTCAACGTCGCCAATGCCCACGCGCTGGTCCGGGCCGCTGTCCCGATCATGCTGGACACCGCCGACGGCGGATCGATCATCAACATCACGTCGACGATGGGGCGGCTACCCGGCCGGGCCTTCGCCGCCTACGGGACCGCGAAGGCCGCTCTCGCGCACTACACCCGGCTGGCCGCCCTGGACCTGTGTCCGCGGATCCGGGTGAACGCCATCGCGCCCGGCTCCATCGCTACCTCCGCGCTGGAGATCGTCGCCGCCGACGAGAAACTGCGCGAATCCGTGGAGAAGGCGACCCCGCTGCGCCGGATCGGGGACCCCGCCGATATCGCGGCCACTGCGCTGTTCCTGGCCGCACCGGCCGGCGGCTACCTGACCGGAAAGGTGATCGAGACCGACGGCGGTCTCATTGCCCCGAATCTCGATATCCCGATTCCGGATCTGTGAGGAGAGACCTGTGACATACCGAGTGGTGCACTGGGGCACCGGCAATGTCGGCACGCACGCACTGGCCGGGATCATCGACGACCCGCGGCTCGAACTGGTCGGGGTCAAGGTGTCCGGCAGCGCGAAAGAGGGCCGCGACGCCGGTGAACTGGCCGGACTCGAAATCCGGACGGGGATCACGGCCACCACCGACGCCACCGCCCTGCTGGCGCTGCAGCCGGACTGCGTGGTCTACACCGCGATGGCCGACAACCGTCTCGTCGAAGCGCTCGAGGACCTGCGGACGATTCTTTCCGCCGGGATCGACATCGTCGCGAGCGCACCCGTGTTCCTGCAGTATCCGTGGGGCGTGCTACCGGCGGATATGCTCACCCCGATCGAGGAGGCTGCCGCGGCCGGTGGAGCCTCTCTGTTCGTCAACGGGATCGATCCCGGGTTCGCCAACGATCTGCTGCCGCTCGCCCTGGCCGGCACGTGCCGGCGGGTCGACCAGATCCGCTGTCTGGAGATCCTCGACTACGCGACCTACGACAACGCCGAAGTGATGTTCGACATCATGGGCTTCGGAAAACCCCTGGACGAGACGCCCATGCTGCTGCAGCCGGGAGTGCTCTCCCTTGCCTGGGGCAGCGTGGTGCGCCAGCTGGCGGCCGGCCTGGGCGTGGAGCTGGACGCGGTCACCGAAACCCACGAGCGGATCCCCGCACCGGTGGATCTCGAGATCGCCGCCGGTACGGTCGCGGCAGGTACCACCGCGGCGATGCGTTTCGAGGTCCGCGGAATGGTCGGTGACCGGGCCGTCACCGTGCTGGAGCACATCACCCGGCTGCGGGCCGATCTCGCACCCGAGTGGAAGCAGCCGGCGCAGGAGGGGGGCAACTACCGGGTCGAGATCACCGGCGAACCGAACTACACCGTGGATCTCTGCCTGTCCAGCGAGAACGGCGACCACAACCACGCCGGGCTGGTGGCGACCGCGATGCGCGTGGTCAACGCGATCCCGGCGGTGGTCGCCGCCGCGCCCGGAATCCGCACGACCTTGGACCTACCACTGGTCACCGGCCCGGGGCGCCTGGGCGGCCGGTGACCCCCGACGGCGTCGGCGTCGGCGTCGGCGTCGGCGTCGGCGTCGGCGTCGGCGTCGGCGTCGGCGTCGGCGTCGGCGTCGGCGTCGGACGAGCGTGACAGCCGGAGTGCGCACGCGACACGGGGCGGGTACCGGAGTACCCGCCCCGTTCGAACGTCGGGGCCGATCCGGATGGATCGGCGGGGTCAGGAGAGCTTCAGGCTGCGCCCGATGATCTCCTTCATGATCTCGGTGGTACCACCGTAGATCGTCTGCACCCGGGCATCCAGGTAGGCCTGAGCGATCGGGTATTCGCGCATGTACCCGTAGCCACCGTGCAGCTGCAGGCATCGGTCGATCAGATCGACCTGCTCTTCGGTGCTCCACCATTTGGCCATGGCGGCATCCTCGGCGGAGAGGGTGCCCGCGTTGAGTTCGGTGATGCACCGGTCGACCAGCACGCGCACCGCGGTGGCCTTGGTCGCGAGTTCGGCGAGTACGAACCGGGTGTTCTGCAGCGCGCCGATCGGCTTGCCGAACGCCTTGCGGTCGCGGACGTACTGGCAGGTGTAGTCCAGGCAGGTTTCCATCGCCGCGGCGGCCATGACCGCGATGGACAGTCGCTCCTGCGGCAGGTTCTGCATCAGGTGGATGAAGCCTTTGCCCTCTTCACCGAGCAGGTTGGCGGCGGGCACCCGGACATCACTGAAGCTGAGTTCGGCGGTGTCCTGCGCCTTGAGGCCCAGCTTGTCGAGATTGCGGCCCCGTTCGAAGCCCGGCATCCCACGTTCCACCACCAGCAGGCTGAATCCCAGCGCACCGGCCGAAGGGTCGGTCTGGGCGACCACGATGACGATATCGGAGTTGATCCCGTTGGTGATGAAGGTCTTGGCGCCGTTGAGGACCCAGTCGTCACCGTCACGGACCGCGCGGGTCTTGATGCCCTGCAGATCCGAACCGGTACCGGGCTCGGTCATGGCGATAGCGGTGATGAGCTCGCCGGAACAGAACTTGGGCAGCCAGCGCTGCTTCTGCTCGTCGTTGGCGAGCTCCAGCAGGTACGGCGCGATGACATCGTTGTGCAGGCCGAATCCGAGTCCGGAGTACTGACCGCGCACCGATTCCTCGGTGATGATGGCGTTGTAGCGGAAATCCTTCACACCGCCGCCGCCGTACTCCTCCGGCATCGCCATACCCAGGAAGCCCTGCTTACCGGCCTCGAGCCAGACGGAACGGTCGACAACGCCCTGCTCCGCCCACTGGTCGTGGAACGGCGCCACATGCATCTCGAGAAACTTGCGGTACGACTCCCGGAACAGCTCGTGCTCGGGCTCGAACAGTGTGCGCTCCACACCAACCTCCTAGTGAACACCTCGGACGGGACCGCGCCGGCCCGTCGCTGTGACCCACCGTACCCGGCGTGCGAATCGTTGTTCACTTCACTGTCGAAATCAGCTGGTGTTCAGGCCCGCCGTCGATCAATTGCCCGGCTTTGCCATTCACCGGCGGAGTGCCCGCAGGCGCCGTCAGACCGGTAGCAACTCGCGCAACCGGCCACCGAGCGTCCGGCCGCGGTCGACCGCCTGATGGCCGAGCAGAAAGAGCACTTCCTCCCGGACCGCCTTCTGGACGACCAGCGACAATTGCCCGGCGGCCTCATCGATATTGCCGGTATCCCGCCAGGCCCCGGTATCGATCGGTGTACCCGCGGTGAAATAGAACCGCTCGGGCCGCGGAATCGGGGTGAGGCCGATACCGCGCACCAGCGGTGGAGTGAGTTCGGCGTGGATGCCGAGCGCCTCGACCAGTTGGCGCAGCGGTCGCAGCAGCCGATCGTCCTTGTCGGCGACGATGTCGTAGGCATCGTCGACGCCGACCATCGCCACCGGCACGATCGGTACCCCGCATTCGATCGCCATCCGCGCGAACCCGGTGCGGCCCTCCCAGCGCAGCGCGTACTTCTCCCCCTTGCGGCGAATCGCCTCGCGGCCCCCACCGGGGAACACGAGAACCACTTCGCCCTGTTCGAGCAGGGCCCGGCAATTGTCCCGGGTTCCGCGCACCGAACCGTAGTAGTGCAGCAGATGCCGCACCCCCGGTACGGAGATGAGGAGATTCTCGGCGAGCCCACGGATCAACCGGCCGCGGGTACGCAGTACCTCCGGCAACAGTAGCGGTGCGTCGATCAAGCCGAGCAGATTGTGATTGGCGACCAGCAGTACCGGCCCTTCGGCGGGGATGTTGTCCAGACCGAAAAAACGAGGACTGCTCCAGGCCCGCAGCGGCGCCAGTGCCGCTTCGAGAAGCCGGAGATCGGTCGAACTCAGCGCGACCGAAGCCGGCGCGCCGTCGCTGAGCCCGGCCCGGTCGATCAGCGCACTGCGCTGCTGGGCGTCTCCGCTGATAGCGGTGCGGCCTCTCTGTGACATAAACCCTCCTGTAGTCGACTCATACCGATTGTGAATCGACTCGGGCGGATATCCCACAGGGTTATGCGATGTGCCACATTTTTGCCACCAGAGTTAGCCCGGGCGACTTTCGGACGTAACGGTCACGCCGGTGCGGCGCCCGCGTGGGCGTACTCGGAAAGAGCCGCGGCCAGGGAACTCGGTACCCGCGCCCGGACCCGGGTGCCGCTCTCGGTGTGTTCGGAGTGTGAGATCCGGCCGTCCGCATGAATTCTGGCGAGCAGATCGCCGCGAGTATACGGAAGCAGCACGCTCACTTCCACATCCAGACCACCCAGTACTTCGTCAAGCCTGGTACGCAGGCGATCGATGCCGAGATCCTTGTGCGCGGAGACGAACTCGGCGCCGGGCAGCAGCCCGCGCAACCGGGTGAGCTCGACCGGATCGACCTCGTCGATCTTGTTCACCACCAGGAGTTCGGGAGGAGCAGGCTGCCCCGATTCCCTGATCACCTCGGTGATGACCTCGCGGACCGCCTTGATCTGCTCCGCCGGCAGGGCATCGGAACCGTCCACCACATGCAGCAGCAGATCGGCGCCGGTGACCTCCTCCAGTGTGGACCGGAAAGCCTCGACGAGCTGGGTCGGCAGATGCCGGACGAAGCCGACCGTATCGGTGAACACGACCTCGCGGCCGTCCTCCAACTCGGCCCGGCGGGTGGTCGGATCCAGGGTCGCGAACAGGGCGTCCTGCACCAGCACACCGGAGCCGGTGAGCACATTCATCAAGCTCGATTTTCCGGCATTGGTGTAACCCACGATCGCCACCGCGGGCACGCCGCTGGAAGTACGGCGCGCACGTTTCGTATCACGGGCGGTCTTCATCTCGCGGATCTCACGGCGCAGTTTCGCCATCCGCTCCCGGATCCGCCGGCGATCGGTCTCGATCTTGGTCTCACCGGGGCCACGCAGACCCACACCGCCGTTGCTGCCGGCCCGGCCACCGGCCTGCCGCGACATGGACTCACCCCAGCCGCGCAACCGCGGCAGCATGTACTCCATCTGGGCGAGCGCGACCTGCGCCTTACCTTCGCGGGAGGTGGCGTGCTGGGCGAAGATATCCAGGATCAGGGCGGTACGGTCGACCACCTTGACCTTGACGACCTTCTCCAGCGCGGTGAGCTGGGCCGGAGTGAGCTCACCGTCGCAGATCACCGTATCCGCGCCCGTGGCCAGCACCACTGCCCGCAGTTCCTCGGCCTTACCCGATCCGATATAGGTCGCCGGATCCGGCCGGTCACGGCGCTGGATCAGCGCCTCGAGCACATCGGAGCCCGCGGTCTCGGCGAGCCTGGCCAGCTCGGCCATACTCGCCTCCGCTCGCGCCACACTGCCCTCGGTCCATACGCCGACCAGTACGACCCGTTCCAGTCGTAGCTGCCGGTACTCGACCTCGGTGATATCGGTGAGCTCGGTCGACAGACCGGCGATACGGCGTAGCGCGCTGCGCTCGTCGAGTTGGAGTTCACCGGTGGTCGGATCGGCGGACCATCCACCGCGCCGGAACACCGGTCCGGATCTGTTCGCACCGCGCGTATCCGCGTCGGTATCGTCGACGGTGCCGACCGGATCTGTCTCCGCCGATTCCGCGTCGAACGATTCAGGGGACCGATCCGTGGTCCCGGTAATGTCAGAATTTCTCATACACCGTCCATGCTGCCACTGATGCGCTGGTCGGCGCATATGATTTTCCGAGCGACGCGGCTTACAGCGCGTCCCACCACTGCGCGGCCAGCCGGCCGGTGGCGAGCAGTTCCGAGGGTCCGCGCAACCATGCCGCGCCCGCGCGCACTCCCACCCGGACCTCGCCGCCCGGGACCCGGACGCCGACCTCGCCGGTCCCGTCGGCCAGATCGAAACCGCCCGCTGCCAGCGCGGCGACCGCCGCGGCCACGGTGCCGGTGCCGCAGGACCGGGTCTCGCCGACCCCGCGTTCATAGACCCGCATATCGACCGTGCCGTCCTCGTCGAGGCCGGTCAGGATCTCGACGTTGACACCGCGGGGAAACATATCGGGGTCGTACCCCGGGGGCACGGTGAGATCGAGATCGGCCAGCGCACCCACCGACAGTTCGCCCGCGACACAGGCCAGATGTGGATTGCCGACATCGATCCCCAGCCCCCGATAGCCCCAGCCCGCCACGGTGGCGGTCGACGCGCCGAGCACCCGGATCGCACCCATATCGACCGTCACCTCGCCGGCGACCGGACCGGCCGAGTGCACGACGACCGGGCGCGCGCCCGCACGACTGCCCACCACGAACTCGGTCCCGTCGGCCAAACCGCGGGCCACCAGATAGTGGGCGAAAACGCGGACCCCGTTCCCGCACATCTCGGCGGCCGAGCCGTCGGCATTGCGGTAATCCATGAACCAGTCCTGGGCGCGCACACCCTCGGGGTATTCGTCGAGGACACCGGCGGACACCAGCTCACCGGCCCGCGCGACGCGGAGTACACCGTCGGCACCGAGCCCGCGGCGCCGATCGCAGAGGGCTGCCACCCGGGACACGGTCAGATCCAGCCGCACCTCGGGATCGGGCAGCACCACGAAATCGTTCTGGGTGCCGTGGCCCTTGGTGAACTCCACATCCTTGGCGCTCGGGTTCAGGGGCTGATCGGGGCTTGTGCGCACGTCGGTTCCGGTCTCCTCGTCGGCTGTTCTCATCGGGCAAACGTCCGGCGCTGCCGGGAAATTTCGTAGAGTGCCACGGCGGCGGCCGACGGAGCCCCCAGCGAGCTGGCGCTGCCGCCCATCGGGATGGTGACCGTCCGGTCGCAGGCCGCGAGCCAGGCCGCGCTCATACCGCTGGTCTCGTTGCCGACCACCAGGATCGTCGCGTCGATCAGCTCGTCGTCGAAGATCGGGCATTCACCGTTCTCGTCGGTACCCACGATCCGGGTGGGCACACCACGCGCGATCTGCCGATCCCGGAATTCCAGTACTTCCGCGGTGCCGGGCACCCGGAAGACCGGAACAGCGAACAGCGAACCGGTAGAGGCCCGGACACAGCGCGGATCGTACTGGTCGGCGCCGTGGCCCGAGACGATCACCGCCGAGGCACCGAACGCGTCCGCGGACCTGATCAGCGTACCCAGGTTGCCCGGCGAATTGGGCCGGTCGAAGACGACGACCACCGGCGCCTCACCCGGCTCACCGAGTTCGTAGTCGGTCAAGCCGGCACGGGCGTATTCCGCGACCGCTACCAGCTCGGGCGGGCCGTCCGCCTTCTCACCCAGATCGGCCATCAACTCCGGCGCCAGCCCGACGGCGGGAACCGTGCTGGTATCGAGGATCTCCCGAGCCCAGCCGGACAGTCCGCCGCCGCCCGAGCGGTACAGCAGGGTCTCCAGCGGCCAATCGTGGGCCAGTGCCTGGCTGATCGGCCGGACCCCGTGCACCAGGAAGCGGCCGTCCCGGTTACGTTTGGTGCGATTGTCCAGATAGGCCGTCCACACCTGGACAGCGGCGTTACGGCTTCGGATCTGCCGGGTCACGAGCGGCTTCGCTCCTCGGGTAGGCGTTCGGATGCCCGCGGACCGGGCGCCGATGCAGTGGATACCGCAGAGTCTGCCAGCAGCGCCAGAGCGGTTTCGGCCGCGCACGGATCGGCGCCGTCCACCCAGTGCACCCGGCGGTCGCGCCGGAACCAGGACCGCTGCCGCCGCACGTACCGGCGGGTCCCGATGAAGGTGCGTTGCTGCGCCTCGGCAAATCCGTACTCGCCGTCGAGATGGGCCAGGACCTGGGCGTAACCGATCGCACGGCGGGCGGTCCGGCCTTCCCGCAGCCCCCGGTCGGCCAAGCCGCGCACCTCGTCGAGCAGTCCCTGTTCGAACATCACCGCCGTGCGGCGGGCGATCCGCTCATCGAGTTCGGCGGTATCGCGGTCCACCCCGACGATCCGGGTCCCCCATCTCGGTTCACCGATCACCGGCGCGGATGCCGCGAACGGCCGGCCGGTGAGTTCGACCACCTCGAGCGCCCGCACCATCCGGCGGCCGTCGGTGGGCAGAATGGTCGCGGCGGCGGCCGGGTCGGCCCGGCGCAGTTCCGCGTGCACTGCGGCCACTCCCTGTCCGGCGAGCAGATCTTCCCATTTCGCCCGGACCGCCGGATCGGTCGCCGGGAATTCCCACTGGTCGAGGAGTGCCTGCACGTACATCATCGAACCGCCGACCACCACCGGGACCCGCCCCCGCGCCATGATCGCCGCCACATCGGCGGACGCGGCGGCCTGGTAGGCGGCGACCGTTGCCGTTTCGGTGACCTCCAGTACGTCGAGCTGATGATGCGGAATCCCCCGGCGCCGCGCGACCGGCAGTTTCGCGGTCCCGATATCCATCCCGCGATACAGCTGCATCGCATCGATGTTCACGATCTCGCCGTCGAGCCGCTCCGCCAGATCGAGGGCCAGATCCGATTTTCCGGTAGCGGTCGGTCCGACCACCGCGACCGGACGCGGTTCCCCGCTCACCGGTTCACGGCGGCCGGCCGCCACAGCCCGGCGTACCAGCCGACGCCGAAGGGCGCGCCCCGGTACCGCTCGGTCGCCACCGGCGGCGCAGAGTCGGCGGTGAAAAGTCCGGCCAGCGTCTGATACGCGGCCCGGCCGGAGATCATCAACTCGGCGCAGAGGGCCGGGTCCAGCGTCAGCAGGGCCTGTGTATCGCCCGTGGCGACCGCCCGGTCGAGGACCGCCTGTACCCGGGTCGATCGTTCGTCGAAATAGCCGGGCGCCGCGGTGGACAGCGTCGCGGCACCATCGGCGACCACCAGCACGCCCTGCGGTTCGTGTTCGGCATCCAGTTCGGCGCGCAGTTTCGCACCGATCTCCACGCATCTCCGGGCCGGGGTCTCGGCGGCGAGTACCCGGGCACGTGCCGCGACATGCGGTGCCACTGCCGCGCGCAACCAACCGGCGACGAGTACGGCCAGCGGCAGATCCGGGTCGGCGGACGCCTCGGCACCGGGCCCACCCAGATCCACCCGCACATCGACACCGAACCCGCGGAAAGTACCCACGGTATCGGCGTCGTAGGACCGTTCGGCGGACCCGACCCCGAGCACGGTCCAATGCGGAGTCGCCTCGGCCAGGGCCGCGCCCGCGGCGAGGACGGCCCCGCGCAATTCGGCCACCGCGCTCTCCGGAGTCCGCGCCGCGCCCGGACCGGGAACGAGACCCGCACCTGCGCTGGGCGCACCACCGCACAGTGCGGGCACCAGGACGGGCGGCGAGGGGATCACAGCCGCTAGACAGAACACGCCGTCAACCGTAGCCCGTACCCGCCGACCAGAGCCGGGGCCGGTCCGCCCGATGCTCCCGGGCCCCGCGCGCAGTATCGAGTGTCTCTCCCGGAATCCGGGTGGGAATTGCTAGGGTGCGAAGTATCCGGACCAGGTCCGGATCCGCAGGTCCGGCTATATGCCGCCACCGTCGGCGGTGTGGTTTCCGGGAGTGCGGCCGGGTCGAACGGGCGTGCGACGGCGCCGCACGCACGACACATCGACCCCAGCACGACCGAGCCGGGTGGACGTAGCCAGAATGAGCGGGCGTAGCCAGAATGAGCAGAGCATAGCCAGAATGCGCAGCGCGTAAACCAGGCAGCCGTGACGCGCGGCAGGGACGAGGAGCAATGACCCACAGCAACGGAACCGCCAAACCCGGCCCGGGCAAACCCGGTCGCCCGTCCAGCGCTCCCAAGCCCGGCAGCCGTCCCAAACCCGGCGAGGCACACCCGACCCCGGCCGCGATGAAAACGTCCGGGCCGGCCACCGAACATCCGCACCCGGTGGTGGTACCGACCACCACCGACCCCAGTCGCTGGGGCCGGGTGGACGAGGACGGCACCGCCTGGGTCAAGACCGCCGAGGGCGAACGCATCGTCGGATCCTGGCAGGCCGGGGACGCCGCCGAAGGGTTGGAGCATTTCGGCCGCCGGTTCGACGATCTGGCCACCGAGGTAGCGCTGCTCGAGGCCCGGCTCGCCGCCGGCACCGACGCCCGCAAGACCAAGGCCGCCGCGCTCGCACTCGCCGAGACCTTGCCCACGGCCGCGGTCATCGGCGATATCGACGGCCTGGCCGCCCGGCTGGGCGCGATCGCCGAACATTCCGACGAGGCCGCCGCCCAGGCCAAGGAAGAGAAGGAACGCACCCGGCACGAGCACACCGAGCGCAAGGAGACGCTCGCGGCCGAAGCCGAGCAGATCGCCGCCGAATCCACCCAGTGGAAGGCCGCGGGCGACCGCTTGCGCGAGATCCTCGACGAGTGGAAGACCATCCGGGGCGTCGACCGCAAGGTGGACGACGCCCTCTGGCGCCGATACTCGAAGGCCCGCGAGGCCTTCAACCGCCGCCGGGGTGCCCACTTCGCCGAACTGGACCGGGAACGGGCGGCCGCCAAGTCCCGGAAGGAAGAGCTCTGCGTGCAGGCCGAGGAACTGTCCGGTTCCACCGATTGGCCGGCGACCGCCGCAGTCTTCCGCGAGCTGCTGGTCGAATGGAAGAACGCGGGCCGGGCGCCCCGGGAGGCCGACGAGGCGCTGTGGCGACGGTTCAAGAGCGCACAGGATGTCTTCTTCGCCGCGCGCAACGCCGCGGCGAACGAACGCGATGCCGAGTTCGCCGATAACGCGGTCGCCAAAGAAGAGCTGCTGACCAGCTATGAACCGGCCATCGATCCCGACGCCGATCTGGAGGGCGCCCGGGCGGCACTGCGTGATCTACAGGAACGCTGGGATGCCATCGGCAAGGTCCCGCGGGAGCGGATGCACGATCTCGAAGGCCGGCTGCGCGCGCTGGAGAAGCGGGTCCGGCAGGCCGCCGACGCCCAGTGGCGGCGAACCGATCCGGAAGCCCTCGCCCGCGCGGCCCAGTTCCGCGAGCGGGTGGCCCAGTTCGAGGAGCAGGCCGCGAAGGCCACGGCCGCCGGTAAGTCCCGGGACGCGGAGAAGGCCCTCGCCCAGGCCCAGCAGTGGCGGGAGTGGGCCGAGGCGGCGGAGGGCGCGGTCAGCAACCTCTGATCGGCCCCACCTGCACAGATCCGTCCGTCGCCGCCCCTCGGGCCGCGGCGGACGGATCCGCGCGTGGTTCAGTCCTCGCCGAACCGCTCACGCCGCTGCCGCTCCTCTTCGCGGGCCGCGGCGATCCGGCGTTGTTCCTCGGCCGCCAACTGCAGCGCGGTCCGGCTCCAGACGACCTTCACCCAGTGGAAGGTCAGCACCATGATCGCGAGCGTGCCCACGACCAGCCCGATCCCCGGTCCGGCGCCCACATAGTTGTTCAGCCCCGGCGTCTGCCGGTGCCAGATCGAGAACACTCCGAATGCGCTGGCGATCGCCGATCCGGCCACCGCGATCCACGCCAGAACCCAGCGCCGGGTCATCAGGGCCAGCAGCGAGAACCCGATCCCGAAGATCAGCACGAACCAGACGAAGATCCGGGACGGCAACCCGATGTGCTCGGCCGTGGCGACCTCGGATCCGAGCAGGACGTCGAAACCACGGGCGCCACCGGCATGGGGCAGCACCAGCGAAACCAGTAGAGCGAATACCGCGCCCGCCACGACCATGGCCCGCACCCCGGGGTCGATCTCGCCCGCGATCCGGCGTTCCACGGCGTCGAGGTCTTCCCGGAATTCTTCGAACTGCTCGGTTTCGGCCGGATTCACGTCGTCCTCGTTTCCCTCGCCTGATTCGTCTCGCGCGGCCGGGGTCCCCGGCGTCTCATCCGGTACTGCGTCGCGGCCGTTCTCCGGCGAGCGGCCCTGGTGGTCGCGTTCCTCGTCGCCGTTCCCGCTCATATCCCGCATCCGGTGGTGCAGCCCGAGGCGACCGGTTCCGGTGCGGGCGCCCCGATCCGCGGCAACCCCAGCCCCACCCCGACGGGAGCGGTCTTCGGGGTGGTCCCGGCCTCGTGCGCGTCACCGGCCCGAGTCCGGCGATGGTCGCGGATCCCGGCGTCCGCCATCAGGTGGTGGGGTGCCGCTCCGGTCACCTCGACGGTGACGAGATCGCCCGGGCGAATGGACGCCGTGGCCCCGTCGGGCCGGAAATGCACCAGCCGCCCGTCCCGGGCCCGGCCGCTCATCCGCGCGGTCGCGGCGTTCTTCTTGCCCGCGCCGTCGGCCACCAGCAGTTCGACCTCGGTACCGACCAGGGCGTGGTTGGCTTCCAGGCAGACCTCTTCCTGCAGGGCGATCAGCCGGTCGTAACGCTCCTGCACCACTTTCTTGGGTATCTGATCGGCCATATCCGCCGCCGGGGTACCCGGGCGCGGTGAGTACTGGAAGGTGAAAGCGCTGGTGAACCGCGCTGCGCGCACCACATCGAGGGTCTGCTGGAAATCCTCCTCGGTCTCCCCCGGGAAGCCGACGATGATATCGGTGGTGATCGCGGCCTGCGGCATCGCCGCCCGGACCTTCTCGATGATCCCGAGGTAGCGCGCCTGCCGGTAGGACCGGCGCATGGCTTTCAGGACGCGATCCGAACCCGATTGCAGCGGCATGTGCAGCTGCGGGCACACGTTGGGGGTCTCGGCCATCGCCTCGATGACATCGTCGGTGAACTCGGCCGGGTGCGGGGAGGTGAAACGTACCCGCTCCAGGCCTTCGATCCCACCGCAGGCCCGCAGCAGTTTCGCGAAGGCGCCCCGGTCCCGGGGCTGTTCGGGATCGGCGAAGGAGGCGCCGTAGGCGTTGACGTTCTGCCCGAGCAGCGTCACCTCCAGGACGCCCTGATCCACCAGGGCCCCGACCTCGGCCAGGATATCGCCGGGTCGCCGGTCCACCTCTTTGCCGCGCAGCGCGGGCACGATGCAGAACGTGCAGGTGTTGTTGCAACCGACCGAGATCGAGACCCAGCCCGCGTAGGCCGACTCGCGGCGCGCGGGCAGGTTCGAGGGGAACGCCTCGAGCGATTCCAGGATCTCGACCTGCGCCTCGTCGTTGTGCCGGGCACGTTCGAGCAGCACCGGTAGCGAGCCGATGTTGTGCGTGCCGAACACCACGTCCACCCAGGGCGCCCGGCTCAACACCGAGTCGCGATCCTTCTGGGCGAGGCAGCCGCCGACCGCGATCTGCATTCCGGGCCGCGACGCCTTGACGGGCGCGAGATGGCCGAGCGTGCCGTACAGCTTGTTGTCCGCGTTCTCCCGCACCGCGCAGGTGTTGAAGACCACCAGATCGGCCGTCGCGCCCGGCGCGGCCTTCCGGTAGCCCGCATCCTCGAGCAGGCCGGACAAGCGTTCGGAATCGTGCACGTTCATCTGGCAACCGAAGGTGCGGACCTCGTAACTGCGGGCGCCCACCGGCTCGATCCCGGTGGGAAGCGCTACCTGTCCGATCGAATCCACGCGTCCAGGGTACGGGCCGGGGTCCGGGCCTTTTCCGGCAGATCCGCACCTCCGGCCGCTGCCTTCCCGCCCGGACCCGCGCGCGCCGATCCCGGAGCGGACCTCGCACTGTGTCCCAGCCCACAACGGCGGCCCCGCAGCGGAAAATCCTCGGTACTCTTCCGCCGAGCCGGCGGTAGGCAAATCCCGGCCGAGCGAACGGATTACAGCGGATTACCATCGGGTTAAACCCGAATTTCGGCTCGGTGTGGCGTCGGGGTGTGTCGCCGAAAGGCGCGCAAAACAGAAAAATCGGCTTAAGGTCAGTCCCATGACCGACACCGACGCCGACGTGCCCGAGGCGGCCGGCGACACCACCGCTCCGCCCATGATCACCCTACGCGCCGTCGACAAGCACTTCGGTGCCCTGCACGTGCTGCGCGATATCAATCTCGAGGTGCCCCGCGGGCAGGTCGTGATCGTGCTCGGGCCGTCGGGCTCCGGGAAGTCGACGCTCTGCCGCACCATCAACCGGCTGGAACCGATCGATTCCGGCGAGATCAGCGTCGACGGGGTACCGCTGCCCGCCGAGGGTCGCGCCCTCGCCGCGTTGCGCGCCGACGTCGGCATGGTTTTCCAGTCGTTCAACCTCTTCGCGCACAAGACGATCGTGGAGAACGTCATGCTCGCGCCGTTGAAGGTCCGCGGGGCCAAGAAGGACCAGGCCCGCCGCCACGCCATGGAACTGCTGGAACGGGTCGGTATCGCAAATCAGGCCGACAAGTACCCCGCGCAGCTCTCCGGCGGTCAGCAGCAACGCGTGGCCATCGCCCGGGCGCTGGCCATGAACCCCAAGGTCATGCTGTTCGACGAGCCGACCTCGGCGCTCGACCCGGAAATGGTGAACGAAGTCCTCGACGTAATGGTCTCGCTGGCCAAAGAGGGGATGACCATGCTGGTGGTCACCCATGAGATGGGCTTCGCCCGCCGTGCCGGCGACCGGGTGCTGTTCATGGCCGACGGCCAGGTCGTCGAGGACACCGATCCGGAGACATTCTTCAGCGCACCGAAGTCCGATCGTGCCAAGGACTTCCTGGGCAAGATTCTCAGTCACTGAATCTGTCCGGCGGATAGACAGGCACAAACTCGAGGGCATAGCGCCGTCGAGGAGATGAGGGAAGGAAACCGATGAGGATCAATCGAGCACTCCGCATCGCGGTCGGCGCGGTCGCGGTGGCCGTCACCGCCGCCACCACCGCGGCCTGCGGCGGCGGTAGCGACAAGACCGCGCTGGAGAACGCCCAGGAGGGCGAGCTCACCATCGGCATCAAATACGATCAGCCCGGTCTGGGCCTGCGTAATACCGACGGGACCTACAGCGGCTTCGATGTCGAAGTGGCCAAATATGTCGCCTCCAAACTCGGCGTTCAGCCGGACGGAATCACCTTCAAGGAAGCCCCTTCTGCGCAGCGTGAAACCCTGATCGAGAACGGGCAGGTCGATTTCGTGGTCGCCACCTACTCGATCACCGACGCGCGCAAGGAGAAGGTCGACTTCGCCGGTCCCTACTACGTCGCGGGACAGAGCCTGCTGGTGCGGGCCGACAACAACGAGATCACCGGGCCGGAGAGCCTCAAAGGTAAGACGGTGTGCTCGGTGACCGGCTCCACGCCCGCTCAGAACATCCAGAAGAAGTACCCCGACACCCAGCTGCAGACCTACGACACCTACTCGCTGTGCCTCGAAGGTCTGAACAGCGGCGCCGTCGCGGCGGTCACCACCGATGACATCATCCTGGCCGGCTACGCATCGCAGGCACCGGGTAAGTACAAGGTCGTCGGCGAGAAATTCACCACGGAGAACTACGGGATCGGCCTGAAGAAGGGCGATCAGGACACCCGTAACAAGATCAACGACGCGATCGAGGAAATGATCAGCTCCGGCGCCTGGGACACCGCGTTCCAGGAAACGGTCGGTAAGGCCGCGAGCTACCAGACCCCGCAGCCCCCCACGGTGGACCGGTACTGATCCACCGCATCGGCGGGCCGGGTCGCCGTCGCGACCCGGCCCGCCGATCCCGGCCCATCTCGCCGATCGGAGGCGCGCAACCACCGTGTTCGATTTGATCTCGGAATACCACACCCAGCTGCTCGAAGCATTCTGGATGACCATCAAACTCACCCTGCTCTCGACGGTGGGCTCCCTGGTACTGGGCACCGTCGTCGCCGGAATGCGGGTATCGCCGGTCCCGGTGGCCCGCTGGGTCGGCACGGCCTACGTCACCGTGTTCCGCAATACCCCGCTCACTCTCATCCTGGTGTTCTGCTCGCTGGGCCTGTACTCGACGCTCGGGATGAACCTGGCTTCCGAGGGACCCACCTCGCTGGCCGACAACAACTTCCGCTGGGCGGTCATCGGCCTGAGCGTCTACACCGCGGCATTCGTCTGTGAATCGCTGCGGGCCGGTATCAACACCGTGCCGATGGGCCAGTCCGAGGCCGGCCGCTCGCTGGGGCTCGGTTTCCTGCAGAACCTGCGGATCATCGTGCTGCCGCAGGCGTTCCGTTCGGTGATCGCCCCACTGGGCAGCGTGTTCATCGCGCTGACCAAGAACACGACGGTCGCGTCCGCGATCAGTGTCGCCGAGGCCTCGTTCCTGATGAAGAACATGATCGAGACCGAGGCGGCGCTGCTGGCCATCGGCCTGATCTTCACACTCGGTTTCGTGATCCTGACGCTGCCCGCCGGCCTGCTGTTCGGGTATCTGGCCAAACGATTCGAGGTGGCTCGCTGATGCGACAGGCATCTGTTCTGTACGACGCTCCGGGTCCGGCCGCGCGCGTCCGCAATATCGTCTACTCGGTGATCGTGCTCGCGGTCATCATGGCCGTTGGTTGGTTCGTCTATCGCGGCTTCGCCGACAAAGGGCAGTTCACGGCCGAGAAATGGGAACCGTTCCTGGACGGGGCGGTCTGGAGCACCTATATCCTGCCGGGCCTGCGCGGCACCGTGGTGGCGGCAGTGCTGTCCATCGTGTTCGCGCTGGTGATCGGCATGGTTTTCGGTATCGCCCGGCTTTCCGATCACCGCTGGGTGCGCTGGATCGCGGGCACCGTCGTCGAGATAGCCCGGGCCGTCCCGGTGCTGATCCTGATGATCTTCCTGTTCGCCCTGTACTCCGAATACGACGTCTTCGAATCCGAGTACCTGGCGCTGGGCGCCGTGGTGACGGCGCTGACCATCTACAACGGGTCGGTGATCGCCGAGATCGTGCGCGCCGGGATCCTGTCGCTACCCAAAGGGCAGACCGAGGCCGGCGTGGCGCTCGGGCTGCGCAAGGGCCAGCTGATGCGGCTCATCCTGCTTCCGCAGGCGATCACCGCGATGCTGCCGGCGCTGATCTCTCAGATGGTGGTCGCGCTGAAGGATTCCGCACTGGGCTATGTGATCACCTATGAGGAGGTCGTCCGCAGCGCCCAGCAGCTCGGTGCCGCCGAATCGAACACCATCCCCGCGCTCATCGTGGTCGCCATCATCATGATCGTGCTCAATGTGCTGCTCTCCACCGTCGCCACCGGGTTGGAGAAGCGGTTGCGGTCCGGTCGCCGCAAACGGGGTGGCGCGGTCGTCGCAGCCGATTCCGTGCTCGGCGACGCGGTACCCGGCGTGGATATCACCAAGTAGTCCGGCCCGCTGTGTCCGGCCCGCCGAGTCGGACACAGCGGTCGTGGTGTGCCGGGCCGGCGCCCACGGATCCGGTGGTACCGCGACCGGACCCTATGTCCGCACAAGCGCTGTTCCGCCGCCGTGCGGTCGGACGGCACACCAGGCAAATGTACGCGCGATCGATCCGGGTTCCGATCGGTGTCGTTCCGGCTCCCGCCGCCGTTCAATCGAGCGGAGCGTCCTCGTCGGCGAACCCCTCGGACCCATCCAATTCGGCTTTGACCACGGTAAACGCCACGGTATGCCCGTACCCGCGCCGGGCGAGCACACCGACCAGCCGCCGGATGGCCTTTTCCCTGTCCAGCCCCGCCGGAAGAGTCCGCAGCTTGCGCCGGACCAGTTCGGTGGCGCGCTCGTATTCGTCGTCGACGGTGACCGTCTCCAACGCGGCGGCGGAATCCTCCTGTGATACCCCTTTGCGCCGCAATTCCTGTTCGAGGGCACGGCGCCCCTTCCCGGAGAACCCGTGCCGCTGCTGCACCCATTGCCGCGCGAAATCGGCATCGTCGATCAGGCCGACCTCGGCCAGCCGGTCGAGTACCTGCTCGGTCACCTCGGGCGCGTGCCCCTTGGCGGAAAGCCGCTGCGCGAGTTCCGCCCGGCTGCGAGCACGTACCGCCAGTAACCGCAGGCACGCCTCTTTCGCCTGTTCGAGATTCTCCCGGGAGTCACTACCGCCGGTTTCGCGCGAACCGTCTCGCCGAGCGGACGGCGTCGGATCCGGACTTCCGGAGCCGACCAGACGAGCCCGCTGCGGATCGGGCTCGTCCGGCCGTGGACTCCGGGCGGAACCGGAAATACCGGCCGCCAGGAGTTGGTCGAGTCGGCGCCGGATCTGCTCCACCGGATCGGTGGATTCGGCAGGTGCCCCGGCCCGTTCGTCCACCGGATCAGAAATCGGCGGGGGTCTCGTCCGTCGCGGTCACATCCGCACCGATCCCCAGCTTTTCCTTGATCTTCTTCTCGACCTCGTCCCGGATATCGGTGTTCTCCAGCAGGAACTTCCGGGCGTTCTCTTTACCCTGCCCGAGCTGATCGCCTTCGTAGGTGTACCAGGAACCGGATTTACGAATGAATCCGTGCTCCACACCCATATCGATCAGCGAACCCTCCTTCGAAATTCCGTGGCCGTACAGAATATCGAATTCGGCCTGCTTGAACGGCGGCGAGACCTTGTTCTTCACGACCTTGACCCGGGTCCGGTTGCCCACCGCGTCGCTGCCGTCCTTCAGCGTTTCGATACGGCGCACATCGAGCCGCACGGACGCATAGAACTTGAGCGCCTTTCCGCCCGTGGTCGTTTCGGGGGAACCGAACATGACACCGATCTTCTCGCGCAGCTGGTTGATGAAGATCGCGGTGGTGCCGGAATTGTTCAGGGCGCTGGTCATCTTGCGCAGCGCCTGGCTCATCAGGCGGGCCTGCAGGCCGACGTGACTGTCACCCATTTCGCCTTCGATCTCGGCGCGGGGCACCAGGGCGGCCACCGAGTCGATGACGATGATGTCGATGGCACCGGAACGGACCAACATATCGGCGATCTCCAGGGCCTGTTCACCGGTATCCGGCTGGGAGACCAGCAGAGCGTCGGTATCGACACCGAGCTTGGCGGCGTAATCGGGATCGAGCGCGTGTTCGGCGTCGATGAAGGCTGCGACACCTCCGGCGGCCTGCGCATTGGCGACCGCATGCAGCGCGACCGTGGTCTTACCCGAAGATTCCGGGCCGTAGATCTCCACGACGCGGCCACGCGGCAGACCGCCGATACCCAATGCGACGTCGAGTGCGATGGAACCGGTCGGGATCACCGATACGGGCTGCCGAGCCTCTTCGCCGAGGCGCATCACCGCCCCCTTGCCGAAACTCTTCTCGACCTGCGCGAGTGCGAGTTCGAGCGCTTTGTCGCGGTCGTAGGGCTGTGGCGCCATCGTGACTCCCCTTTTCACCGGGTGGTAGGTAGGTGGTGTGGTTGGCGCCCACAGTAGAGGGCGGCACCGACAAGTTCCGGCATCAGCCTAGACGAACAGATGTTCGAGTCAAGCTACGGTTCCGCGCGTCGCGCGCGCCTTGCCGTCACCGGTTCACCACTGCGGGAGTTCGGTCCTATCCCCTTCCGGCCGGGGTCCGTGAATACGCCGCTGCGCCTGCGTGATGGGCACATCGTCGATACTCGCCTCCCGGCGCGCCATCAGGCCGTCCGGTGCGAACTCCCACTGTTCGTTGCCGTAGCTGCGCCACCACTGTCCGGCGTCATCGTGCCATTCGTACTGGAAACGTACGGCGATCCGATCGCCGGACCAGGCCCACAACTCCTTGCGCAGGGCATAGCCGTGCTCCTTCGCCCACTTCCGCGTCAGGAAATCGACCACGGCCGACCGGCCGACGAAATATTCGTCGCGGTTCCGCCACACCGTATCGACGGTGTAGGCGGCGGCGACGGTCTCGGGGTCCCGGGTGTTCCAGGCGTTCTCGGCCGCTCGCACCTTGGCCGCGGCGGTCACGGCATCGAACGGGGGCAGGGGTGGTCGCATTTGCGAGCGCCTCCTTTCAGGGATTGACGGGTGACAGTTCGGGCGGGCTCCAGCGCAATGGGCCCGAGGCGCGTTCGGCCACCTCGTGCACGGTGAACTCGACACCGGCCAATGCCGAACCGGCCGGGCCGTCCACCCACGACAATTCGGCCGTCCCGGTGAGCTGGAGCAGGCCGCCGGTATCCCAGTCCGGGACCAGCACACCACACCGGGGCTCCACCGCGAGGTTGCCGACGGTCATGAACATCGAGTTGCCGCGGTACTCCGGCCAGTACAGCCGGGTCGGTGAGCGCACCTCCAGGAAGCCGGGATCCCCACCCCGATGAGAGGCGTCGGCCCGGCCCGCCGCATCCGTACTGCCCACGAAGACGGCATCGGCCCTCGCAATCGCCGCCCGCTGCCGGGCGTCCAACTCCACACTCCGGCGAATGCCCGCCCCCGGTCCGGCCCGGAGATCGGCGGAGACGATACGGCGCCGGGATATATATTTGGGGCAGTTCGAATAGACCTGCTCCACCGTGACGCGCAACCGGTCACCGATACGCCGGGCCGTGCCGTTGGCACGCATCCGCCGCCGGCGGTCCGGTTCGATGGCGATCAGTCCGAGCTTCCACTGCCCGGTCGGCGCCGCCAGCGGATCCGCCGAATCCGGTACCGCCGCGATCTCGAACGTGCGCTCGTCGAGGACCTGCACGAAGCCGGGCGCTCCGGTCAGCTGAGTGACCCATGGGCGGCCCGTACCGTCCACGGCGGCGACCACGACCATCGGCTGCTCGGCCAGGAATCGTGCGGCAGCGTCGGGAATGGCGGCGCGGACCGTGCGGCCGACCTTCTCGGCGATACCCTGTTGCCCGGCCCGGCGCTGGACCGCCAGCTCACCGGCATGGAACACATTCATCGCACGGCCCGGCCGTTCAGAAGAAACCGCAGGTAGGCGCGGCACCGCTGGGGGCGGGCGCGGATTCGGCCCCGGACGGCGCGAATACTTCGAGCCGGATACCGTCCGGATCCGCGAAGAAGATACCGCCGGAATCCGCCCCCTCACCGTGCGCGACCACCCCGTCGTAGAGGAAGTTCACCGCGTGTTCGGTCAGCGCGGCCTCGACTCGGCGCACTTCGTCGAGGGAAGAGACCCGGAAGGAGAGATGGTGCAACCCGGGCCGGTCCACCGGGAACTCCCCCGCGCTCTGCTGCCACAGCGTGAGCACGAGCTCTCCCGCCGACCCGAGAAAGGCCCATCGCCGTTCGCCTTCGGCGCCGGTGGCGAGTTCTTCGAAGCCCAGGACGTCACGGTAGAAACGCGCCGATCGGTCCAATTCCGAGACATTCAGCCCGATATGGCCGGTGGCGAGCTGTGGGGCGACCGCTGTGGTCATGATCCATCCTCTCGTTCTAACTGTTCAAAGATTTTGAACAGTTAGAACGTAGCGTCCAGAGCCGCCTGCCGTCAACCGTCTAAATTGATTTAGACGGTTAGAATGGTTCGGACAGTCGGATACCGAACAGGAGACCGTTACCCTCAGTCATGCTCGATCCACGCCCCCACCTCGGTGAACCGCCGGCTCTGGACCTGCTGAACACGCGGTGGATGGAACACGGCCCGCGCGACCTGCTCACCGATGTGGCCGGTCTGCGGATCTGGCTGGCGTCGGCAGGATGGTCCGAGATTGCCCCGGCGGACGACAACACCCTGGCGGCCGTGCTCGCCACCCGGACCGCCGTGTACGACACGGTCGTCCACGGCACCCGGGACGCCCTCAACGAGGTCCTGAACCGCGGGCGGATCCGGCGCTCGCTCACCGAAACCGGACCGGCCGATATGCCGGAGGTCGCCGACCCGGCCTGGCTTCCGGGATGGCTGGCGGCCGACAATCTGCTGACCCTGCTGGCCGACGCCCCCGACCGTATCCGCCGCTGCGCCCACCCGGACTGCATCCTGTTCTTCTACGACACATCCAAGAACGGAACCCGCCGCTGGCATTCGATGACCACCTGCGGCAACCGCGCGAAAGCGGCGCGACATCACGCCCGCAGAACCTGAGCCGCGATCAGCGGGCCGGATTCACCACCGTGAACGGGGAACGTCGAATTCGGCGCACAGGGCGCGCCATACCTCGCGGGGATCGACACCGGCTTCGATGGCGGCGGCACCGGTCCGGCCGTCCAGCGCGAGGATCACGTGATCGTTGAGCAGAGTGTCGCCACGAGCCTCGCCGAATTCGGTGTGCATGAGTTCCTGGAATTCCGTCAACCGCACCGTGCACAAGTTACCCGCACCGCCGCCGCGGCCGCGGGGCGGTCAGTGCGTGCGCACCGAATCGAGCACCCGGTGGCAGATCCGTACCGGATCGGCCACCTCGGAGATCCCGGCGGCCGCCGCCCGGGCTGCCTCGGTGAAACCCGGTTCGGCAAGTACCCGCAGCACCGACTCGCGCACACTTTCCGCGGTGAGCGGCCGGACCAGCAGCGAAGAACCCTGGCGCTGTGCGCGATTGGCGAGCTCCCACTGGTCGCCACCGCCGGGCACGGTCACCACGGGCACCCCTGCGGACAGTGATTTCGCCAGCAGACCGTGCCCGCCGCCCCCGACCACCGCTGCGGCCCGGGCGAGCAGTTCGTCCTGCCGCCCGAGCCCCGCGGTGGCCCATTCCGGTAGCGATCGCGGCGGCTCGTCCAGCATGGAGATGGCTACCCGGACGCCGGTTCCGTCGAGGGCTTCGAGCACGGTCTCCGCCATTCCCGCCACCCCGGTATGCGCGGTCGACGGCGCCACGACCACCAGCGGCCCGTCCCCGGGCGGCAGTTCCAGCCGCTGTTCGGTGGGCTCCCACAGCAGCGGCCCGACCAGTTCGGCCGCCGCGGGCCAGTCCGGACGCGCAGCCTCCAGCGCGGGCAGGGTCGCGATCAGCCGAGCGGCCGGACCCGGGTCCGTCGCCGGCAGACCCACTCCCACCCGGGCGGCCTCCCGCTGCCGCAGCCCGGTCCGCACCGCGCGGGCAGTGAACATCCGCAACACCGAATCCCGGGCCCGCCCGCGCACCCCGATACCGGGAGCGAGCCCGCTCCCGATGGGCGGCAGACCTTTCGAGGGCAGGTAGAGCGGGTGCGGCGAAAGCTCGACCCAGGGCACCCGCAACCGCTCGGCGGCCAGACCACCGCCCGCGGTGAGCACATCCGACACCACCAGTTCCGGCAGCATCGCCCCGAGCTCGGGCAGGATCTCGGTCGAAATATAGGCGGCCCGTTGATGGATCCGGGCTCCGGCGTCGCCATCGTCGTCGGTCGGCCTGGGGGCCAGCCCCTTCAGCCGCCGAACTCCGATACCGGCCGCCCGCGCGGCCTCGAACCAGCGGGGCCCGGTGAAGAGAACAGGATCGTCGCCCGCGTCCCGGAAACGCAGGCACAGAGCGATAGCGGGAAACGCATGACCCGGATCGGGACCGGCGACAACAGCCACTCGCATCAGCTCAGCCTGCCACGCAATCCATCCGCAGCCACTGCCGGGGTCGACCCGCGGAGGCACTCCGCGCCCCACGGCCCGAAAGTCCGAGTGCCGCGGTTCCGCGACCGGGGCTCCCCACGAGAACCTCCTCTCCATGCGAACACCCACCGCGGTTCTGCCACGTGAGCGCAGGATACGAAAGGCGCGGCACCTACCGAGAACATGAGATCGCGGGTAGGTGAACATCGAGCACCGACCCGACAGGAGAACCCACCGGCTGTCGAGCATCGGCCCGCTTCCCGATCCGGCGGTCAGGTAGTGCCCACCGGAGTGAAGAACCGGGGTCGATAGGGCCCCGCCCGCCCCGCCGAAGGCGGGGCAAACAAACGCAGCTCAGCCCGCGAAGGTGAACAGTTCGAATCCGACCGCGCGTTCCGCGTCGAATCCGTCCAGTGGCCCCGTCGTCATCGTGACCACCGCGCGGACCTGGTCGGCCACCGGTTCCGGGCTCAGGACCTCGAGGTAGCGGCGGTGTTCGGCCAATGATGCTTCGGCCGCGGGGATATCGGCGGTCACGTCCACGGCATGGGTGGCGCCGATCGGGACGGCCACGGCCGCCCAGCGGGCGGACCAGAGTGGGAGGTCGGCGATTTCGGGGAATATCCATTCGTTACCGGCGTCGGAGACTGCGTCGAGGGCTGCCCGGCCGACGGCCCGGTGGTCGGCACTGTTGACGATGCCGGGCGCCCAGGTATCTCCGAAATGGCCGAGTACCACCAGGTCCGGGCGGTGGCGGCGGATGGCGGCGGCCAGGTCGCGGCGTAGCGCGGGGTTCGCTTCGATCCGGCCGTCGGGGTGGCCGAGGAATTCGATTTCGGTGACTCCGACGACTGCGGCCGAGGCGCGTTCCTCGGCTTCCCGCAGCGGCCGTGCTTCGGCGGGCGGCATCCCGGCGATTCCCGCTTCGCCGGAGGTCACCAGCACGTACCGGACGTCTTTGCCTTGGCCGGTCCAGCGGGCCACTGCGGCGGCGACCCCGTATTCGATGTCGTCTGGGTGGGCGACGATCACCACGGCGCGCTGCCAGTCTTCCGGAAGGTGCTGCATGGCGCTATTCAAGCATCGCCGTGTACCCGCCGGAGCAGAAAGGCCGGACGACGCTCCGGGGTGGGGGTCGTCCGGCCGCGTATTCGCGCGGAGGTCAGATCTTGGTGACCGTGTGGTCGTCGGATCCGGAGATCGCTTTGTAGAGCAGATACAGTCCGAACACCACAGCACTGATCACCAGGATCGGGAACAGACCTTTGATCAGTGCGCCGATCACCGCGAGCGCGATCCAGACGACGGCGACCACGCCGATGATCTTCCACAGCATTTTGTGCCTCCCAGCGGTTGTCTCCTGTTTCGAGCATGCCACCGACGGGTCGGGAAATCACCAGGTGAGAAGCAATATCCGGGGAAGATCAGGGTTGTCCCTGAGGGTCAGGGACGGGATCGGCGGGGCGGTACCTCCGCCAGGGGCGGCTGCCACGGGGCCCGGCCGGTGGCCGGTGACAGCAGGGATTCGGGGGCCCGGTCCGCCAGTTCGGTGAGCGCTTGTGCCCAGCCGTCCATCCGGTCGGCAGCATGGCGCAGGTCGGCGACGATACCGTCGAACGCGTAGCGGAGGGCGCCTGTTTCGTCGACCGCGAGAACTCGGGTGGCTGCCGCAACCACCTGCTCGTATTCGGTGACACCGCCGTCGAGCCGGGCGACGATGGATTCCAGGGTTTCGCGGAGCCGGTGGACGTCGGCCGCGTCGGCGATCTCGGAGGCGCCGCCGCTGAGCGTGCGGATCGCGCCTTCCATGGTGGCGATATCGGCGGCGAGTGCGGTGAGTGCGGCCGCGCCGGAACCGGCGGTGGCCATCAGATCCTCGAGTTCGTCGGCAGGCAGGCGCCGGGAGCGGGCGATCTGACCGGCGACTTCGTGCAGTGTTCGTTCGGCGCGGGCCAGCCGGCCCATCGCGGGGCGGGCCGCGGAGCGGGTAGTGGGGAGTTTGCGTGGAACGTAACCGGCCATCGGCAGCGGGATACGCCGCAACCGCAGATAGCGGCGGGTGCTCAGGGCGGCGCCGGTGACCAGAGCGACTGCTCCGCCGCCGAGGATCACGACCGCCCAGGCGGGAGCGGACAGGACCACGAGTCCGACGGCTCCGGCGGTGGTGAGACCGGAGGCTGTGCCGAGGCCGATACTGCGCCGCCGGGCGCGGCGGCGACGGCGGAGTTCGCGTTCGCGCGGATCGGCCCAGCGGCGTACCGCGACGAGCGCGTTCTCTCCGGCTTCACGCAGAGTATCGGCGACGTAGGCTGCCTGCGGCTGCAACTCCGACCAGGCACGGGTCGATTCCCGGGACCCGGTCGGGAATCGGGACCTTTCAGACTTCATTGCTGTCCTCGCCGAACTCGGTGGATCCGCTACTGCTGTGCGGTCTGTCCCTTGTCCATCTGTGGTTGTGGCTGTGCGGGTTCGGTCGTGGACTTTCCGGCGTCGATCGCGGAATTGGAGTTTCCGGCGGGCAGCGCGTCACCGCGCATGGAGGCACGGATCTGTTCGAGCCTGCTGTGCCCGGCCATCTGGACGCTGGCCTGCTGGACCTCGAGCATGCGCCCCTGGACGGTGTTCTGGGCGAGTTCGGCGGATCCGAGCGCGGTGGCGTAGCGGCGTTCGATCTTCTCCCGCACCGCGTCCAGGCTGGGGACGCTCCCGGGAGCGGACAGGGTGCTGTCCATCTGCTGCAGGGAGGCGCTGACCTGCTCCTGCATCTTGGCCTGTTCGAGCTGGCTGAGCAGTTTGGTGCGTTCGGCGACCTTCTGCTGCAGCAGCATCGCGTTCTGCTCCACCGCTTTCTTGGCCTGTGCGGCGGCCTGCAGCGATTGGTCGTGCAGCACTTTCAGATCCTCGACCGACTGTTCGGCGGTGACCAGCTGCGCGGCGAACGCTTCGGCGGCGTTGGTGTACTGGATCGCCTTCTCGGCGTCGCCCGCGGCATTGGCCTGGTCGGCGAGGACGACGGCCTGGCGGGCGTTGGCGTTGAGCTTCTCGACCTCGTCGAGCTGCCGGTTCAGTTTCATCTCCAGCTGACGCTGGTTTCCGATCACCGAGGCGGCCTGCTGGGACAGGGCCTGGTGCTGGCGCTGAGCCTCTTCGATAGCCTGCTGAATCTGGACCTTCGGATCCGCGTGCTCTTCGATCTTGGAGTCGAAGAGGGCCATCAGATATTTCCAGGCCTTCGTGAACGGATTAGCCATCGGTTGATCCCGCCTCCATCTGCTGTGCCGCCTGGGCGACTCGGAGTGCGCGACCGTCACGCACTCGATACATGCCTATCCTCCACCATGCGGTGCCGGGTACCGGCCACCGAACGACGCCGCGTCTCGCCGAGAGCGGCCCGCGCCGACGCATACATACGAATCTATCCGCTACCGTGCGCCGCGCGCATTGTCACGATCGGGTATACCGCCGCTATAACCGGTCAGGCGGCTTCGACCAGCACCAGCGGACCGTTGCTGGGCGCGGGGATGACGATCCGGGTTTCGCCGTCCACCTGCGTCCGGGTGCCGGTGGCGGCGGACGCCGTCGCGACTCCGGCCGCCGCGGGGACGGATTCGGCGGGCGGCTCGGCGGATTCCGCAACGGCGGCGGTCTCGGCCGGTGCGGTGGCCGGGGTGGCGCCCACGGGCAGGTCCTCGCCGGCGATCGCCGTACTCACATCCCACAGCACCCGCGACAGCGGGACGTCGAGCGCCTCGCAGATGGCGGCCAGCAATTCGCTGGACGCCTCTTTACGGCCACGCTCGACCTCGGAGAGGTAGCCCAGGCTCACCCGCGCCGAGGTGGATACTTCGCGCAGGGTCCGGCTCTGGGCGAGGCGCGCACGCCGCAGACTGTCCCCGATCGCTTCTCGCAGCAGCGTCATCGAGTTCTCCTTCTCCCGGTAGGCACTTCGCCCTCATATGCCGCAGCCCACGGCATGCACGCGGTTCTCTCTTCGCACAACGTCGGAACCGGCCCCGGGGGTTCCCGGGCCCGGCCGCGGAACTGCTCACCGGGTGGGTGATCCGCCCCGCACACACCGCAGCAGTTCCTCGATCGCTTCCAGTGTCGCTGTGAACCTGATATTCCACCGGTCGCCGGAGAGTTTCAACCGCATCACCTCGGTATGCCCCGGTCCGGCCAGTCCGAGGAAGACGGTGCCGACCTCGATTCCGTCCTGCGGATCGGGCCCGGCCACGCCGGTGAGCCCGATTCCCCAGTCGGCGCCGCAGCGGATCCGGGCACCGACCGCGAGTTGCTGGGCGGTGCTCGCGGCCACCGGCCCCTCGGCGGTGAGCACCTGTTCGTCCACCCCGGCGAGGCTGTGTTTGAGGTCCGTCGCGTACACCACCAGCCCGCCGCGCAGTACCGCACTGGCACCCGGGACCCCGGCGATCGTGGCCGATACCAGGCCCGCGGTGAGCGATTCGGCGGTGGCCACGGTCTGTCCGGCGGCGCGCAGGGTGGTGACCAGTTCGGTGGCGGTGCTCCCGGCGGTCAGTGGCCCGGTGTGCTCGGCAGTCATCCGCGGGTTCGGTGCGGTCCGGCCAGCCACAGCCGCGCAGCCTGGCCGACATAGTCGAGCCCCGTCACCACTGTCAGCACCAACGCGATCCACATCAGTGTCATTCCCGCGGTCGCGAAACCGCCGGACAGCGGCAGCAGCAGCACTCCGATGGCCACCGACTGGACGAGGGTTTTGAGTTTTCCGCCGCGTCCCGCCGGGATGACACCCCGCCGTACCACCGCCAGCCGCAGCAGGGTGACTCCGATCTCGCGCACGCAGATGACGATCGTCAT
This sequence comes from Nocardia sp. NPDC001965, assembly GCF_053594175.1. Classification (NCBI taxonomy): domain Bacteria; kingdom Bacillati; phylum Actinomycetota; class Actinomycetes; order Mycobacteriales; family Nocardiaceae; genus Nocardia; species Nocardia sp. NPDC001965. The sequence continues at coordinate 59,388 of NZ_JBSFDZ010000019.1, forward strand.
CCACCACGGCAGATCGCCCAGTATCGAGAGTCCGATGAGCGCCGACCCGATGAGCGCCTTGTCGGCGATGGGGTCGGCAAGTTTGCCGAAATCGGTGACGAGACCGTATTTGCGGGCCAGCTGGCCGTCGAACCGGTCGGTGACCGCGGCCAGGGCGAACAGCACGGTCGCGGTGATCCGCCATCCGGTCTGGTGCCCGCCCGCGGCGAACAACGCCAGCACGAACAGCGGTACCAGCGCGATCCTGATCATGGTGAGAATATTGGCGATATTCAGCAGCGGGACCGCCGATTCGGCGGGTGCCGGAACCAGCCCGCCGCGCGGTGGCCCGGGCACAGCGAGGGGCCGGTCCATCTCCTCGGGGTGCACGCTCATGGCCGCCCTTGTGCCGCGGCGCCGGGACAGGCGCGCAGGGGCGAGCGGAAGGGCGGAGTCTGCGGCACACACTCAGACTATCGGTAGCCCGGCCGACTACTGTGCACCCCATGACCTCACGGGGACCACTGAGTGGTTCGACCAGCGACGCGCCCGGTACGCAGACCGCCACCGTGCGGGTGCGTCGCGCCCGCACCTCCGATGTCCCGGCGATCAAATCACTCGTCGATGTGTACGCGGGTCGCATTCTGCTGGAGAAGAACCTCGTCAACCTGTACGAATCGGTGCAGGAGTTCTGGGTGGCCGAACTCGGCGAGCGAGTGGTGGGCTGCGGCGCGCTGCACGTGCTGTGGGCCGATCTCGGTGAGGTGCGCACAGTGGCGGTACACCCGGAGGTCAAGGGTCAGGGTGTGGGCAAACTCATCGTGGAGCAACTGGTGGACGTGGCCCGGGAACTGGAGTTACGGCGGCTGTTCGTACTCACCTTCGAGGTCGACTTCTTCGCCCGGCACGGTTTCGCGGAGATCGAGGGCACCCCGGTGACCGCGGAGGTCTACGCGGAGATGTGCCGGTCCTACGACACCGGTGTGGCGGAGTTCCTGGACCTCAGCTATGTGAAACCGAACACGCTCGGCAACACCCGGATGCTGCTCACGCTGTGAGGTCACCCCACCGCCACTGCGGGCCGGCCTTTCCGCGACGGTTCCGCCGGCCTGGTGCGCGGGCCGCGCACTAGAGTCGACCGGTGCCTCTTTTCGCTGTTCACTACACCTATTCCGAAGCCACCGCCGCCGCCCGGGACGCCCATCGCCCGCGGCATCGCTCCTGGCTGGCCGAACGACTCGACGCGGGCGCCCTCGTCACCAGTGGTCCGTACCCGGACGGGTCCGGCGCCCTGCTGCTGTTCCGCGCGGACGACGCCGCGGCCCTGGCGGATCTGCTGGCGCAGGACCCGTTCGCTCAGGAGAAGCTGATCGACGACGTCCGGGCGGTCGAATGGCAGCCGGTGCTCGGCGTACTCGCCGACTGACGGCATCGCCGGGCCCGGGAGACCGGGCCCGGACGGGGCGCGCCTCGGCACTACTCGCCGGGCTCCGATACCGATTTCGGTCGCGTCTGCCCGCGGGTGCGCAGCAGACTGGCCACGGTCGCGACTACCAGGATGCCGAGGATCACCGAGAGCGACAGCACGGTGGATATCTCCGGGACGCTCACATGTTCGCCGCCGTTGATGAACGGCAGATTGTTCTCGTGCAGCGCGTGCAGCACCAGCTTGACGCCGATGAAGGCCAGGATGGCCGCGAGACCGTAGGACAGGTACACCAACCGGTCCAGCAGGCCGCCGATCAGGAAGAAGAGCTGGCGTAGCCCCATCAGCGCGAACGCGTTCGCGGTGAACACGATGTAGGGCTCTTCGGTGAGGCCGTAGATGGCCGGAATCGAATCGAGCGCGAACAACAGATCCGCGAATCCGATGGCCACCAGCGCGAGCAGCATCGGGGTGAGCGTACGTCGGCCGTCGATCCGGGTGACCAGCTTGTCACCGTCGTAGGTCTCGGTGGTCGGCACGAACCGCTTGATGAGCGCGACGATCCGGCTGTCGCGTTTCTGTTCCTCTTCGACCTCGTGGCCGCTCTCCTTCACGAGCTTGACCGCGGTGTAGACCAGGAAGAATCCGAACAGGTAGAAAACCCAGCTGAAGGCGCTGATGGCGGCGGCGCCGACCGCGATGAAGACACCGCGCATCACCAGGGCCACCACGATGCCGATGAGCAGCACCTTCTGCTGGTAGATCCGGGGCACCGCGAAGGTGGACATGATGATCAGGAAGATGAACAGGTTGTCCACCGAGAGTGCTTTCTCGGTGACGAAACCGGCGTAGTACTCGCCGGCGAAGGTCCCGCCCCATTTCCAGGCGATCACCCCGCCGAAGGCCAGTGCCAGGCCGATGTAGACCGCGGACCAGAAGCCGGATTCACGGAAGGTCGGTTCGTGCGGGGTACGCACATGGGCGAAGAAGTCGAAGACGAACAACCCGAGGATCACCACGATCGTGATGCCCCAGACGAGAGCGGTTACCTGCATACGGCGATCCGTTCAGCGGTACGAGTCATGGCATCAATAATGCCCGATATGACCGTTTCGGCCGACTTGCGGGGGGGTGGCTGCCCGTCATCGTCGCATATCGGTGGTCCGGCCGACCGGCAGCACGCCGATCACTCGTCCGCCGACTCCGGCGCCTCCTCGTCGCCACCACCGCGGATCGACCAGAGCAGCCCGTCCAGCTCATCGGGCTTGATCAGCACATCACGGGCCTTGGAACCTTCGCTCGGCCCGACCACCCCCCGGGTCTCCATCAGGTCCATCAACCGGCCCGCCTTCGCGAACCCGACGCGCAACTTGCGCTGCAGCATCGACGTGGACCCGAACTGGGAGGTGACCACCAGTTCCACCGCCTGCAGGAAGACATCGAGATCGTCGCCGATATCCGGATCGACATCCTTCTTCTCGCCGGCCTTGGCCGCGGTGACGCCCTCGGTGTACTCCGGTTCGGCCTGGTTCTTCGTGTACTCGACGACCCCGTGGATCTCCTCGTCGCTGATGAAGGCGCCCTGCAACCGGGTCGGTTTACCGGCGCCCATCGGCAGGAACAGGCCGTCACCCATACCGATGAGCTTCTCGGCGCCGGGCTGGTCGAGGATAACGCGGGAATCGGTGAGCGAGGAGGTCGCGAACGCGAGCCGCGACGGCACATTGGTCTTGATCAGCCCGGTCACCACGTCCACCGACGGCCGCTGGGTGGCCAGCACCAGATGGATACCGGCGGCACGCGCCTTCTGCGTGATCCGGACGATCGCATCCTCGACATCGCGGGGTGCGGTCATCATCAGATCCGCGAGTTCGTCGACGATGGCCAGGATGTAGGGGTAGGGCCGGTACACCCGTTCGCTGCCCAGCGGTGTGGTGATGGCACCTGATTTCACCTTGCGGTTGAAATCGTCGATATGGCGGACCTTGCTGGCCTGCATATCCTGATACCGCTGTTCCATCTCCTCCACCAGCCAGGCCAGTGCCGCGGCGGCCTTCTTCGGCTGGGTGATGATGGGCGTGATCAGATGCGGGATCCCCTCATAGGGGGTCAGCTCCACCATCTTCGGATCGATCAAAATCATCCGGACCTCGTCCGGTGTGGCGCGCTGCAACAGTGACACCAGCATCGAGTTCACGAAACTCGACTTACCGGAACCGGTGGAACCCGCTACCAGCAGATGCGGCATCTTGGCCAGATTGGCCGATACGAATTCGCCCTCGATATTCTTGCCGAGGCCGATGACCAGCGGATGATGATCGTTGCGGGTAGCCGGTGCGGTGAGCACATCGGCGAGCCGGACCAGTTCCCGGTCGGCATTGGGCACCTCGATACCGACAGCGGACTTCCCGGGGATCGGCGCGAGCAGACGCACGTTCTCGGTGGCCACCGCATAGGCGATATTGCGGGTGAGCGCGGTGATCTTCTCGACCTTGACACCCGGCCCCAGCTCCACCTCGTAGCGGGTGACGGTAGGGCCACGGACGAACCCGGTCACCGCGGCGTCGATCTTGAACTGCACCAGCACCTCGGTGATCGCCTCGATCATCGATTCGTTGGCGGCGCTGCGCTTACGGGGTGGATCGCCCTCGACGAGCAGGTTCATCGGCGGGAGGCTGTAATCGCCCTCGGTGACCCGGTCGGCGACGAATTCCGGCTCCGGAAGCGGTGGCGGAGTCTGATCCACCACCGCCGGTGCGGCGGGTTTCCGTTTCTTCCGGGTAGCGGGTTGTTCCGCTTCCGGAGCCGTGATCGGCTTGGCGTCGCGCAGCGGCGGTTCGCCCGCCTCGGGGCCCACGAAATCGTCGGCCGGATAGTTCTCGACGGGGGTACGGCCGCGGCGGCGCGATCGAGCCGGCTGTTCCGCGGATTCGTACTCGTATTCGTCGACCGGGTCGTAACCGTCCCGGTAGTCCGCCTCGCCGCCGTAGCCGGGCGCACCGAAGAACTCACGCAGCCGCTGCGGGGCCTCCCGTACCGTCGTGCCGGTCACCAACAGCACGCCGAACACCATGGCCAGGAGCAGGATAGGTACCGACAACCAGGCCGTGAGGCCGTCGGTCACCGGTCCGCCGATGACGAAACCCACGAACCCGGCCGCGTCGGCACGGCCGGCGGCGTCGGCGGGGGCACCGTCGGCGATATGCCACAGCCCGAGGAGCGGCAATCCGATCAACAGTCCGCCCAGTACGAGCCGGGGCCTGATCTCCGGACGGGGCTCGGTCCGCATGAGCACCACCGCGATACCGGAGGCGACGAACGGCAGCAGCGCCGAGGCCGAACCGGTGACCGCGCGGATCACCGCGTCCACCGCCCGCCCGATGGGCCCGCCCGCGGACAACCAGACAGCCGCCGCGATCACCGCGCTGAGCGCGATCAATCCGAGGGCGGCTCCGTCACGGCGATGACCGTGCTCGATCTCCCCCGCCCGGCTGATCGCCCGGGTGGTGGCCCCCAGCCCACGGGCCGCCATGGTCCAGCCACCGCTCACCATCCGGCCGAACACCGCCAGCGGCGCTGTCTCGGATCGTCGCGCGGCGGCCGGCCGCCGGGCCGCGGTACGGCGGGGGCGGGGACCGGTTGCCGGGCGCGCGGCAGCTTTGCGAGTGGTTCTGCGAGCCGGCCCCTGGGCCCCGGCCGCGCCGGCCGCGGCGCGCGAATTGCCCGAACGAGAACGCGCAGCGGTGGTCCGCCCCCGAGCCGATCCCGCCCGCGTACCAGGTGTGGTCGTGCCGCGGGACTTACCTGCCATGGCCTCAGGCTAGCCGCAACGACCCCATCCGGACCATCCGCAACACTGGTAACCGCCGCCTCCACGGTGCGAAATACCGCCTCCGGGCCGACGGGCGCGCCGGTCGTCGCGATGTGGGCACGGTCGGCGATTCGCCCTCGACCACCACCGATATCCGATACGAGATGCGCGCAGCGCGCTCCGGTGCGCCGTATTTCCGCATTCGCGCCCGGTCTACGGCGGCAGTGTTCAGATGGAGCGGTCGAGTTCGAGCACCTGCCGGACCGCCTCGGGTTCGCCGGAAGTTTCGATCCGGACCTGATCCCGCCCGAACGCGTGCAACAACAGTTCCGCCGGCTCCCCGATCAGGGTCACCGCCGGACCGGTTCGGTCCACGATCCGCACCGGCTCCCCGCCGGGGGTCGAGATCTCCACCGGTACCGGCGATTTCCGATAGGCCATCTTCCCCATCTTGCGCAGTGCCGACCACAACCGCTGCTGATCCGCGGCGGACAGCTCCCGCGGTTCCCAGTCCGGCCCCGCCCGGCGGACGTCCTCGTGATGTACGAACATCTCGCTCAGATTGGCGATCGCGTCCACCGGCCGCAACGGCGACCACCAGGGCGGGCCGGTACGAACCTGCTCGAGCAGTACGTCGAATTCTCGAGTGGCCGCTTTGTCCTGCACCTTCTGCAGGTATCCGGCGAAGGGCCGCAACATGATCCCCGGCGCGGCGTCGGGACGCCGCTCCCGCACGACCAGGTGAGCCGCGAGGTCGCGCACGGTCCACGCACCGCATAAGGTGGGCGCGTCCGGGCCGGTGCCCTTCATCGTTTCGACCAATGCACGGCGTTCACGCTGAGCCATGTTCACACGATGAATCTAGCCGAGACCCAGCCATCGGGGAGGGAATGCGTTGCCGATCCGGTTGCTCCGCGGCAGAGATGCTCTGTACTTTGTCATTCGGTCCATAAGGGTCGTGGATCGAAACGCACAGATGGGAACACCTTTGAAGAAGTTTCTCACCGTTGCCGCCGTTCTGGTGGCGACCGTCGGTTCCATGCTCGTCGCTTCGGTGACTCCGGCGCACGCTCAATCCGGCAGCTACTACGGCGCCATCGCGGTATCGCTGTCCACCGGCAACTACGGCTGGTCCTACGACTACGACAGCTACGCCGAAGCCGAGCAGGCCGCCGAGAGCAGCTGCGGCGCCGCCGACTGCGTCTCCAAGATCTCTTGGCGCAACGGCTGTGGTGCGCTGGCGGTTTCGGACAACTGGCTGAGCTACGGTTCCGGGGCCACCCGGTCCGCGGCACGCTCCGAGGCACTGGCCAACAACCCGGGCAATGCCACTATCGAGCACTGGAACTGCACTTCCGGCTACGGCCTGTGAGTTCGTACCGTCCATCTTTTCCGGCCGGCGCCGAACTCGCCGACAACTTCGTAGGGGAATCAGAACTGTGAAAATTCGACCGATCCGGGTCGTGGCCGCCGTAGCGATGGCCGCCGCCGCCCTCACTTTCACCGCGTGCTCGTCCACCGAGGACTCGTCCACCGGCGCCGCGGCCACCAGCACCGAGGCCGCCGCCGCGTTCGAATCGGGCAAAACCCAGGACGGCCGCGAGGAGGGTAAGGCGCCGACCACCACACCCGCGCCGAACCTGCCGAAGCCGACGGCCGAGGAACTCAACGACAAGATCAACCGGGCGCTCGACGGTTCGGTCGGTGAAGACGAGAAGCTGGCCTGGATCGAAGACGCCGAACAGGATCCGCAGCTGGTCGACAAGCTGGTCGAGGCCGCCAAGAAGAACGAAGTCACGGTCAAGATCACCAATGTCGGCGAGCCCGCCGCCGGCAAGGTGACCGCCGATGCCGATGTCACCATCGGTGGCAGCCCGGTGGAGAACGCCACCGTGGACTTCGTGGCCGAAGGCGATCAGTGGAAGATCGCGCACGGGTTCGCCTGCAACATCGTCAAATCCGCACAGCTGGATTCCGCGGCCTGCCAGGAAGATTCCTGATCCGCGGATAGCTCCGTAGCGCGAACGTGAACCGCCGGAGGGCCGAGGCCCTCCGGCGGTTTCTTCTGTTCAGGAGTCGGACACCGGGGTTCGGAAGTCAGACACCGAGCACAGTGGGCACGATCATCGGGCGGCGCCGGTAGGTATCGGCGACCCAGCGGCCCACGATCCGCCGCACCGCCTGGGCGATGCGGTGGGTATCGGTGACACCCTCACCTGCCAGGCGCAGCAGTTCGGCCTCCACCAGTTCGGCCGCTTCGGCCAGGGCGGTGGGATCGTCGGAGAATCCGCGGCCGCTCACCTCCGGCGGGCTCACCGCCTTACCGGTCGTCTCGTCCACGGCCACCGTGATCGCGATGAATCCGCCCTCACCGAGAACGAGCCGGTCCGACAACGTGGATTCGCCGACATCACCGACCGACAGCCCGTCCACGTAGACGTGCCCGACCGGGACCCGGCCGACGATGGAGGCGATCCCGTCCACGAGATCGACCACCACGCCGTCCTCGGCGAGCACCACTCGCTCCTCGGGCACCCCGGTGGCGACCGCGAGCGCGGCGTTGGCACGAAGATGTCGCCATTCACCGTGCACGGGCATAGCGTTGGTCGGCCGGACCGCGTTGTACAGGTACAGCAGTTCACCGGCCGAGGCATGTCCGGAGACGTGCACCTTCGCGTTCTGCTGGGTGATCACCGTGGCGCCCAGTCGCGCCAACCCGTTGACGACCGTGAACACCGAGTTCTCGTTACCCGGGATCAGCGAGGAGGCCAGCACGACCAGATCGTCGGCCCGGATGTGGATCTGCCGGTGCTCACCGCGGGCCATCCGGGACAGCGCCGAGAGCGGTTCACCCTGGGATCCCGTGGAGATGAGGACGAGTTTGTCGCCGGGCAGGGTGGCGGCCTGATCGAGATCGACCACGAGCCCGTCGGGCACGGTGAGATAGCCCAGATCCTGGGCTATCTGCATATTGCGCACCATGGACCGGCCCACGAAGCACACCCGGCGCCCGAACTTCTGCGCGACGTCCACCACCTGCTGGATCCGGTGCACGTGGCTGGCGAAGGACGCCACGATCACCCGGTTGCGCGCTTTGCCGATCACTGTGTCGAGGACGCCACCGATCTCCCGTTCGGGTGTGACGAATCCGGGTACCTCGGCGTTGGTGGAGTCGACCAGGAAGAGATCGACGCCCTCGTCACCGAGGCGGGAGAACCCGGCCAGATCGGTGAGCCGGCCGTCCAGCGGCAACTGGTCGAGTTTGATATCGCCGGTGTGCAGGACGGTTCCGGCCGGGGTGCGGATGGCGACGGCCAGGGCATCGGGGATGGAATGGTTGACCGCGAAGTACTCGCATTCGAACGGGCCGTGCTCGGTGCGCTGCCCCTCGGTGACCTCGAGCAGTTTCGGATGCAACCGGTGTTCCCGGCATTTCGCCGCCACGAGCGCGAGCGTGAACTTCGAACCGATCACCGGGATGTCGGGACGCAGGCGCAGCAGGAACGGCACGGCGCCGATATGGTCCTCGTGCCCGTGGGTCAGCACGACGGCGACCACATCGTCGATACGGTCCTCGATCGGCCGGAAATCGGGCAGGATCAGGTCCACACCGGGTTGCTGATCTTCGGGGAACAGCACCCCGCAGTCGACGATCAGCAGTTTGCCGCCGTATTCGAAGACGGTCATATTGCGGCCGATCTCGCCGATCCCGCCGAGCGCGAAAACCCGCAGCCCTTGTTTCGGCAGCTTCGGGGGTGGCGCGAGCCGGTCCTGCGCGGCGGCGGCCGGCGCGACCGGGGGCGCGGAACGAGGAGTTTCGCTACGTCCACGACCCGACTGCTTACCGCGGCCACCGCGACGCGACCGTTGGCTGCGGGCCTCCGGAGCGGATTCGGCCGCGGACGCGGATTCGGTTGCCACGGTCTCGGTTTCCCTTTCGACAGTGGACCCAGCGGGTTCGGCGACCGGCGTGGCGGGCGCGGGCTCGGGCTGCGGTTCCGGTGTGGGAGCGGGCGCTCCCGCATCGCGCCGTGCGGTACGGCGAGGACGGCGGGCTGTGGGGTCGCTCATTCGAGCACCCCGGCAGCACGTAGGTCCGCGGCCAGATCCTCGAGCTGTTCCGGGCTGGGCATGATCTGCGGCAGCCGCGGTTCACCCGCGTCGACACCGAGCAACCGGAGCCCGCCCTTCGTCATCGCGACACCACCGAGCCGGGCCATCGCGGCATTGAGCCACAGCAGGCTGGTGTTGATATCGCGGGCACGCACCACATCACCGGCGGTGAACGCGTCCACCATTTCCCGCAATCGTTGCGGGACCAGATGTCCGATCACGCTGATGAAACCGACCGCGCCCATCGCCAGCCACGGCAGATTCAACATATCGTCGCCGGAATAGAAGGCCAGATCGGTTTCGGCGATGAGCGCGGCACCCGCGTTCAGATCGCCCTTGGCGTCTTTCACCGCGACGATTCGCGGATGTTCGGCGAGTCGGCGGATCGTATCGGAGGCGATCGGGACCACCGATCTCGGTGGAATGTCGTACAGGGTGACCGGCAGGTCGGTGGCGTCGGCGACCGCGGTGAAGTGCGCGTACAGCCCCTCCTGGGTGGGCCGCGAGTAGTACGGCGTCACCACCAGCAGGCCGTGCGCGCCGGCGCGCTGGGCATTACGTGCCAGCTCGATCGAATGCGCGGTGTCGTAGGTGCCGGCGCCGGCGATCACGGTGGCCCGGTTGCCGACCGCGTCGACCACCGCGCGCAGCAGATCGGCCTTCTCCGATTCGGTGGTCGTCGGCGATTCGCCGGTGGTTCCGGAGATCGCGAGCAGGTCGACGCCCCGATCGACCAGACGATGTGCCAGGGAGACGCCGGTGTCTATGTCGAGCTTGCCCTCGGCACTGAAGGGGGTCACCATCGCGACACCTACTGTGCCGGACGCGCTCAACACCGGGGGCGTCGATTCACCGTTCGTCATGGTCAGAAAGGCTACCCGGTCACCGGATATGCCTCGACACCCTCGTCTGTGTTCTCGGCCGCCGCCCCACCGAGGCGACTGCATGATACCGCCGATCTGCCGCCAATTCGCTCCTTGAACGACATCAGATATGGCGTCACACTGGTGTCATGGATCTGACCAGATACACCGCCCGCATCCGCGAGGACCTGGTGGCCGCCGCGGCCCTGGGCGACGAGAAAACGCAGGCCACAGCCGAGGCGCTGGCCACAGCCGTGGAGAATTCGGCCCGCTTGGCGCTCCTCTCGGCGCTCACCGAACTCGCCGATACCGTCACCACCGAACTGGGTGACCGCACCGTGCGTGTCTCCCTGCACGGCACCGAGGCGAACGTCGAAGTGCGGCGCGCTCCGGCCGGCGACAACCCCAGTTTCGAGGAGATGACCGGCGATATCAGCCGGGTGACCCTGCGTCTGGTGGAGCAGGTGAAGTCCCGCGCCGAGGAAGCGGCCGCGCAGAGCGGGCAATCCTTGAACTCCTGGATGTCCGGTGTCGTATCCGGAGCCCTGCGCGACCAGATGCGCGGCGGCTACGGCGGGCCCAAACGCGACGACCGGTCCTAGCCGGATCGCCCGGTCCGGGCGAACTCATTCGGAGACCGTGATTTCGCCGGACCTTCCTATATCGGTGCGCCGATCGCCATCCGGAACGCTGACCAGCACCGTTGCGATATTGCGGCGACCCGCGGGCAGTACCCGGACCGTCACGGCACCCGATTCGGCGGCGTCCAGGGCCCGGATCGCGAACTGGACGACCTGGTCGCGCAGCTCGGTGGCGACCCCGGTGAACCCGCCGTCGTCGAGCAGGAGCACTTCGACCCCGCGGGAGCGGGCCCCGCGGGCCGCGCCGGCGAGCCGGTCGGTCACCAGTTGCGGCGCCCGCAGGCCGTCACGCAGCTCGGCCTCCAGCAGTCGGCAGGTCTCGCGCTCGGCGGCGGACAGTTCGGTGCCCTGGGCGATCCGTTCGAGCATCGGCCGCGCGACCCGGTCCAGCCGGGCGAGCTGGCGGACGCGCTCGGCATGTTCCGCGGCCATCGTCGCTTCGGCGGCCGCCCGCATCGCGGCGTCCTCGTGCAGCAGTCGCAGCGATTGCTGCGTCGGGCGCAGGATCAGCACGCACACGGTGGCGCCGGCCAGGGTCGACAGCACGATGATCGGCGTGAGCAGCGAACCGTACTCGACACCGAGAACTCGATCGGCGGCCACGAACACCACCTCCACCGCCGCCGCGCCCACCCAGGCCGCGCCGATCCGGCTGCGCAGGACCAGCACGGCAAGGACGAACGAGAACGCGAAAGCCGTCCAGGGCTCGCGGATCGCGCCCGCATCGGAATTCACAGTGGTCGACACCACGGCCGACAGACCCGCCAGCAGTACGGCTACCGTGGCCGGCCACGGTAACGGATCACCGGCGGCCAAGAGTACGACGGCGGCGGCCCCCAGCATCGCGGCGAAGGCGAAAGCCGCCTGTGCCGGCGGGACGACCCCGAACGTCGGAATCAGGTACAAGGTGATGATCCCCGCGAGCCCGGCCAGGAAGAACCACCCGCCCGGGCCGCGCATACCGAGCAGCGCTCGCAACTCGGTATCGCTGTGCGGCTCAGTCATCACCACCGCCACCAGGGCTCCCCCAGACGAGTGTCACGGCGGTCCCTTCCCCGGGCTGCGATTCCACGAAACCGGCGCCGCCGGGTAGTTGCCGCATCCGGCCCAGAATGCTCACCGAGATACCGAGCCGGTCCGCCGGTACGGTCGCCCGGTCGAAACCCGCACCGTCGTCGCGCACGACCACTCGCAACCCGCCCGCGCCGACGGTGACGGTGACGGCACACCGGACGGTGCGGCCGGGCACAGCCGCGTGGCGCAGGCTGTTGCGGGTCGCCTCCGACAGTGCCGCCGCCAGGCTCCCCGCCACATCCACCGGCATTCGCAGCGGTGCCCCGCTGTCGTCCTGCCGTGCCGTGAAACCGACGCCGCGATTCACCTCCTGCACCGCCGAACGCAGGAATCCGATCACCGTATCGGCATCCAGCGCGTCCGGATCGGACTCGGCGATCCGGGTCTCGTCGAGTTGCGCGAGCGTGCGCCGGGCCTGTTCGCGCAGCACCGGTGAGGTGCCGCGATCGCGGGAGGCGTCCAGCAGCGTGGACAGCACCGCGTCGTGGATCAGGGCGGCGAACCGCGCACGTTCGCGTGCCCGGGCGGCGGTACCCGCGACCACCGCCGCCTGCTCGCTCACCCGCACCGTCTCCCGGTCCACTCGTACACCGGCGCTGCGCGCGTAGGCCACGCACCACAGCAGCAGCAGGCACATACCGATCTGGCGCGCGAACACGACGAGGATGTCCGACCACGAGGTGTCGTCGAGCCGGAAGTAGGCGACGGTACCGGGTAGCACCGCGGCCGCCACGAGATAGACGACCGCGAACGACAGGGGCCAGGCCAGCGCCGCGGTCAACATCCCGATCGTCACCAGCCGGTACACCCAGACCGGTCCCGGCGCCGCCTCGACCTCCGGGAAACAGGCCAGGACGAGAACCATGGTGGTGAGGTAGCCGAGCGCGGCAGCCCCCGCGACGGGACGGATCAGCCACGCCCGCGCCATCAGCGACACCACCGCGAGCACCGGTTGCAGACCGAACGCGAGCGATACGGTGACCAGGGTCCAGACCAGCGGAACCCCACGATGCTGCACGATGATCTCCGGCAGTTCGAGTAGTCCGGCGATCGTCCCGAAAAGCCCGATCACCAGCCCGAAACCGCGCAGCACCCGATCGGCGGCCGATTCCGGGCCGGTCGCATCGCCGCGCACCGGTAGCGCGCGGCCCGACCACCCGGTGCCGCCGTGCCGCTCCTGGACAGCTCCGGCCACGGGCGTAGCGGCGGATGCACCCATCAACGGCGACGTTCCGGTACCGGCAGCCAGCCGTCCTCCACTGCCCGCTTGTAGAGATCGGTCTTGGTGGGAGCGGGGCGGCCCGCAACGGCGTACTTCTGCCGGATCCGGCCCAGATAGTCGTTGACGGTCTGCTCCGACAATCCCGTCAGCCGCGCCACCCGAGAAGCTTTCTCCCCGGACGCGTACAGCGTGAGCACCTCTTCCTGCCGGGGGCTCAACCCGACAGTGGACAGCTGCGGATCACCGTCGATGGCGGCAGCCCAGTCGGTCGTCACCACCTGCTCCCCGGAGGCCGCCCGCCGGACCGCGGCGACGACCGCGGCCACATCCTCGGATTTGCGGAGCACCCCGAGCACCCCTGCCCGCGCGGCCGAGCGCACCAGATAGGAGTTGTCCGCGCCGGTGAACACCAGCACCTCGACCCCGTTCTCGCGCAGCGTCCGCACATTGTCCTCGGGCACGGAATCGTCGGCGAGCCGTAGATCGAGCACCACCAGATCCAGCGACCACCGTTCGCCGAGCAGGCATTCCGGATCTTCCAGCAAACCGGCGACAGTCCCGGCCGTCGCGACCAGTGCCAGATCCGGTTGCGGACCGAGCATCGCCGCCAATCCGATCGCCACCGATTCGTGGTCCTCCACCAGGCCGATCCGTCGGGGCACCGCCTCCACCCCCGCGACACTGTTCGTCACTTCGAGCTCCCGTCACACGATCGAACCACCCTGCTCAGCAGTATGGCCGTCCGCGCGTTCCGGAGGCAGCCCCCGATTCCGGGGGGCCGTGCGGTGTGGCCGGCGCCGATCAGCCCATCAACCGGGCGGCCACCGTCGCACCCAGTTCCCAGCACCGCTCGAGGTCGTCCTTCGCCGGTTTGCCCATCGACACCACCGAATTCGCGGCCTTGACCCAGCCCAGGCCGGTGGTCACCGATTCCACACTCCGTTCGGCGCCCTCGGTGCCCTCGTTCCCGTGGACGTACAGCCCGTACGGCCGGCCCCGGGTGCTGTCCAAGCAGGGGTAGTAGCAGGTGTCGAACGCATGCTTCAACGCACCGGACATATAGCCCAGGTTGGCCGGGGTCCCCAGCAGATAGCCGTCGGCGGCCAGCATCTCGTCCGGAGTGAGTGCCAGCGCCGCCCGCCGAACCACTTCCACACCTTCGATCTCGGGGTCGGTCGCACCCGACAGCACCGCTTCGAACATCGCCTGCATATGCGGCGACGGAGTGTGGTGGACGATCAGCAACCTCGGCACATCGCCGAGCCTAACGGCTGTCAGGCCCCGGCTTCACGCTCCCGCTTCTCCAGTTCCACTGCCCGGCGCATGGTGTCCCGGGCGCGGGAACGGTCACCGGCGCAGTCGTAGGCGCGAGCCAGCCGGTAGGACACCCGCCAATTGTCCGGGTCGGCCTCCCATTCCTTCTGCACCGAACGGAACAGGTCGTCGGCGGCGTCGCGTTCGATGCGACCGGACGGGCGACGCGGCAGATCCGCGGTATCCAGTTCCAGTCCCTCGTCGTGGATACGGCGGGCCAGCCGCTGATGATCCAGTGCGGCCCGGATCGTGGACACGACCATCCACACCCCCAGCAGCGGCAGGATCATCACGCCGATACCGAGCGCCGTGGCCGCGACCTCACCCGAGGTCAGCAGGGCCACCGCGATCCGGCCGAGCCACAGAAAATAGAAGATCAATGCCAGAACCAGCGCCGCCAGCAACGCGACGATCTTGAGGACCTCGCGGTCCCGGCCCGGCTCCTCGGCGGATTCGCTCACAGGTCGAGGAACGGGTCGAGCCCGACGGTCAGCCCTGGCCGCAGACCGATCTGGCGCACACCCAGCAGCACCCCGGGCGCGAACGAGGACCGATCGATCGAATCGTGCCGAATGGTCAGCGTCTCCCCCTGGGTGCCGAACAGCACCTCCTGATGGGCGACCAGTCCCGCCAACCGCACCGAATGCACCCGCACCCCGCCGACCTCGGCGCCGCGTGCCCCGTCGAGTTCGGTGGTGGTGGCGTCGGGGATCGGGCCGGCACCGGCCTTCTCCCGGGCCTCGGCGATGATCCCGGCCGTCCGATAGGCAGTGCCCGACGGTGCGTCGGCCTTGTTCGGATGATGCAGTTCGATCACCTCGACCGATTCGAAGAACCGGGCGGCCTGTTCGGCGAACCGCATGGACAGTACGGCCCCGATCGCGAAATTCGGGGCGATCAGCACCCCGACCTCGGCCCGGTCGGCCAGCCAGCCGCGCACCCGGTCCAACCGGGCATCGTCGAACCCGGTCGTTCCGACGACCGCGTGGATACCGTTCGCCACCAGGAACTCGAGATTGCCCATCACCACATCCGGATGGGTGAAGTCGACGACCACCTGGGCGCCCGATTCGACGAACCGGTCCAGCGGATCGTCCTTGTCGACCGCGGCGACCAGTTCGAGGTCGGCGGCGGCGTCGACCGCCACACAGATGGCCTGCCCGACCTTGCCCCGCGCTCCCAGCACGCCAACCCGAATCGGTTCGGTCACCTCGCCACTCCCTACTGTCGTCGGACTGCGCACGAGCCTACTGTGTTCGTTCCACGCGCAACTCCGGCCCATGCCGGCCTGCTCGGGACCCGAACCTGCCCCGGTATCGAGAAAGCGCAACGTCCGAGCCCGCGCGGCCGCCCGCGGAAGAGCGACGTCACGCATATGGCCCAGCGGCGTGCCGAGCCGGGCCGACACACGCCTTTCCCAGATCTTCGATCCACGCCGCCCATCTCAATGGCCCGGAGCCCCGGAGTGACGAAGCGATGAGCGCAGCGACCGATCGCAGAAGTGAGAACCGGGTCACGACAGCCCCGACCGGCGACGCCGTAGGCGGAGCGCACCACAAAGGCGGAGCCCGCCCCGGTTCTGGAGCGACAGAGCGAAGGAGCGCAGCGACCGATCACCGGAGTGAAGAACCGGGGTCACGAGGGCCCCGCCCGCCCCGCCGAAAGCGGAGCAAAAAACACAACCCACCTCAGAAGATGATCACCTGACGCAGTGCGTGGCCGGCCGCGAGTTCGTCCATGGCTGCGTTGATGTCCGCCAGTCCGATTCGGGCAGAGATCAGTTTCTCGACCGGCAGCCGGCCCGTCCGCCACATCCGGACGTATTCCGGGATGTCGCGGGCGGGAACCGCCGAGCCGAGGTAGCTGCCGATGATGGAGCGCCCCTGTGCCACGAGGCCCAGTGGTGAGATGCTGGCGCGGGCGTCGGGGGCGGGCAGGCCTACTGTCACGGTGACGCCGCCGGGCGCGGTGGCCGCGACCGCGCTTTCGAAGGCGCGCGCGGAACCCACTGCCTCGACCACGATTTCGGCCTGGATGCCCCGGTCGGTGAGTTCGGCGGGTGTGAAGGCGTTGTCGGCCCCGAGTTCCCGGGCCAGCGCCAGTTTGTCCGGCACCGTATCGACGGCGATGACCTCCCGGACGCCCAGCGATACCGCGACCAGGACCGCCGCCATTCCGACACCGCCGAGGCCGACCACCATGACCCGGTCGGTGGGGGCGGGTTTCGCCGAGTTCAGCAGTGCGCCACCACCGGTCAGTACCGCGCAGCCGAGTACGGCGGCGATCTCCGGTGGTACGTCGTCGTCCACCGGCACCACCGAACGCCGGTCCACCACCGCATGCGTGGCGAAACCGGATACGCCGAGGTGGTGGTGTACTTCGGCGCCCTCGCGGTGTAGTCGCCGGCCGCCGCCGAGCAGTTCGCCGGCATTGTTGGACGCGCTGCCCGGGATGCACGGGGTGCGGCCTCCGGAGGCGCAGCCGGCGCAGTCGCCACAGCGTGGCAGGAAGGTCATCACGACGCGCTGTCCGACAGGGAGGTCGGTGCCCGGGCCCGCCTGGACGATCCGGCCGGCGGCTTCGTGGCCGAGCAGCATCGGTACCGGTCGTACCCGGTTGCCGTCGACGACCGACAGGTCGGAGTGGCAGAGTCCCGCGGCTTCTATCCGGACCAGGAGTTCGCCGGGGCCGGGGTCGGCGAGATCGACTTCGCTGATGGTGATCGGTGCCGATTCGGCGTACGGCACGGATGCGCCGATCCGTTCCAGGACTGCCCCACGAATTCTCATGGTCACCACGGTAGGCCGCGCCGCGGATTTGCTCGTGATCCGGTTAGGACTATTCTCGGGTGCCGTGATGGTGCTCCCGTTGGCCGCCTTGTACCGAGCCCGGGGTCGGGACCATCACGACTCGAGGAGATATTCCTTTGTCCGTTCAGTTCAACCACACCATTGTCGGATGCCGTGACAACCGGGCGTCGGCCGAATTCTGGGCCGATATCCTGGGGCTGGAACCGGGTGCCCCATGGGGCCCGTTCATTCCGCTGGTCACCGGTAACGGGGTCACATTCGATTTCGCGAACGTCCCCGGTCATATCACCGAGATCCAGGGTCAGCACTACGCGTTCCTGATCTCGGAGCCGGAATTCGACGCCGCCTACGCCAAGATCCAGCGTTACGGTCTCGAGCACTGGGCCGATCCGCAGCAACGGACCCCGGGCGAGATCAACCGCAACGACGGCGGGCGCGGCGTGTACTTCCTGGATCCCAGTGGTCATTACATGGAGTTGATCACGGTCCCCTACGGGGGATGGCCGGCGTAGCCCTATCGGTCGCCGCGGCGCAATCCCAGCGTCGCGGCGCCCAGGCAGGCCAGGGCCACGATACCGGCGAACCACGGGAACACGGTGTGCAGGCCCCAGGTGGTGGCGGCCCAGCCCGCGAGTACGGTCGGCAGGGCCATGGAGGTGTAGGCCAGCAGGTAGTAGGCGGACATGGTCTCGCCACGCCGATGTTCGGGCACCACATGGGAGAGGTGGCGCAGGGATCCGCCGAAGCCGAGGCCGAAGGTGGATCCCAGTAGGACTCCGGCGATCAGTACGGCCACCCAGTTGTGGGTTCCGAGCGCGGGCACGGTCAGGACCAGTGCCGCCGCCATACCGATATCGCCCGCGACGGCAGCGCGCCGGGCCGGGATCGCGGTGGCGAACAGTTGGACGACAGCGGCCGAGGTGGCTGTCGCGGCCACCACGACACCACCGAAGACGAGGTTGTGGATACCGGTCTGTTGTGCGGCGAGGGACGGGTACAGCGACAGCAGGACGCCGAGTACCGACCAGGCGGCCATGACTCCCATGGCCGCGAACCAGAAGTCGGCGCGGATCTCGCGGGGTACGCCCGGGCGGGCGATCCGGATGCGGCCTGATACCCGTGCGGCGTGTGGTTCCCGGAGCGCCAGCACTCCGGCGGTGACGAGCAGGCAGATGACGCTGATCACCACGTACGGTGTGCGCAAGGGATGGGGCGCGTACTGGGCGAGCAGCGCCGAGCCCATGATCGCCACTGCCATACCCACGTTGAACGCGACACCGGTGAGTTGGCCGGACCGCGCGCCGTGCTGCGGTCGCAGGTCGAGCAGGGCCGCTGCGCCCGCGACCACGGTCGCGCCGACCGCCATTCCGTGCAGGGCCCGGGCGAGCAACAGCATGGGTACGGTGTCGGCGAGTACGAACACCACCAGACCGGCGATCATCACCGCGAACGCCCCGAGCAGTACCGGTTTGCGGCCGACGACGTCGGAGATCCGGCCGGAGACCAGCACGGCGGCCAGCGCCGCGAGCGCGTACACCGCGAACACCACGGTGGTGGTGAGCGGCGACAGGTGCCACTGCTGTTCGTAGAGGCCGTAGAGCGGTGCCGGGACCCCGGATACGCCGAGGGCCACCCCGGTCGCGCCCAGGACCAGTCCGTAGGCCCAGGGTTGAATTGTTCTGTCGTCGGTGCGTACCGCCGCTGTCGCTGCCATGAGAACCCCGAAACAGGTAAGTTTGACGTTGATCGAACTGCATCGAGCCTATCCGAGGTTCGATGATCATCAAACCCAAGCGAGTGGATCATGACGCAGACCACACCGACCACGGACTCTTCGAACCTGCCGGTGGCACCACTACCCGTGGTCCTGGCGGCGCTCCAGGATCCGGTGCGCCTCGAAATGGTCCGACGCCTGCACAATGCCGACGACAGTGTGCGCTGCGCAGCGCTCTACGAGGTCATCAACAAATCCACCGCCACACACCATTTCAAGGTGCTGCGCGACGCGGGCGTGATCGAGCGGCTGGTGATCGACGGACAGACCCATCAGCGGCTGCGCACCGCCGATCTGAACCGGGCTCTGCCCGGCCTGCTGGATTCGGTGGTCGATGCCGCCAACCGCGCCGTCCCGGAACCGAACGACTGAACGACCGACCGCACCACCGGCCGTCCGAGACAACGCCTCCGGACCGCGCCCGCGCCGAACCCGCGCGCCCGCGTCGTGTGCGAGCCGGGCACCGCCGCGTCCGGCCGATCAGCTCGCGGCGAGCCGCCGCACCGGAGCCGGTAGGTCCCGCACCCGTCGATACGGCCCCGCGACCGAGGCCGCGAACGGCCGGGACAGCAGCGCCGCCGCGATCTCACCGACCTCCTCGGTGGTCACGGCATCGATCCGGGCCAGGGTCTCGGAAACGCTGCGATGGTTGCCGTAGCTCAGTTCGCTGCGCCCGATCCGGTTCATCCGGGACGCCGAATCCTCCAGCCCCAGCACCAGCCCGCCCCGCAGCGAACCCTTGGCCCGGGCGCATTCGGCATCGGTGATGCCGTCGGCGGCGACCTCCTCGAGCACTCCGCGAGCCAGCGTCGCCACCTCGCCGAGGTTCTCCGGCTGACAGCCCAGATACACCGAGAACGCGCCGGTGTCGGCGAAGGTGTCCACACTCGAGTACACCGAATAGGCGAGCCCGCGCTCCTCCCGGATGCGCTGGAACAGACGGGAACTCAGGCCACCACCGACCACCGTGTTGAGCACCGACAGCGGCCAGCGCAGCTGCCCTTCGTGACGACCGTAGGCCCGCACCCCGAACACCAGATGCGCCTGCTCGCTGTCCCGGTTGGACCAGGTCAGCCGCGGCTCTTCCCGGGTGCGGAAGCGGCCTTCGCGCCGCGGGGCGGGCAGTGCGCCCGGATCGAGTCGAGCGGCGACCGCGCGGTGCACCAGTTCCACCGTGTGCTCGTGCTCGATATTGCCCGCCACCGCGACGACCATCCGGTCGGGCGTGTATCGACGCTGATGGAAGGAGCGCAACTGACTCGCCCGCATCCCTTCGATGGATTCCACCGAGCCGATGATCGGCCGGCCGATGGGATGGTCGCCGAACAACGCGGTCAAGAAGGCGTCACCGACGAGATCCTCCGGATCGTCGTCACGCATCGCGATCTCTTCCAGCACGACCTGGCGCTCCACATCGACATCCGCTGCCCGGCACAATCCGTTGAGCACGACATCGGTGACCAGGTCCACCGCCAGCGGCAGATCCTCGTCCACCACATGGGCGTAGTAGCAGGTCTGTTCCTTGGCGGTGAAGGCGTTCAGTTCGCCGCCGACCGCGTCCATGGCCTCGGCGATATCCAGCGCCGAACGGGTCGGCGTCGCCTTGAACAGCAGATGCTCCAGGAAATGCGCGGCACCGGCGACGGTGGGACCCTCATCGCGCGAACCGACCCCCACCCAGACCCCGACAGAGGCCGAACGGACACCGGGCACCTGCTCGGTCACCACCCGCAGTCCACCCGGCAGGACGGTACGCCGCACTCCGTTGTCGATATCGACCGTTTCGCCGATCCGCCACGCCGATGACGAACCCCCCTGCCCACTGGGGCGCAGGGGGGCCGTCGTTTTCTGCTCCGTCACACGACCAGTACTACTCGGTCGCTGCCGCGTCCGCATCGGCGGGCGCCTCGTCGGCACTCTCGTCGACGGGGACCAGCGAGATCTTGCCGCGGTTGTCGATATCGGCGATCTCCACGCGCAGCTTGTCGCCGACGTTCACCACGTCCTCGACCTTGGCCACGCGCTTGCCGTTGCCCAGCTTGGAGATGTGCACCAGACCGTCGCGGCCGGGCAGCAGCGAGACGAACGCGCCGAACGCGGTGGTCTTGACGACCGTGCCGAGGAACCGCTCGCCGACCTTGGGCAGCTGCGGGTTGGCGATCGCGTTGATCGCGTCGATCGCCGCCTGCGCCGACGGGCCGTCGGTGGCCCCGACGAACACGGTGCCGTCGTCCTCGATGGAGATATTGGCGCCGGTGTCCTCGGTGATCTGGTTGATCATCTTGCCCTTGGGCCCGATGACCTCGCCGATCTTGTCGACCGGGATCTTGATCGCGGTGACGCGCGGCGCGTACGGGCTCATCTCGTCCGGGGTGGCGATGGCCTCGGCCATCACGTCCAGGATGGTGGTGCGGGCGTCGTGCGCCTGGCTCAGCGCACCGGCGAGCACCTGCGAGGGGATCCCGTCGAGCTTGGTGTCGAGCTGCAGGGCGGTGACGAAGCCTCGGGTACCGGCGACTTTGAAGTCCATATCGCCGAAGGCGTCCTCGGCGCCGAGGATATCGGTCAGCGCGACATAACGGACTTCCTGCGCACCGGCCTCATTGGTGACGGTGTCCGACACCAGGCCCATGGCAATACCCGCGACCGGCGCCTTCAGCGGCACACCGGCGTTGAGCAGCGACAGGGTCGACGCGCACACCGAGCCCATGGAGGTGGAGCCGTTGGAGCTCAGCGCCTCCGACACCTGCCGGATCGCGTAGGGGAACTCCTCCTGACTCGGCAGCACCGGCATCAGCGCCCGCTCGGCCAGCGCGCCGTGGCCGATCTCGCGACGCTTCGGCGAACCGACGCGACCGGTCTCACCGGTCGAGTACGGCGGGAAGTTGTAGTGATGCATATAGCGCTTGGAGGTTTCCGGGCCGAGCGAATCGACCTGCTGCGCCATCTTCACCATATCGAGGGTGGTGACACCCATGATCTGGGTTTCGCCACGCTCGAACAGCGCCGAACCGTGTGCCCGCGGCACCACGGCGACCTCGGCCGACAGCGCACGGATATCGGCCAGACCACGGCCGTCGATCCGGAATCCGTCGGTGAGGATGCGCTGGCGCACCAGCTTCTTGGTCACCGAGCGGAACGCGGCGCCGAGTTCTTTCTCCCGGCCCTCGAACTGCTCGCCCAGCCGGGACAGCACCTCGAGTTTGATCTCGTCGATCTTCTCGTCGCGCTCCTGCTTACCGGCGATGCTCAGCGCCTCCGACAGCGGCGCCTTCGCGGCCTCTTCGACCGCGGCGTACGCGTCGTCGGCGTACGGCGGGAACAGCGGGAATTCCTCGGTGGGCTTGGCCGCGAGTTCGGCCAGATCCTGCTGCGCCCGGCACAGCCGCGCGATGAACGGCTTGGCGGCCTCGAGGCCCTCGGCGACCACGGCTTCGGTCGGCGCCTGCGCGCCGCCGTCGATCAGCTCGATCACGTTATCGGTGGCCTCGGCCTCGACCATCATGATCGCGACATCGCCGGTTTCGGTGACCCGGCCGGCCACGACCATATCGAAAACAGCCTTCTCCAGCTGCTCGACGGTCGGGAAGGCGACCCACTGGCCGCCCGCGGCGGTACCCACCGCCGGATCGTTGATCAGGGCGACCCGCACGCCGCCGACCGGGCCGGAGAACGGCAGGCCCGAGATCTGGGTGGACGCCGAGGCCGCGTTGATGGCGACCACGTCGTAGAGATCCTTGGGATCCAGGCTCAGGACGGTCACCACGACCTGGATCTCGTTGCGCAGGCCGTCGACGAACGACGGGCGCAGCGGCCGGTCGATCAGGCGGCAGGTGAGGATCGCGTCGGTGGAGGGACGGCCCTCGCGGCGGAAGAACGACCCGGGGATCCGGCCCGCCGCGTACATCCGCTCCTCGACATCGACGGTCAGCGGGAAGAAATCGAACTGGTCCTTGGGGTGCTTACCGGCGGTGGTCGCCGACAGCAGCATGGTCTCGTCGTCCAGGTAGGCGGCGACCGATCCGGCGGCTTGTTTCGCGAGCCGGCCCGTTTCGAAGCGAACGGTGCGGGTGCCGAACGCGCCGTTGTCGATCAGCGCGACGGATTCGAAAACACCCGGTTCGACCTCGATGGCCGAGCTCTTCGAGCGTTCAATCGTTTCTGGCATTTCTCTGTTCTCAACCTCTCGTCTCGCCGGATACAGCGCCCGGTGGCGCGATCCGGCTGTGTCAGCCGTACCAGGTTCGAACGCGGCGCGTCGGCGGAACCGCGGTGACCGTCGGGGTCAGCGGTAGCCGTATTCGTGCTGCGGCGCGTACACCCGGCCGGGCTCCCCTTGGAGCCGGCGACGCGGAGGCGGTCATCGATCGAAGCTCTCCGGCGTTCACGACCGGGCCGAAAAGCCACTACCGAAGACCGACGCCACGAGCGCGGGTGTGCACGGCTGGTTCTGTCGTTTCGCATCCGGGAGACCCCCGGTACACGAAAATGCCGACGAGGCGATTGTATGCGCCCCGTCGGCATACGTACCGCCCGGCTCATGGAACCGGGCGTGTTCAAGATCGATCAGCGCCGCAGGCCGAGGCGTTCGATCAGGCTGCGGTACCGGTTGATGTCGTTGTTCGCCAGGTACTTCGACAGCCGCTTGCGACGACCGATCAGCGCCATCAGCCCGTGGCGGGTGTGGTGATCGTGCTTGTGCACCTTCAGGTGCTCGGTGATATCGGAGATACGCTTGGTCAGCAGCGCGATCTGGGCCTCCGGCGAACCGGTGTCCGTCTCGTGCAGACCGTACTCCGCGAGAATGGTCTTCTTCTGCTCGGTGGTCAACGCCATGGGGCATCCACTCCTGTTTCTCAGTTCCGCGCGCGAGGGCCCGGTGACCACAGCACCCGATATCGGCGAAGGCGAATATCGTGATGATCCGGCCGGAGTTCCGGGATGGGCGCCGCCGCGGACCGCAGCAGACCCGACGAGAAACCCTACAGGAACGGGCACCCGATACCCGCATCGGGCCGCGGGCTCAGCTCCCGGAACCGAGGATCTTGCGGGTCGTCTCCACATCCCGGCCCATGACCGCGACCAGTTCGTCGACCGAATCGAATTTCCGCATACCCCGCAGATGGTCCACGAAATCCACCGCCACGTGCTGGCCGTAGAGGTCGGCCTCCCGGTCCAGGACATAGGCCTCGACGGTGCGGGCCCGCCCGGAGAAGGTGGGGTTGGTGCCGACCGAGATCGCGGCCATCACCGGCTCGCCGGGAGTCACCGTTCCGATGGTGGGACCGGGCCCCAGTACGGTGAACCAGCCCGCGTAGACCCCGTCCGCCGGAATGGCGGCATGCATCGGCGGTGCGACATTGGCCGTCGGGAAGCCCAGGGTCCGGCCGCGACCGTCGCCGCGGACGACCACCCCTTCGACCCGGTGCGGGCGGCCCAGCGCATCGGCGGCGGCGGCCATGTCCCCGGCGTCCACACAGGCCCTGATATAGGTGGAGGAGAAGGTGACGGCATGCTCGCCCAGCAGCGTCACCGCGTCGACCTCGAAACCGAACCGCCCGCCGAGTTCGCGCATGGTGGCGACAGTGCCCGCGGCCTTCTTACCGAAGGTGAAATTGTCGCCGACCACCACCTCGCTGACATGTAACCGCTCCACCAGCAGATCGTGCACGTACTCACCCGGGGTGAGCTTCATGAAGTCGTGAGTGAACGGCATGACGCAGAAGACGTCCACACCCAGTTCCTCGGCCAGTTCGGCACGGCGGGTGAGCGTGGTGAGCTGCGCGGGGTGGGACCCGGGCCGGATCACCTCCATCGGATGTGGATCGAAAGTCATCAGGACCGCCGGGACATCACGCGCGGCAGCGGACTTCACCGCCCGGCTGATCAACTGCGCGTGCCCGCGATGAACACCGTCGAATACGCCGATCGTGAGAACGCACCGCCCCCAGTCCGCGGGTACGTCGTCGAGACTTCGCCACCTCTGCACAGACGCCAAGCCTACGCAAACATGCGCCCGTACCGTATTCGGGTGCGGCGGGTGTTCGACTGCGCAACGCGCGGGAGAACACCGGGTTTCCCGGAGGAGACGTCATCGATGCGCCTTCGTATCCGCTCCGGCCGGGCGCGGGCGGTGCCCGGCTGCGCCGTCTAGGTGGATCGGCGCGGGAGTGCCTAAGCTCGTGATCGTGCCCGGAAAACGAGATATCGCCACCCGACGGGACCTCGCCGACGCCGGGGAATCGGTCGCTCCGGGACTGTCGTCGGTGGCGCAGGACTATCTGAAAGTCATCTGGACGGCCCAGGAGTGGTCGCAGGAGCGGGTGAGCACCAAACTGCTCGCCGAACGTATCGGCGTCTCCGCCTCCACGGTGTCGGAGGCCGTGCGCAAATTATCGGACCAGGGCTTGGTGGAGCACGCCCGCTACGGCTCCATCACGCTGACCGAGGAGGGCCGCCGGGCCGCCATCGCGATGGTGCGCAGGCATCGCCTGATCGAGACATTCCTGGTGAGCGAGCTGGGTTACGGCTGGGACGAGGTGCACGACGAGGCGGAGATCCTGGAGCACGCGGTCTCGGACCTGCTGATGGCGCGGATCGACGCGAAACTCGGGTTCCCGGACCGCGATCCACACGGGGATCCGATTCCGTCCGTGGATGGCGCCGTACCGACACCGCCGGCCCGCCGGTTGATCGATTTCGAGGCCGGAGATACGGGCCGGGTGGCCCGTATCTCCGATTCCGATCCGGAGATGCTGCGGTATTTCGACTCGGTGGGCATCGCCCTGGACACGGTGATCGTGGTGGTGGAGCGCCGCGATTTCGCGGGGACCATCGCGGTGCGGATCGGGCGCGAGGAGACCCTCACCGATCTCGGTAGCATCGCGGCCGAGGCGATCTGGCTCCGGGACTGACCGGTACCGCGCGCGCCCGCGGCCGGTGCGACGGCCCGACCGCGGTCCGTCCGCCACACGCCTGATCGACTCACCACGCGCCCGGGGCGACGAGGCCGGAACCCGCCGCGGACCCCTGCGCCCGTATCCCGTGGGCATTGCCGAGAAGGGGGCCGACGTGCTATTCATATTGTCAACAATCCGACAATTTCCGAGTGGACCTCACTCGGCCTCGCACACCCGTCGGTCCGGCCCGCCGTACCGACCGTCCCGGGAGGCGGAACAACCATGGCCGAACTTTCCCCGATCCTGAAGCAGGCCACCCCGGTCACCGTGGATCACGGTGCCGGCTGCTACCTCTACGACGTCGACGGCCGCCGGTTTCTCGATTTCACCGCCGGTATCGGGGTCACCAGTACCGGCCACTGCCATCCCCGGGTGGTCGCCGCGGCACAGGAACAGGTCGGCAAGCTGATCCACGGCCAGTACACGACCGTGATGCACCGGCCGATGCTGGAACTCACCGAGCGGCTGGGCACCGTGCTGCCCGACGGGCTGGATTCGGTGTTCTACGCCAATTCCGGTAGCGAGGCCGTCGAAGCGTCCTTGCGGCTGGCCCGGCAGGCCACCGGCCGCCCCAATGTGATCGTCTTCCACGGCGGCTTCCATGGTCGCACCGTCGCCGCCGCGACCATGACCACCTCCGGAACCCGCTTCTCCGCCGGTTTCAGCCCGCTGATGTCCGGCGTACACGTGGCCCCCTTCCCCACCGCCTACCGGTACGGCTGGACCGAGGCCGAGGCCACTGCTTTCGCATTGCGCGAACTCGACTACATCTTCGCCACCCTCACCTCACCCGCTGAGACGGCCGCCTTCGTCGTGGAACCGGTCCTCGGCGAGGGCGGTTACATTCCCGGCAACCGGGAGTTCTTCCAGGGGCTGCGCGAACGCGCCGACCGGTACGGCATCCTGTTGATCTTCGACGAGATCCAGACCGGTTTCGGCCGCACCGGAAAGTTCTTCGGCCACCAGCATTTCGACGTCCGGCCCGATGTGATCACCATGGCGAAAGGGCTGGCCAGCGGCTTCCCCATCTCCGGTATCGCCGCCTCGGCGGAACTCATGGGGCGCGCCTGGCCCGGGTCACAGGGCGGCACCTACGGCGGTAATGCCGTGGCCTGCGCCGCCGCGCTGGCCACTCTCGACGTGATCGAATCGGAGGGCCTGGTCCAGAACGCGGCAGTCCGCGGTGATCAGCTCCTGGCCGGCGTGCGGGCCACGGAATCCAAGGCGATCGGTGATGTCCGGGGCCTGGGCCTGCTGGTGGGCGCGGAATTCACCACTCCCGACGGCACACCCGACCGGGAAACGGCCACCGCCGCACAGCAACTCGCTGCCGAGAAGGGGCTGCTGCTGCTGACCTGCGGTGCCCATATGAACGTGGTGCGGATGATCCCGCCGCTCATCGTCTCCGAGGAGCAGATCACCGACGCCCTGGCCATCTGGTCCGACGTGCTCGGCGGGCTGGGTCTCTGATGGCGCGCTACATCACGATCACCCTCACCAAGGCCGGAATCACCTGCCGGGCCCGGCTTCTCGACGACGCGGCACCGCGCACCTGCGCCGCGGTATGGGAGGCTCTCCCTCAGGAAGGGGACGCCTTCCACGCCAAGTACGCCCGCAACGAGGTGTACACCCTGGTGCCCCGGATTCCCGGCGCCCCACATCGGGAGAACCCCACGGTCACCCCGATTCCGGGCGATATCTGCCTGTTCGATTTCGAGCCGTGGGAAATAGGCAATCCGGCCTACGGGTACGAGCCTGGATCGACCGCCCATCACGATCAGGGCGCCACCGATCTCGCACTCTTCTACGGCCGGAACAACCTGCTCATCAACGGTGATCTCGGCTGGGTCCCGGGCAATGTCTTCGCGACCATCGAGGAGGGGCTGCCGGAACTCGCCACCGCCTGCAACGCATTGTGGCTGCACGGTGTAGCGGGCGAATCCCTCGCCTTCGCCCGCGCCTGACCGCCGGGCCCCGGGCACCTGCACAGCCGGGCGGGCGGTCGGTCGGCCGTTACCGTCCGGCCGCCCGGCCGTGGGCAACGAGACGGCGCGAACCGTAGCTCAGTGCTCCCATCCCGATCACCACGGCGCCGGCGACCACCGCCGATACCGGCAGGGTGACCGCGAGGACGAGGCAGCCGGCGAACCCGAGCGCGGCGACCGGCCGCAACCGGCGGCGGTCCGCGCGCCCCAGTGTCCAGGCCGCCGCGTTGGCGACAGCGTAATAGAGCAGCACGCCGAACGAGGAGAACCCGATCGCCGCGCGCATATCGGCGGTCGCCGCGAGCGCGGCGGCGGCGATGCCGACCGCGAGTTCGGCACGACGGGGTACCGCGAATCGCGGGTGCACTGCCGCCAGCACCGCGGGCAGGTGCCGGTCACGCGCCATCGCGAGGGTGGTTCGTGACACTCCGAGCAGCAGGGCCAGCAGCGCACCGAGCGCCGCCACGGCCGCTCCGGCACGAACCACCGGCTCCAGCCATCGGACACCCGCGACCTGCACCATCTCCGCCAGCGGCGCCGCCGACCCGGCCAGCCGTCCCGGTCCGAGCACCAGCAGCGCCGACACCGCGACCAGCGCGTACATACCCAGCGCGAGGGCCAGGGAGATCGGTACGGCCCGGGGGACGGTGTGGGCCGGATCGCGGACCTCTTCGCCGAGCGTTGCGATCCGCGCGTACCCGGCGAAGGCGAAGAACAACAGGCCCGCCGCCTGGAGCACCCCGGCCACGGTGGTATCCGGCCCGAGTTCGAGCCGGGCGAAGTCGGCAGAGCCCGAACCGAGACCCGCGACCACGACGCCGATCAGCACGACCGATACGAACACCACGACGACCCGGGTCGCCCATACCGATTTCTGCACCCCGAACCAGTTGATCGCGGTCACTCCCACCACCACCGCCACCGCCACCGCGTGCGCCCGGTCCGGCCGGATGTAGATCCCCACCGTGAGCGCCATAGCCGCGCAGGAAGCGGTCTTGCCGACCACGAAGGTCCACCCGGCCAGAAAACCCCAGAACGGACCCAGCCGTTCGCGTCCGTACACGTACGCCCCACCCGACGACGGGTAGCGTGCCGCCGGCCGGGCCGAGGACATGGCGTCGCAGTAGGCGACCACCGCCGCTACCGCCGGCCCGATCAGCAGACCGGACCCGGCCGCTCGTGCGGCCGGCGCGATCGCGGTGAAGACACCGGCACCGAACATCGCACCGAGCCCGACGACCACGGCATCGCCCACCCCCAGACGGCGGCGTAGCGTCCCCGCCTCTCGCGGGCGCGCGGCACCGACCGGCTCGTCGTGGGACACGATCCTCCTGTCCTCGTTTCGAAGCCGAGGATAGAGCCCCTGGTCGGGGTCCGTGCGACGCGCCGATATGCCGCGCTACCGGTCGCCGGTACCCGGTTGCGATCCGGCCGGCCGATCAGGACCGGCACAGGCCGATCCGGGGCGCACCGGACGCCGGCGGCCGCGGAACGACCGTGACGGGTGAACGCGCGCACCGGCCGGCCGTAGTACGCGGTCAACGCCCGGTGAGGACCGCTTCCGCGTAGCGTCCCACCGCGAGCACCAGATCGTCGGAGTGCCGGGGGCCCACGATCTGCAGCCCGACCGGTAGTCCCTCGCTCGTCCGTCCGGCCGGGATACTCAGTGCCGGCTGTTGGGTGAGGTTGAACGGATAGGTGTAGGGCGTCCAATCCGGCCAGTCCGACATTCCGCTGCCGGGCGGCACATCGTGCCCCGCCGCGAACGCGGTGATCGGGACGGTGGGGGTGATGAGTATGTCGTAGGCGGTATGGAAGGTCCCCATGGTGATCGCCACCTGGGCAGCAACCGCGCGGGCATCGAGATAGTCGGTGGCGGACAGGGTTTCACCGTGTTCCCACACCCGGCGCAGGCCGGGGTCGGCATTTTCGCGGGCACCTTCCGGGAACGTCGCGAGCATAGCCGCGGCGCCCGCGGCCCACATGATGTCGAAGGCGTCCCGCGGATCGGCGAACCCCGGGTCCGCGGCCGAGACACGGAGCCCGGCGGCCTCGAGTTCGGCCACGGCTGCGGAGACGATCGCCTCGACCTCCGGATCCGGCCGCACATAGCCGAGTGTCGGTGAATAGGCAGCGGTCACACCGCGGACATCGCGCTGGATCTGACCCCGGAACGTGGTCAATGTGGGCGCGAGCGCGGTGGGATCGCGTGGATCCGGCAGCGCGAGGATATCGAGCAACAGCGCGGCGTCCTCGACTGTCCGGGTGAGCGGCCCGGCATGGGCCAGCGGACCGAACGGACTGGCCGGATACAGCGGGATACGCCCGTGGGTGGGTTTGAATCCCACGATGCCGCAGAACGACCCCGGAATCCGGACGCTGCCGCCGCCGTCGGTGCCGACCGATACCGGTCCCATACCGGCCGCCACCGCCGCCGCGCTGCCGCCGGAGGACCCACCGGCGGTGCGGGCGGGATCGACCGGATTGCGGGTGATCCCGGTGAGCGGGCTGTCCGTCACACCTTTCCAGGCGATCTCCGGGGTGGTGGTCTTACCGACCATCACCATCCCGTCCTCTCGGACCCGCGCCGCCACGGGGCTGTCCACCGGCCAGGGCCCTTCCGGGCCGATGCTCAGCGAACCACGGCGGGTCGGCCAGTCCTCGGTGAGGAAGATGTCCTTGATGGAGATCGGCACACCGTCGAGCAGGCCGCGGACGTGTCCGGATTGCCAGCGGGCCTCGGATTCCTTGGCCTGCACCAGTGCCCGGTCGGGGTCGACCAGGCAGAAGGCGTTGATATCGGCATCGCGCGCGGTGATGGCGGCGAGAACGGCGTCGGTGGCCTCGACCGGGGACAGTGTCCCGGCGGCATAGGCCGAGACCAGTTCCACCGCGGTCATCTCGGCGGGGTCGGTCGGTCGGGGGGTCTCGGGGTGGCTCATTCTGGGGCCCTCCTTCAGCCGGGCACGTACCCCAGCGTTTTGTCGACGACATTGTCCAGCGGACGGCCGGCCGACCAACGGTCGAAATTGGCGGCGAACGCGGCGACCATCTCAGCGCGCCAGCCGACGAAATCGCCGGAATTGTGCGGCGTGACGCGCGCCGTGGGCAGTGTCCACAGTGGATGGCCGGACGGTAGCGGCTCCGGGTCCACCACGTCCAGTGCGGCGCCGGCGATTCCACCGGCGCGCAGCGCGTCGACGAGATCGTCGGTCACGACCAGTTCGCCGCGTCCCACATTGATGAAGCGGGCATGCGGTTTCATGGCGCCGAACGCACGGGCATCGAACATATGCCGGGTGCGGTCGGTGAGTGGGGCGATGGCGACGACGTAATCGGCGCAGGGAAGTTCGGCGTACAGATCGGTGGTCACCACCCCGAAATCGGGATCATCGTTGCGGGCGCGGCGGCCGACGGCGCGGACCCGCATTCCGGCGGCCCGCAGCAGTCCGGCGATGGCGCGGCCGATCGCCCCGGTGCCGACGACGAGCGCGGTGGACCCCGCGATACGCTCGGATTCCCGATGCTGCCAGATCTGTTGCTGCTGCAACCGATTGGAGCCGGCGAGATCCTTGGCGAAATCGAGGATCTGGCCGAGCACGTATTCGGCTATCGCGGTATCGAATACACCTCGGGTGTTGGTGACGACGACATCGCCGGCGCGCAGTTCGGGGAAGAGCACGGTATCGACACCGGTCGCGGCGACGTGCACCCAGCGCAGCCGGTCGGCCGCGTGCCAGGCATCCGGCAGCGCCGGGGTCTGGAAGTCGTAGACGAACAGTACCTGCGCGCCGGGCAGCGCGTCCGCCAGTCCGGCGGAGTCGGTGTACCGCACCGTGGCCCGCGCACTCACCGGCGCCATGAGGGCCGGATCGGGCGGTCGGCCACTGTGCACAACGGTGACAATCGGGCCCGATTCCATATTGACACGGTATGGTCACATCGTATGATTGTCAACAATCCGATCGTTCTCGGAGGTCTACCCGGCTGAGCGCGAGAGGGGCCGCAGTGGAGTTCGATTTTCCCGATATGGAGGGCCCGGTCGCGCAGCGGGGCATCGGTGTCATCGCACCGTTCGACCTGGCGCTGGAGCGCGAACTCTGGCGTTGGGTACCGCTGGAGGTGAGCCTGCACCTGGCACGCACCCCGTACGAACCGGTACCGGTATCGCTGGCCATGGCCGAACTGGTCTCCGATGCCGTACATCTCACCGCGGCGACCCGCAATGTGCTGCACGTCGAGCCCGAGGTCGTCGCTTATCTGTGCAACTCCGGCAGTTTCATCAAAGGGATCGAATACGAACGGTCCCTGTGCGACACGATCTGCCGGGCCGGCGCCGCGAATGCGGTGACCACCTCCGGCGCCCTGCTCGAAGCCGTACGGCATCTCAATATCGGGCAGATCTCCGTGATGACCCCGTACGACGAGCTCCTCACCGGCAAGTTACGCGATTTCCTCGACGAAGCCGGCTGTTCGGTGGTCCGCTCCGAGCATCTGGGCCTGGGCGGCGGTATCTGGAAGGTCAACTACCGCACCATCGCCGAGCGCATCAT
This sequence comes from Nocardia sp. NPDC001965, assembly GCF_053594175.1. NCBI lineage: Bacteria > Bacillati > Actinomycetota > Actinomycetes > Mycobacteriales > Nocardiaceae > Nocardia > Nocardia sp. NPDC001965. The sequence goes on from NZ_JBSFDZ010000019.1 coordinate 91,912, forward strand.
CGGCGCCGACGACCCCAAGGCCGAGGCGATTTTCGTCAGCTGCACCAATCTTCCCACCTACGACATCATCGAACCGCTGGAGAAGATGCTGGGCAAACCGATCCTCACCGCGAACCAACTCACCATGTGGGCCTGCCTGGGGCGAATGAAACTGCCCATGATGGGCCCCGGCCGCTGGCTGCTGGAGGTGTTCTGACCCATGCCTTCGCCCGACGGCACCCCGACCAGGAACGGAGCCATCATGCCGGTACCGACGATCGGTTTCATCTACCCCGACCACGCCGCCGAGGACGACTACCCGCGCGCGGAATCGATCCTGGGCGCGCGCCTGCCGGTCGCCCATATCTACGGCACCGATCTGCACGCGGTGCCCGAACTGCTGGATCTCGGCAGCCCGGACAAGCTCCGCGACGGTGCCGCGCAGTTGTCCGCGCACCGGCCCGACGCGGTCGTCTGGGCTTGCACCTCGGGCAGTTTCGTCTACGGCCCGGACGGGGCCGAACAGCAGGTGCGCGGCCTGGCCGAGGCCGCCGGAGTCCCCGCTTCCAGCACCAGTTTCGCCTTCGTGGCGGCGGCCCGGGAGCTCGGTATCCGGCGGGTGGCGGTGGCCGCGAGCTATCCCGACGACGTCGCGCGGTTGTTCGCCGACTTCCTGGCCGATGCCGGGATCACCATCGTCGCGTTCCGCAGCGCGGGGATCGAAACCGCGGCGGAGGTCGGCACCCTCACCAACGACCAGGTGCTCGAACTCGCCCTCGCCAACGATCATCCCGACGCCGAAGCGCTGCTGATCCCCGATACCGCCATGCATACGCTCGAGGTCCTGCCGCGGCTGGAAGCCGCATTGGGCAAACCGGTACTCACCGCCAACCAGGTCACCATCTGGGAAGGATTGCGGCTCGCCGGTGCCACCCCGATATCGTCATCGCTGGGGGCGTTGTTCGCGGAAAGGTCTACCCATGTCGGTGGTTGATTTCGAACCGGTCAATCAGCGGTCCACCGCCGAGATGATCGCGGACAAACTGCGCGAGGCGATCGTGCGCGGTGGGCTGGAGCCGGGCGCCCAGCTGGGCGAGGCCGATCTGGCCGCACAGTTCGGGGTCTCCCGGGGACCGGTGCGGGAGGCGATGCAGCGGCTGGTGTCGGAGGGCCTGCTGCACAGCATCCGCAACCGCGGGATCTTCGTCATCGAACTGACGCTCGCCGATGTCGTCGATATCTATCGATCCCGTACCGCCATCGAGGGCGGTGCGCTCACGCTCATTCTCGACGACCGCCGCGAGGTCGCCTACGAAGCGTTGGCGCCGAGCGTCGCGGCCATGCTGGATCGCGCCGAGGCGGGTGATCCGGCGGGCGTCTCCGACGCCGACCGGCAGTTCCACGAGGCACTGGTGGCAGCGGCCGGGAGCCCGCGGCTGGTGCGCGCGGCCCGGACCCTGCTGATCGAGACCAGGATGTGCCTGGGCGCATTGCAGACCACCTACCCGGACCTGCGGGAACAGGCCCAGGAACATGTGGCGTTGCGCGAAGCGATCGGCGCCGCCGCGCCGCCCCGGGTCCATCAGCTGCTGCGCGACCATATGGACGACGCGGTCCAGCGGCTGCGCGTCCGATACGCCGCGGAGCCGATTCCCGGCTGACCGGGTCGGTCAGTCGATCAGCCCACGCGGGCGCACCACCAGCACCGGCGACGCCCGATTGCCCTTTTCCTGGAGCAGCGCGATCACCTTCTCGTCCGCGGTGAGCGCGGCATAGACGCCCGCCTGCCCGACCGGATCGAGCCAGCGTCCGTCGCGCAGTTTCTCCGCCTCCGCGGCACGGATGGTCCGCTGGGGGAAGGACAGCCGGACAGCGGCGTCGATATCCAGGCTGGGCGCCGGGTTCTCGGCCAGTTCCTCCAGCGTGCGTGCGTGGTCCAGCGTGAACGGTCCTACCCGGGTGCGTCGCAATGCGGTCAGATGGCCGCCCACCCCGAGGGCCGCGCCGAGATCGCGTGCCAGCGCGCGAATATAGGTTCCCGAAGAACAATCGACCGCCACATCGAGATCGACCCAGCCTTGCGCCGCGATATCGCGGCGCGCGAGCACATCGAACCGGGAGACGGTGACCGGCCGCGCCGGGATTTCCACTTCCTCGCCGGCCCGATGCCGGGCATAGGCCCGTTCCCCGGCGATCTTGATCGCGCTCACGGTCGCCGGGACCTGCTGGATATCCCCGGTGAGCGTGGCGACGACCCGCGCGATCTCGGCATCGGTGACCCCGTCGGCCACTGCCGTGGTCAGTACCTCGCCCTCCGCGTCGTCGGTGGTGGTGGACCGGCCCAGCCGGACGGTCGCGGTGTAGCTCTTGGTGGTCAGGGTGAGCAGACCCAGCAGCTTGGTGGCTCGCTCCACACCGAGTACCAGCACTCCGGTGGCCATCGGATCGAGCGTGCCCGCGTGCCCGACCTTCTTGGTGTGCAGCAATTTCCGGGTTTTGGCGACGATATCGTGGCTGGTGGGACCCCCCGGCTTGTCGACGATCAGCAGACCGCCCAGCAGATCGGCCATCAGCTGTGCACGATCGCGGTCAGGATGAAACCGTCGGTTATCCGCCAGCGTCCGTCGAAGGAGGTCAGCGGTACTCCCCCGTCACCGGTCTGCCCGGGGACCAGCAGCTGCGAGCGGAAGGTGCCCGCGCCGGTGGTATCCGTGGCCTCGGCCACCGTGAAGGTGATGTGTGCATCCTCGAAACCGAGCCAGCGGGTGGTCAGCGGGAACCACGCCTTGTAGGTGGCCTCTTTCGCGCAGAAGAGCAGGCGGTCCAGGTGCAGGGCGGAATCGCTGGTGCGCAACCATTCCCGCTCGGCGGGCAGGCTCACCGAATCCAGCACCCCCTCCGGGAGGGTGTCGTGCGGTTCGGCGTCGATCCCGATCGAGCGGTAGCGCATCTTGTGGGCCAGTGCCGCGCCGCGGAAACCGTCGCAGTGGGTGAGGCTGCCGACGATGCCGCGCGGCCATACCGGCGCACCCCGCTCACCCTTGCCGATCGCCACCGCGGGCTCACCCAGCTGCGCCAGCGCCTGACGGGCGCAGTGCCGCGCGCCGATGAAGTCACGCCGCCGCTTGTCCACCGATTTCGCGATCAGGTGCTCCTCGGCGGGATGCGGCAACAGATCCTCCGGATAGTCGAGCAGCTCGGCGGAGGCGACATCGGCGGGCAAAATTGTCTCGATCATCGTGGCTGAGCCTACTGGGTACGGGCCGCGCGATACCGGGCGCTCTGCCCAGCAGCCACCACCGGTACCCGGCAGCGGGCGCGACCCGGCGCCGCGCCGGTCATCGTGGTCCCCGCGAGCGCTCGCGCACGGCCTCTCCCGATATCGCGGCCGCCCCTGTCAGTCCAGGCCGCGGCGGCGCTGCGCCTTGGCGCGCATCTCGGCCGCGGCCGCCGCCATTTCGGGTGTCACCCGGAAATGACCGCCCCATTCGTTCAGCTCGCCGGGGGCGTACTCGGGGTCGGGCAGGATCTGGCGCAGCAGTTTGTCGGGCATACCGCGTTTCTGCCACTCCCGGGGATAACCCAGCGAGACCTCTTCGAACCGGACACCGTCGTGGAATGTGGTCCGCGGAATGTGCAGATGCCCGTAGACGGCACACAGCACGTTGTAGCGGGTATGCCAGTCGGCGGTGTGCTCGGTACCGCACCACAGGGCGAACTCGGGGTACCAGAGCATATCCGTCTGCTCACGCAGCAACGGGAAATGGTTGATCAGGACCAGCGGGGTGCCCTCGGGCAGGTTGTCGAGTTTGCGCCGGGTGGCACGCAGCCGGGCATCGCACCAGGCGTCCCGAGTGAGGTACGGATCGGGCGAGAGCAGGAATTCGTCGGTGGCCACGACATTGCGTTCCCGGGCGATGGCCAGGCCCTCGGCCTTGGTGCGCGCCCCCGCGGGCAGGAACGAATAGTCGTAGAGCAGGAACAGCGGCGCGATGGTCACCGCGCCACCGTGGGCCTCCGCGCCTGCCCCGGTCCACACGGGGAACGGATCCTCCGGAGTGAGCACATCCAGATCCCGGCACAGCGAGACCAGATAGTCGTAGCGCGCCGCACCGTGCATCTGCACCGGATCCTTGGCGGTGGTCCACAGTTCATGGTTGCCGGGCACCCAGATCACGGTGGCGAACCGTTCCCGCAGCAGTTTCAGCGCCCAGCGGATATCGTCGCTGCGTTCGGCGACATCGCCGGCGACGATCAGCCAGTCCTCCGGCGAATCGGGACGAATATCTTCGACCACCGGTTTGTTGCCCTGGTGACCGACATGAATATCGCTCACAGCCATCAACTTGGGTATCACCACACCCACCTTCGCATATCGCCTTTTACGTCCGGTACCTCCGTACCGGACCACCTGCTGCGCCCCCGGTCACGACGGGATTTCGGCACCGACCCGGATCCAGCGCCCCGACAGCGTCCGTCCGCTCACCGCCGCGAGCCGCAACAGCATGAACGCGATCAGACCGCACCAGATTCCACCGATACCCCAGTCGAAGGCCAGCGACAGCCAGATCGCCGGCAGGAAACCGATCAACGCCGCCCCGAGCGTGGTGGTGCGCAGATAGGCCGCATCCCCGGCACCCAGCAGCACCCCGTCCAACGCGAACACGACCCCGGCCACCGGAATCATCGCCACGAAATACCACCACACCACCCCGGTGCGATCGAGGACCGCGGGATCATCGGTGAACAGCGGCGGGATCAGCGCCGCCCCGGCCGCGAACAACCCGGCCAGCCCCAGCGCGAACACCTCCGACCAGCCGGTGACCCGGCGCGCCACCGCCCGCGCACCGGCCGCGTCGCGCGCGCCCAGCGCCGACCCGACCAGCGTCTGCGCCGCGATGGCCAGCGAGTCCAGGGTGAGTGCGAGAAAGTTCCACAGTTGCAGGACGAGTTGATGCGCCGCCACCGACGCCGCCCCGAACCGGGCGGCCACCGCAGCGGCCGAGACGAAACAGGCCTGGAAGGCAAGACTGCGGGCGATCAGATCACGACCCAGGATCAACTGCGCCTTCATCACCGACGGATGTGGCGCGAGTGGTACCCGGGCCCGCAGGAGCGCGATCAGGAACAGCCCGCCGGTCACCGCCTGGCCCACCACATTCGCCACCGCCGACCCGGGCAGGCCCAATCGCGGCATCCCGGCGAGACCGTGTACCAGCAGCGGGCACAACACCGCCGACAGGCCCAGACCCAGGATCACATAGGTCAACGGACGCCGCGTCTGCTGTACGCCGCGCATCCATCCGTTCCCGGCCATCGACAGCAGAATCAGCGGCACCCCGAACAACGCGATCCGCAACCAGGCCAGCGCTTCGGCCGCGATCTCCGCGTCCCCGGCGACGGCATCGGTGATCGGCACCGCGGCCACCTGCACCACCAGTACGATCACCATTCCGATCGCACCCGCCAGCCAGCTCGCCTGCACACCCTCGCCCACCGCGCCGGGCTCGTCGCCCGCGCCGTGCCGGCGCGCCGATCGGGCGGTCGTACCGTAGGCGAGGAAGGTCAGCTGTGAACTGACCTGCGCGAGAACCAGTCCGCCGACGGCCAGCCCCGCGAGGGCCAGCGCACCCAGGCGGCCGACCACCGCGAGATCGAACAGCAGATAGATCGGTTCGGCCACCAGCACACCGAGCGTGGGCAGGGCCAGTCCCAGGATCCGTCGCGGTCCGGCCGCCACTGCCGGGGCCGCTGACCCGGTCACCTCCGTGTGCATCGATCGCTTTCTCTCCGTACCCGCCGCACGCGTGCCGCGCACCGCGATCGAGCGCAGCGACCGCGCCCACGGTCGCCGACTCGAATATCAGCCCAACGCCGCGCGCAGCTGCGCCAGAATCTCCGCCGGCTCGCCGTAGGTGGTGTACCCCGCCGCATAGCGGTGACCGCCGCCACCCAGATCCGTGGCGATCGCGGCGACATCGGCGCCGGCGCCGCCGGCGGGACCGCTGTCCTTGGACCGCAGCGATACCGTCCAGCGTCGCCGTTCGCCGGTGGGCCCGGCCTCCTTGAACACCGCCGCGATCCCGGCCTCCGCGGTCGCACGCACGATATCGACCACGCTCTCGGCCTCCTCCTGGCGCACCTCCGCGAGATCGGCGGCCGTCACGAACGCCGCGACCAGACCGGTTCCACCGTGGGCCGAGCTGTCGAGGCGGGCGGAGGCGAGCACAGTGGACAACATCTGCAACCACGCGAAGGGATGGGTGTCCATCAGAGTGCGCGTGATGGCGGCACCGTCGATACCGGTGGCGAGCAGACGTTCGGCCAAGGCATGCGTACCGGGGGTCACCCAGCGGAAGGACCCGCTGTCGGTGGCCAGCCCGGCGAACAGGCAATGAGCGATATCGGCGTCGATCGGCTCGCCCCACGCGTCCAGCAACGCCGTGATGACGCTGGCGGTGGATACCGCATCGGGATCGATCAGGTTGATCTCCCCGAACAGGGTGTTGGACCGATGATGGTCGATCACCAGAGTCCTTGCCGCCCCGGGCAACCGGTCGGCAAGGGCGCCGAGCCGGCCCGCGCTGCCGCAGTCCACTGTGACCAGCAGATCGACCTCGTCGGGCACCTCGGCGGGCGCCACCAGGAACCGCGACCCCGGCAGCGTGCGCAACCCCGCGGCCGGTTCCGCCGGCTCGGCGAAAGACACCCGCACCGGTACGCCCCGGCGGTCCAGTACCGCCGCCAGCGCCAGACCGCTGCCCAGCGTATCGGCGTCGGGCTGGACATGGCACAGGACGGTCACCGAACGCGCGCTCTCCAGCGCCCCGACAGCCGCTGTGTAATCGACAGCGGCACCGGATGTGGTCATATCGCCGCGACTCAGTCGTCGTCGCGTGGTGTCTTGTACGGATCGGCGTCGCCCGCGGGTGTCGCCTCCGCGGCCACTCGCGCGACTTCGTCGTCGGCGGCCCGGGCCCGGGCCAGCAGATCCTCCATCTGCCGCGCCGCGTCGGGCACGGTATCGAGGACGAAGCTCAAGGTGGGGGTGAATTTCACCCCGGTACCCGCGCCCACTTTGGAACGCAGTACCCCTTTTGCTTTTTCCAGACCGGCGGCCGCGGCCGAGTAGTCGGGTTCGGCGTCGACGGTTTCACCCATCACCGTGTAGAAGATGGTCGCATCGTGCAGATCTCCGGTCACCCGCGCATCGGTGACAGTGACGAAACGCAAACGCGGATCCTTGATCTCGTATTCGATTGCCGTGGCCACGATCGCGGAGATCCGCTTGGCGAGCCGGCGTGCCCTGGCTTGATCCACCATGGCCGCTCCTTTCCTTTTCAGCGACGGTGGGACGGTCCGTGTGACAACGACTGCGGCACGGACCGCGGCCACCGCTGATATCACTCGCGGCCGGTCAGTCCTCGGGTCCGAAGACGCGCCGGCGTACTGCCAGCAACTGTAACTCCGGACGTGCCGCGACATGCCGCTCGCATCGATCGAGCACAGCCGTCAGATGGTCCATTCCGGCCGATACCATCGCCACCCCGAGCAGGGTCCGGCGGTATCGGTCGTGTTCTCCCGCCTCGGCGGTGCTCACCCCGAAGCGCTGGAGTTCGGCCAGAATCGGCCGGATCACCGAACGCTTCTCCTTCAACGAGTGCACATCACCCAGCAGGATGTCGAATTCGAGTGCACCCAGGTACACGCGACCTCCCGGTTGTAGCGACAAGTCGGCCCCGGCGATCCCCACCGGGTGGGTATCGCCGATGACGGCCTATATCGATGGCCGGGCCGGACGGTCGATCCGCCCGGCCCTTCCACGTCAGTCGCGCGGCTTCTCGCGCAACTCGTAGGCCTCGATGATGTCGCCTTCCTTGATATCGGAGTAGGTCAGTGTCATACCGCATTCGAAGCCCTCGCGGACCTCGGGGGCATCGTCCTTCTCCCGACGCAGCGAGCTGATCGTCGTGGATTCGGCGATCACCACGTTATCGCGGAGCAGACGGGCCTTGGCATTGCGTTTGACGCTGCCCGAGGTGACCATGCAACCGGCGATGAGACCGATCTTCGAGGAGCGGAAGATGGCGCGGATCTCGGCCCGGCCCAGTTCCACCTCTTCGTAGATGGGCTTGAGCATGCCCTTGAGCGCGCTCTCGATCTCGTCGATGGCCTGGTAGATCACCGAGTAGTACCGGATGTCCACGCCTTCGCGGTTGGCGAGTTCGGTCGCCTTGCCCTCGGCCCGGACATTGAACCCGATGATGATCGCGTTCGACGCCGATGCCAGGTTGACGTTGGTCTCGGTGACACCACCGACACCGCGGTCGATGACCCGCAGCCGGACCTCGTCGTCGATCTGGATTCCGAGCAGGGCCTCTTCGAGGGCCTCGACGGTACCGGAGTTGTCACCCTTGAGGATGAGGTTCAACTCGCTGGTTTCCTTCAGCGCGGCATCCAGGTCTTCCAGGCTGATCCGCTTGCGGCTGCGCGCGGCCAGGGCATTGCGCTTCCGGGCGTTGCGCCGGTCGGCGATCTGGCGGGCGATCCGGTCCTCGTCGACGACGAGCAGGTTGTCGCCGGCGCCGGGTACCGAGGTGAAACCGATGACCTGCACCGGACGCGACGGCAGGGCCGCCTCGACATCCACGCCGTGCTCGTCCACCATCCGGCGGACACGACCGTAGGCGTCGCCCGCCACGATCGAATCGCCGACCCGCAGCGTGCCGCGCTGGATGAGCACCGTGGCGACCGGGCCGCGACCGCGGTCCAGATGCGCTTCGATGGCCACACCCTGTGCATCCTGCTCCGGATTGGCCCGCAGATCGAGGGCGGCGTCCGCGGTGAGCAGCACGGCCTCCAGCAGGGCTTCGATATTGGTGCCCTGTTTGGCGGAGATGTCGACGAACATGGTGTCGCCACCGTATTCCTCGGCCACCAGGTTGTATTCGGTCAGCTGCTGCCGGATCTTCTCCGGGTTCGCGCCTTCCTTGTCGATCTTGTTCACCGCCACGACGATCGGCACCTCGGCCGCCTGCGCGTGGTTGATGGCCTCCACCGTCTGCGGCATCACACCGTCGTCGGCGGCGACCACCAGGATCGCGATATCGGTGGCCTTCGCACCACGGGCACGCATGGCGGTGAACGCCTCGTGACCCGGGGTGTCGATGAAGGTGATGAGGCGTTCGTCGTCACCGAGGTGGGTCGGCACCTGGTAGGCACCGATGTGCTGGGTGATACCGCCGGCCTCGCCCTCCCGGACGTTGGCCTTACGGATGGTGTCCAGCAGTCGGGTTTTACCGTGGTCGACGTGACCCATGACGGTCACCACCGGCGGACGCTGCTCGAGCTCGTCCTCGCCGCCCTCGTCCTCGCCGTAGGTCAGATCGAACGATTCCAGCAGCTCGCGGTCCTCGTCCTCGGGGCTGACCACGTGCACGACGTAGTTCATCTCGCCGCCGAGCAGCTCGAGGGTCTCGTCGTTCACCGACTGGGTAGCGGTGACCATTTCGCCCAGGTTGAACAGGGCCTGCACCAAGGCTGCCGGGTTCGCGTCGATCTTCTCCGCGAAATCGGACAGGGACGCGCCGCGGGCGAGGCGGATGACCTCGCCGTTGCCACGGGGCAACCGCACGCCACCGACCGACGGGGCCTGCATCGAATCGTATTCCTGGCGCTTCTGCCGCTTCGACTTGCGACCGCGCCGGGGCGCGCCACCGGGACGACCGAACGCACCGGCCGCACCACCACGACCACCGGGACCACCCGGACGGCCGCCGCCGCCACCGGGACGGCCGCGGAAACCGCCGCCACCGGCGGGAGCGCCGGTACCGGCGGGGGCGCCGCCGCCACCGCGGTAACCGCCGCCGCCACCACCGGGACGGCCACCGCCGCCACCGGGGCCGCCACCCGGGCGTCCGGGACGACCACCGGCAGCGGGACCCGGACGGGCCGAACGCTGCGGCATCGCACCGGGAGTCGGGCGCGGCGGCATGGAGTTGGGGCTGGGACGCGGACCACCGGGGCGGGGACCGCCCTGCGCAGCCGCCGGACGCGGGCCACCGGGGCCGGGACGCGGGGCGTTCTGGCCGGGACGGGGACCGCCCTGCGGGCGCGGACCACCCTGCGCCGGACCCGGCCGCGGGCCGCCCTGGCCCGGAGCCGGGCGCGGGCCCGGCTGCGGACGCGGAGCCGGACGCTCACGCTCGGGAGCCGACGAGAACGGGTTGTTACCGACGCGCGGGGTCTTGGGGCCGGGTTTGGGCCCCGGCCGGGCCGGGCTCTGGCCGGGGGCGGCCGGACGCGGCTGACCTGGACGCGGCGCGTCGGCGGCCGGGCGCTGACCGGGGGCGGCGGGCCGGGCCGCGGGGGCCTGGGCCTGCGGCTGGACCGGTTCCCGAGCCGGAGCGGCCGGGCCCGGTTTCACCGCCGGACCGGGGCGCGGGCCCGCGGGTTTCGCGGCGTTACCGGCGACCGGAGCCGCAGCGGACTCGGCGGTCGGCGCGGTATCGGCCGGGCTCGGGGCCGCGGGGGTCCGTGGACCGGGCCGGGGGCCGGGCGCCGCGGGCTTCGCCGAGGTCGCCGGACCCGGACGCGCGGAGGTCTTGGATCCGTTGGATCCGGATTTCGCCGGCGCTGATTTCGCGGCGAACGATTCACGGAGCCGACGCGCGACGGGTGCTTCCACCGTCGACGAAGCCGACTTCACGAACTCGCCCTGCTCCTTGAGCTTCGCGAGTAGTTCCTTGCTCGTGACACCGAGTTCTTTGGCCAACTCGTGCACGCGGGCCTTGCCTGCCACTGCTCTCCTCACTGAGAGGTCGAGCAGTGCCTCCCGCCTGCTGGCGGGGACCCGCACGACCTCGGGTTAACTCCGATGGACGTTCATCGTTGGGACTTCACGGTGTGCTCATGAGTGCTCGTGCCTGTTCTCGAGGTGGTGCTCAACGGCTGAGATATCCAGATGTCCGGACACTCGTAGTGCTCTGCCGATCGCTCGGCGCCGTACCGCTGTGCTCAGACAAGCCGAAAGGGGGTGCAGCCACGCACCCCGTCCGGAAAGTCTGCGCCGTGGATCGGGGACGATCGTGACAACATCCGTACCGTCGCCGGTCGAACGCCCACACGCCACGATCCGCAGCAGTTCGGGGGCCGGTTCGCGTTTTCGGCAACCGACACACGTTCGCACGGGAGCCGCCGGGCGCCGTAGCGCCGCCGACTCGTCATCACGTTCGTGGGCGGTAACCGAAGACTCGGACCGAACCTCGTACCACTCTACCGCTGACCGATCGATGCCTTCCAACCCCGCCCCCGATGACGTCGCGCAGGGCGAGTCGGTACGGCGTGTTCGCTGGTCGTGCGAGGGCGAGCGCCCGGGCATCGATTCGGGTTCGGGCGTCACCGGCGATGCGCCTCCGTCCGCACCGTTCCCCCCGCGTCAGGGGCCGCGTCGCTGCGGATATCGATACGCCAGCCGGTCAGCCGGGCCGCGAGACGGGCGTTCTGCCCCTCTTTACCGATGGCCAGCGAGAGCTGGAAATCCGGGACGACGACCCGGGCGGCCCGGGCATCCGGGTCCACAACTGTGACGGAAACCACTTTCGACGGTGAGAGTGCGTTGCCTACGAAAGTCGCCGGATCGTCGGCGTAATCGATGATGTCGATCTTCTCGCCGGCCAGCTCGCTCATCACATTGCGCACCCGCTGCCCCATCGGGCCGATACAGGCGCCCTTGGCGTTCACGCCGGAGACAGTGGAGCGGACCGCGATCTTGGAGCGGTGCCCCGCCTCCCGGGCGACCGCCACGATCTCCACCGATCCGTCCGCGATCTCCGGTACCTCCAGCGCGAACAGGCGCCGGACCAGATTGGGGTGCGTCCGGGAGAGCGTGATCTGCGGACCACGAGGCCCACGCGATACCCCCACGACGTAACACTTGATCCGATCGCCGTGCTCGTAGCTCTCCCCGGGCACCTGCTCGGCCGACGGGATCAGACCCTCGGCGCCGTGCAGTTCGCTGCCGATCCGCACCACCACGGTGCCCCGCGCATTGGCACGCGCGTCGCGCTGCACCACACCGCCGACGATATCGCCCTCGTGGGTCGAGAACTCGCCGAAGGATTTCTCGTTCTCGGCGTCGCGCAGACGCTGCAGTACGACCTGCCGCGCGGTCGTCGCGGCGATCCGGCCGAATCCCTCGGGGGTGTCGTCCCATTCGGAGATCACATTGCCGTCGGCGTCGAGCTCGGTGGCCAGCACCCGCACGACGCCGGTGCGCTGATTGATCTCGACGCGGGCGTTGGCCTGATGACCCTCGGTGTGCTTGTAGGCGGTGAGCAGAGCGGACTCGATCGCGGAGATCACGGTCTCGATCGAGATCCCCTTATCCGCGACGATCGCGCGCAGGGCTTCGATTTCGATGTTCATTCCATGGTCCCTTCGGTCGAATCGGACGCGGCGATAGCAGTTCCGGTGAGCTCCGCGGCGTCCGCTCCCGCGGGTGGGCGTCCGGCGGCAACACCGCCGGCGAGTTCGAGTTCACGCGCGTTCGGCGGGGAGAACTCCACCTCCACCACAGCGCGGTCGATATCGTCCAGGCCGACGCTCACCAGGCGCGGTCCGGGTCTACCGCTCAACACCAGCGCGATCCGGTCGTCGTCCAGAGCACCGATCCGCGCGGTGAATCGTGGCGGCAGCGCGGGCTCGGGTGGCGCGACCCCCGGTTTCAAGGCGATCTCGACCTTGCGGCCGCGGGCCCGGCGCCAGTGCCGGGGGGCGGTGAGCGGACGGTCGATACCGGGGGTGGTGACTTCGAGCAGATAGCGAGCGACCTCGAATTCGTCGTCCGCTTCGTCCAGACAAGCCGACACCTGCGCGCTCAGCTCGGCGATCGTGTCCAGGTCGGCGCTGCGGTCACTGTCCACCACGACCCGCACCCGGGTCTGCCCCGCCGCGGTCGAAACCTCGACACCCTCGAGATCGAATCCTCGACCGGCGACGAGTCCGGCGACGAGCCGGCTCACCCTCTCCTCGGTCGGCATGGGCATATGGGCAGCTCCTGGTTCAGTTGTCACGCGGACGGAATATTCTGTGCCGGTGACCTAGCGTAACGCGCCCCGAGAAGGTAAAGGACCAGCGGTCGGCGGTAAGTCCGCCCGACGGTGCCCGTACCGAGTTGCGGGCACCGGTCTGGCACGATGGTCCGGTGACCGAGCGCGTTACCGACCGGCCCGCGGCCGGGTGTCCCCGCGGCCCCTCCTCCGACCGGTACGGCGGCTCCCGCCGGGTGAATCGCCGTACAGCGCTACGGGTCGCGGGCGGCGGCACGGTCGGATTGTTCGCCGCCGGAGCAGTCGCCGGGTGCGCGGAGGACCCGATCACCGAACCGGATGTCCTGGTCGCCCAGGAATTCTCGGCCCGCACCGACGCCGCCGCGGCCACCGCCGCCATCGCGCTCGACCCACAGCGCACCGACGCACTGAGCACGGTCGCCGCCGAACGCACCGCGCACGCGCAGGCCCTGCGCACCGAGATCGATCGCGCGATCGGCGTCTACGGCGACGGTTCGACCCCCGCCGTCCGGACCCCGGCGCCCAGTACGACGCCGGGCCCCGGCACACCGCCCGATATCGCGACCCTGCGCGATCAGCTGCTCGCCTCGCAACGGGCCGCGACCGAGCTGGCCGTCACTCAGTCCGGCTACCGGGCCGGGCTGCTCGCCTCGATCAGCGCCTCCTGCGCGGTTCAGGTGGGGGTGCTGCTGGTATGAGCGGTGCCGAACAGCAGGCGCTGCGCGATGCGCTCGACGCCGAATACGCGGCGGTATACGCCTACGGCCTGATCGCGGCCCATACCAGCCCGGAACAGCGGCGCACGGTCAACGAGCACACGGCCGGGCACCGCGCCCGCCGCGATGCCACCGCCGATCTGCTCACCGCCGGCGGCGGCGACGCGCCACCGGCGGACCCCGCCTACACCGTCCCGGTCGAAGTGACCGATCCCGCGTCGGCAGCGCAGCTGGCCGTCCTGGTGGAGACCGATACCGCGGTCGCCTGGCGTGCGGTGGTGGAGCGCGCGACGACCGCGAACACCCGCCGCACCGCAGTGGAGGCGCTGACCGAATCCGCCGGGCGGCGGGCGGTCTGGCAGGCGGCCACCGGTATCGCGCCGGCGACCGTGGCATTCCCCGGCCGGCCCTGATCCGGCGCCGGAGTCACGGCGCCCATTCGGTGCGATTGGTGGAGTTCTGGCGGTCGGGCCGGGGCCGGGGGAATACGGTCTCCTCGTTGTTCCCGCGACGTGACCAGGGCACGCTCCCCCGCGGTGGTCGTTCCTGCGGAGTCAGCGAGCTCAGTCCGCCCCCCGGCATACCCGGCATGTAGGGCATCGACGAGCCGCCGCCAGAATTCCACGGCGTCGATCCACCTGGATGGCCGCTGGCCTGTTCCGCGCCGGTGCTCATCGTCCACGGGGTGTGCCCGGCCTGCGCGGCGACCGGGTCCGCCGGTGACGGCGTATCCGTGGCGGGGGCAGGCGCCGCCGGCTGCTGCTGCGCGGGCTCCGGTGGCGCCGCTGCCCCGGGCGGTATCGGCGCGGGCGGGGTGTCCGGGACCGGGTGAGCCTCGGCATCCGGGGCGGGGTGAGCCTCCGGGGCGGGGTGAGCCTCCGGGGCGGGGTGAGCCTCCGGGGCGGGGTGAGCCTCCGGGGCGGGGTGAGCCTCGGCTGCCGCGTGCGGCACCGCGGCAGCCGGATCGGGATCCGGCCGGTCCGGCTGCGGATCGGATGCGCCCGCGGGCGGATCCGGAGTCCCGCCGGAATCCCGGGGCGACGGCGACGGCGGCCGATCATCGGAGCCGCGGTGATCATCGGGCGTACCGGTCCCGGCCGCACGATCCGCCGGGACGTGGTGCTCGGGCTGTCCGGGAGGCGCCGGGTCGGTGCTGTCGGCAGGTTCGACATGCCGTGCGCCCGCGGCGTCGGCCCGCGCCAGCGTGGCGATCGTCTGCGCGCCGCCGGCCGCGTCGCGAACGCTGCGCCGCACCGCTTCACCCGCCACACCACCGACCGCCCCCAGTCTGGTGGTGAGCTCCCCGGTGACGGAGTCCACGGATGCGCCCTCGGTCATCATCACCGCCTCGCTTCACACTCGGCCACGGCCGTCACGACCCGGCAGTCGGACTGTGCACGAAACCTGCCGCCGGCGGCGCCGGGCGAACCCGGCCCCGCGCAGGTGCGCCAGGGCACTGTGCGGCACTTGACACGTAACCACCGTTACAGTTGTTCGATACCACCGGGAGTGGGAAGTCTCGCTCGGGGAAGGGAACTCGGCGCAACACCGCAGCCCGGACCCTACGGATACGACGCGACCCCGACCGGGCCCGTGGCCAGGCACACCGCCGATTCCGGCGTCCGGTTCCGGACGATCAGGGCCGATCCGCTACCGGTGACCCGCACGAAAACCGTATTCAGACCGGGCCGTACCGGTACTTCCGCCCGGCTGCCGCGTTCCAGCCCCACCGTGAGCGTCGCGTCCCGGTCGGCGAAATAGTTGAGCTGGGCCGTCCATTCGTGCGCGATCATGGGCCCGTCGAGAGGAACGCGGACCGAGCTGTCCCCGCCGATCCGATACCCGCAGCCGGGTTCGGGCCCCGGCAGTATTCCGCGGTTCCACCAGACCCGGGCATCGACGAACTGCCCGGAGTCGGTGATCATGCGCAGATGATCGGTGGCCGCGGCGAAGGCGCCGGGCGGAGCGATCGAGGACAGCACCCGGCCCGCCTCGTTCTCCGGGTAGGCCGTCGGATTCAGCACGTTCCACGGCACCTCCTGCGCGAGCAGCGGCGACCCGTCCCAGTGCTCGAATTCCGATTGCACAGTGGTCACATAGTCTTTCGTCGGCCCCTCGGACCAGCTGCGGGAAAAGGTCCAGGTCGACCAGAGGCTGCTCAGCACGAACACCGCGACCGCCAGGACCGCCGGCACAGGTCCGCGCAGGCGGGGTCGGCGGTCACCGGCTGCCGCGCGCTCGGCGGCGGCCGTCCGTGGACGCGCGAAGGCCCGCAGGATCAGCGCACCGGCGGCGGTGAGGACCACGGCGGTATCGGCCAGGTAGCGCAGCGACATCATGAGTTCGTCGACGGTGTTCGGGCCGGCCCGCATCAGCACGACAGGGATCTGCACGGCCGGTACGTACACCACCGCCGCGACCCAGACCGGCCACACCACCCGCCGGGCCCGGATCGTCAACAGGACCCCGGCGGCCAGCAGCAGCCACGCCACCCACACCGCCCAGTCCGGCGCGACCGCCCACGGCGCGGAGGGCACCCAGCGTTCCCAGCCCCAGGGTCCGCCCAGCAGCGCGGTCACCAGACCGGCCCAGGCAGCGCGCGGCAGCATATGGGCCAGATCGCCCGAACCGCCCGAACCGCTCGATATCCCGGCCGCCGCCAGATAGAACACCGCCCACAGCACGAGTACCGCCGCGGCCCCGGCCCAGAGACCCGCGCCGCGTCGCAGCACCGCCCGGAGGCCGGGGCGCCGGCCGTCTACGTAGCGCCGCAACAGGACCACGGCCAGTGCCACGAACGGAACGATCACCGCCTTCTCGAAGAACAGCAGTCCCACGGCTGTCACCACCACGCCGGAGATCGCGTACCGGCGGCGCGCGGTGCGGTCCAGCAGTACCGCGTCGGCCGCCACCCAGGCGAGCGCGAACTGCAGTGGCAGGGCGTTGAGTGCGGCCGACCACCACGCGAAAGCGGGGAGCGTCAGCGGACAGAACAGGTAGAACGCCAGCGGGACCAGCAGCGCCCGGCGCCGGCCCAGCAGCACCAGCAGCATGCGCAGGACAGCCAGCGAGGCCGCCAGCTGGCCGGCGAGCAGAACAAACGCGGCCGCTCCCCAGTCGAGCGGTGCCACTGCCGTGGTCAGCCAGGAGACCGCGAAGGCCAACGGCATGAAATGCCCGTCGTGATCGTGCAGCAGGAGATCGCCGGACAGCAGCGGCAGGGTCCCGGCCCGGCCGGCCAGGATCAGATCATCCCAGTAGAAGTAGCCGTTCGCGGTCACCAGGGCGCGGATGCCGAGTTGGAGCGCGATGAGCGCGGCCGCCGCCCACAGCACCGCACTTCCCGGGGGACGTAGCCGGCTCCACAGCGCGGCGCCGGCTCGTGCGGACGGAGGGACCCGGTTCGGGATAGAGGTTCGCTCCGGTGTGACAGCCGGAGCGGTTCCCATATCGCCCCACCCTACAAGCGACCCGGCCGGAGTACCGGTGGATCGGTACTCCGGCCGGGTCGCCGCGGGGCCCGAGCGGGCCGGTTCGCTATTTGTCGGCGTCGCCGCCCGGCTCGGTGTCCACGCCGAGGTCGTATTCGCTCAGGTCCACGGCATCGGTGCGTTCGTCCCCGATATCCAGCAGTTGCGCGACGGCGTCGGAATCGCCGTGCGCGGCCCGTTCGCGCAGTTCGGTCAGGTTCGGCTCCCGCGGACCGGACCGTTCGGGCTCATACATACAAGCGCACCTTCCCTGGGGGTTCGGCGCCGAGCCAACGGCTCGTACGCTCCGGCATCCGAGCTTAGGTGCGTTGCCGGATCGCCGCCGAATCCGTCGGCCGGATTCCACTGGTCAGGCGGGAGCCGCCAGCCCGGGGCCGGTGTACAACGGCAGGTCACCGGTGGTTCGGATGCCCGGTTCGGCGGCCACGACGGCAGGTATGGCGTTGACCACCCGGCCGACACCGGCCAGGATCGCGGCGTAGTTGTGGTCACCGTGACGACTGGAGGGGCAGATGTCCACCGCATACGAGGGTTCCCCGGTGATCTCCACCCGGTAGGACCCGCCGGGTTGTGCGGGTCGCGCCCAGTCGGGACGCAGATCGTCGCGCAGCCGGGTGATGTGTTCGACCACGATCGCCGGGCGCCCGTCCACATGGCCGGTGATCTCGAACCGCAGTGCCGCCTGGGTGCCCTTCGCGACCTCACCCACCGCGACCTCGAAGCTCTCGGGTGCGGGCTCACGTTCGTAGGTCTCGGTGATCTCGTCGACACGCACACCCAGTCCGGCGGCCAGGGCCCGTATCCCCGCACCCCAGGCGATACCCAGCACCCCTGGTTGCAGCAGCATGGGGGTCTGATCGAGCGGGGTCCCGAATCCCATCACGTCGAACATGACGGTCGATCCGTCGTAGGTCGCGTAGTCCGCCAGTTCCAGACAGCGCACCTGTTCGATCTGCCGGCAGGTGGAGGCCAGTGCGAACGGGATCAGATCGTTGACGAAACCGGGGTCCACCCCGTTGACGAACAGACTCGACTTCCCGGCCGCGGCCGCCGCTTCCACCTCGGCGAAGACCTTCGGCGGCAGTGTCCCCCACGGATACATCAGCAGGCCCGGCGCGGTACCGACCACATTCACCCCGGCGGCGAGGAATCGCCGCACATCGGCCATCGCCTCGACCAGCCGGGTATCCCCCATCGCGCAGTACACGGCGCAGTCGGGCCGCGTGGCCAGCAGCTCGTCCAGGTCGCCGACCGCTCTGATCCCGGTGTCGATGCCCAGCCCGGCCAGTTCGCCCGCATCGACCCCGATCTTGTCCGGGCTGGATACCCATACACCGACGAGTTCGAAGCGATCGTCGGTGATGAGCTGCGTCAGGGCGATCCGGCCGGCATTGCCGGTGCCGACGAGGACGACGCGTTGGGCCATTGATTCTCCTAGCTACAGGGGATCGCGGCGGCGAAAATATTGCTCCACCGCCACCTTCCAGCTCTGGGCACGGTTCCGGACCAGTGTCTAGAACGTGTTCCAGTTTCATGGTAGCGTCACCGCCATGGGACGTGTAGACGGCAAAGTTGCCCTGATCAGTGGGGGCGCGCGGGGGATGGGCGCCGCCCACGCGAAACTGCTCGTGGCCGAGGGCGCGCAGGTTGTCATCGGCGATGTTCTGCACGACGAGGGCAAGGCTCTGGCCGACGAGATCGGCACCGCCGCGCGCTACGTGCCGCTGGACGTCACCGAACCCGAACACTGGGATACCGCCGTCGCCACTGCCGTCACCGAGTTCGGCAAGCTGGACGTGCTGGTGAACAATGCCGGAATCGTCAACGGCGCCCCGCTGCAGAAGCTCTCCCTGGAGAAGTTCCGCGCGGTCCTCGACGTGAACCTCGTCGGCACTTTTCTGGGCATGCGCGCCGCCGTCGAAC
Organism: Nocardia sp. NPDC001965; assembly: GCF_053594175.1. NCBI lineage: Bacteria > Bacillati > Actinomycetota > Actinomycetes > Mycobacteriales > Nocardiaceae > Nocardia > Nocardia sp. NPDC001965. The sequence continues at coordinate 111,091 of NZ_JBSFDZ010000019.1, forward strand.
CCATGATCGCCGCGGGCGGCGGCTCGATCATCAATGTCTCGTCCGTCGAAGGCCTGCGCGGCGCCCCGTTCGCGCACGGTTACGTGGCATCCAAATGGGGCGTCCGGGGCCTGGCCAAATCCGCGGCATTGGAATTGGCCCCGCACGGTATCCGGGTGAACTCTGTACACCCGGGCCTCATTCGCACCCCGATGACCGAGGGGATCCCCGACGATCTGGTGACCATCCCCCTCGGCCGGCCGGCCGAATCCGCGGAGGTCGCCACCTTCATCCTCTTCCTGGCCAGCGACGAATCCTCCTACGCCACCGGTAGCGAGTTCGTGGTGGACGGCGGCCTGGTCACCGGGGTCCCGCACAAATAGCACCGCGGCACATTCGGGGATGCGCACTGCCCCTCGGCATCCGGGTTCTTCCATCCCGGATAACCGAGGGGCAATGCGCATCCGCTCGACGTTCCCCGACTGAATTCTCGTGACGTTTTCGTCGGCGGCGACAGAACCGAGACCGGGCACCGGGAAACACCACCCAGGGCGCTGCGATCCGTCGGGGATGCCGGCGAATTCCGCATTTCGCGAGATTCAGGGCCCGAAAGCGGCCAGGAAGGTCGAGACCGCCGCGGCGGTCACCGCGTCGAGTTCGGATTCGGGCGGCGAGTCGACGCCGAATTGATAGCGGGCTCGGAGCGGGCCCGTGAGCAGGGCCGCCCATTGCGCGGCGGCCAGATCCGGGTCGTCGATCCGCAGCGCACCGGACAACGCGAGGCGGGCGAGGCGATCGGCGAGGGCCCGACCGGCCCGGGCGGCCACCTCGTCGACGATTTCGATCAGGTCGGGGAACTGCCCGGCCTCGGCGCAGACGAGCCGGCGCAGCGCCCGCGATTCCGGCGAGCAGTAGCACCGGACGAGATCCCCGCCCACGGCCCGCAGCGTCGTCGCGAGATCCTCGGTCGGCCGGGCCAATTCCTCGATCACCGCGAGATTTGCCGCCGAGGCGGTCTCCGACAGTGCCCGCACCGCCGCGCGGAACACCTGTTCCTTGTCACCGAAATGGCTGTACACGGTGGCTTTGGCCACCCCCGCTTCGGCCGCGATCTGGTCCATCCGGGCCTGCGTATAGCCGGTCAGAGTGAAAACCGCGAAGGCGGCGGCGAGGATCGCCTGCTGCTTGTCGATACGGCCACGGGGGCGGGCGGAGGTTCGGGCCGTGGTCACCTGCTCATCCTAGACCCAGCGGGTGAGATATCCGGACTCACCGATTTCGAAACTTCCAGCTCGAGCTAGACTCATCAGTCTAAAAATAAAGTCCGGATAGTCTGCATCGAACACCTGGATCGGAGTACTCATGAAAACCGTGGTGATCACGGGCGGCACCGACGGCATCGGCAGAGCCCTGGCGCTGACCCACCTCGAGCGCGGCGACCGGGTCGTGGCACTCGGCCGGAACGCCGGCAAAGCCGCCGACCTCACCCACGCGGCAACCCGGCTCGGCGCGGCCGATCGCCTCGAATTCCTCCGCGCCGATCTGAGCCTGGTCGCCGAGAATCATCGAGTGATCCACCGGCTGACCACCGCTCACCCGGTCGTGGACACCCTGATCCTCGGAGCGCGTTACTACCGGTCGACACGGGCGGTGACCGCAGAGGGGTTCGAGGCCTCGTTCGCGCTCTTCTATCTGAGTCGCTATCTACTGACTCACGGCTTGGCCGGACAACTGGGCCGGGCCACCACACCTGTCGTCCTGGACCTGTCCGGCCCCGGCGGCGATCTCACCCGAATCGACTGGGACGACCTGCAGTCCGAACGCTCCTACCATCCCGACGCGGTCATGCACCAGTGCGGCAAACTCAGCGATCTGCTCGCGGTCGCGTTCACCCGAGCCCACTCGGACAGCCGCATTCGCTATCTGCTGCTACACCCCGGACTGACCGCTACCGGATTCACCGGCTCGTATTCCACGACGGACGCGGCGATCGTCGCGGATATGCGGCGCCGCGGACAGCCCGTCGCGGCCGCCGTCGCCCGGATCATGCGATATCTCGACCCCCCTCCCGAAGTGCCACTTTCGGCATACATGCAGGACACTCCGGTCCGGATCGAAGGAGCCCCGTTCGATCCCGGCGCGGCCGAGCGACTCGCCGCGTATACGCGGAACCCACTAGAGAGTGTCCTCAAAGCCAGATGAGCAGGGTGGCCAGGTCGAGCATCCCGCGGTAGGACGTGGCGGTCTTGTCGTAACGGGTGGCGATCGCT